>NZ_ASZV01000018.1:0-104243 GCF_000442475.1 Ralstonia sp. AU12-08 | reverse complement strand
CCGGCTCCTCGTCATAGGTGTAGCCCATACCCTTGGAGATTTGCAGGGCGGTGTCCTTGAGGTTGTCGAGCCAGCTGTCCTGCAGCCGGTCTGCCGGTGCGGACAGCGACAGGCCCGCCACCAGCCGGCGAGAATCATCGTAGATGCCTGCAGCGATACAGCGCACGCCCAGTTCCAGCTCTTCGTTGTCACGTGCGTAACCGTTGGTGCGTACCCAGTTCAGTTCGCGCTCAAGCTTGGGTAGATCGGTAATCGACGTACGCGTATGGCCAGACAGGCCGGTGCGCGTGGCATAGGCTCGCACGCGGCCGATCTCATCGGCAGCCAGGAACAGCTTGCCGACCGAGGTCAGATGCAGCGGCGCACGGCCGCCGATGGCGCGCACGACCTGCATGCCCGAGCGCTCCGAGTAGGCGCGTTCGATGTAGACGATTTCATCGCCCTGGCGTACGGAAAGGTTGACGGTCTGACCTGTCAGGCGGTGCAGCGCGCGCATGGGCGTCAGCGCAGCTTCACGTACCGACAGGCGGGCCTTGACCAGATTGCCAAGCTCCAACAGGCGCATGCCGAGGCGATAGCTGCCGGGGTCGGAGCGATCGACAAAGCGGCAAGCCACCATGTCGTTCAGGATGCGGTGCGCGGTGGATGGGTGCAAGCCGGTGCTGGCGGACAGCGCTTTCAGGCTGACTGGGTCAGCGTGTTCGGCCAGCGCGTCAAGCAGCATCATCATGCGTTCGATGACCTGGATGGACGTCTTGCCGGGGTCCTTGTCTGCTTCTGCCATGGGTGCAGGAATGGGTGCGGATGCGATGCAAAATTTTATCCCACGATGTGAAAATGCGCACCATCCGGATACGTGATTCCGGATATTTTCGAGGGCATTCTCGGTCGCGCTTGCGTTGTGCTTGAGGGGGCATCGTGAAGCGCACTCACCATCGGCATGAAGAAGTTCATTGCCTGAAAACCCGCGCTGGCTGGGCGTCGGGCGCATAATGGCGGCTTCCAAGAACACAAGAGACTCCCCATGCGCGTAGGACTGTTCGTCACTTGCCTGGTTGATCTGATGCGGCCCGACATCGGTTTTTCGGTGCTCAAGCTGCTGGAAAAGGCCGGTTACGACGTGGTAGTGCCGCCCGCCCAGACGTGCTGCGGCCAACCGGCCTACAACTCGGGTGATCGCCCGCTGGCACGCGACTTGGCAGAGAAAACGCTCAAGGAGTTCGAACAGTTCGACTACGTGGTCATCCCGTCCGGCTCGTGCGGCGGCATGATCCGCAAGGGGTACGCCGACCTTTTTCGCGATGATCCGGAGCTTGCCGGCCGCTATGAGCGCCTCGCCCCCCGCGTGCACGAACTGACCGATTTCCTTGTCAACGTCGCGCGTATCGAATCGCTTGATTCCGAGTTCAAGGGCCACGTCACGTATCACGATTCCTGCTCGGGCCTGCGCGAGCTGGGTGTAAAGACACAGCCGCGCGAGCTGCTCGGCAAACTACCCGGCGTGCAACTGACTGAGATGCCGGCGTGCGAGGCGTGTTGCGGCTTCGGCGGCACGTTCTCGATCAAGTACGGTGACATCTCCACCGCCATCGCCGACGAGAAGTGCGCCAACATCAAGGCCAGCGGCGCTGATGCCGTGGTGCTTGGCGACGTTGGGTGCATGCTCAACATCGAAGGCCGACTGCGCCGCACAGGCGATACGAACACGCGTGTGCTGCATATCGCGCAGGTCCTTGCCGGCGACGCCTGAGCACCAAAAACACGACGGAGACGCAATCGCATGCAAGTCCGCAGCATGGAATTCAAGGCGCGCGCCGGGCAGAAGCTTGCCGACAAGCGCCTGCAGCAGAACCTGACCAAGCTCTCGACCAAGTTCGTCACCGCACGCGCGGCGGCCATCCAGGAGATTGATTTCCAGGCCACGCGCGAGGCGTTGAAAGAGCGTCGCAACCGCGCGCTGGAGAACCTCGATGTCTGGCTCGCCACGTTCGAGGCCGAGGCTACGCGCCGTGGCGCCAAGGTGCTCTTTGCCGAAACGACGGCCGATGCCGCTCGCTTGGTGGCGGAAATCGCCCGCAAGCACGAGGTGAAGAAGGTCATCAAGAGCAAGTCGATGGTGACTGAGGAGATGCGCCTGAACCAGGTGCTCGGCGAGATGGGCGTGCAAAGTATCGAAACGGATCTGGGTGAATACATCCTTCAGATCAACGACAGCGAGCCGCCGTCGCACATCATTGCGCCGGTGGTGCACAAGGATAAGGAGGAGATTGCCGACCTCTTTGCCAAGACGCACAACAAGCCGCGCCTGACCGATATTCCGGAGATGACGCGCGAGGCGCGTGAAGTGCTGCGGCCTGAGTTTCTGTCCGCCGACATGGGCGTGACGGGCGGTAACTTCATCATTGCCGAGACGGGCTCGGTGGCCATCGTCACCAACGAAGGCAACGAAGGCATGTGCACGATCATGCCGCGCGTGCACGTTGCCGTGACGGGTATCGAGAAGGTGCTGCCGACGCTCGAAGATCTGGCGACCGTGATGCGTCTGTTGCCGCGCTCGGCCACGGGGCAGGCCATCTCGAACTACTTCTCGTTGTTGACCGGCCCGCGCGCGCCCGGCGAGAAAGACGGCCCAGAGCACATGTACTTCGTCATCGTCGATGGTGGACGCAGTGGCCTGATTGGCGGTGAGTTCCAGGAGATGCTGCGCTGTATTCGTTGCGGCGCGTGCATGAACCATTGCCCGGTCTATCAGAAGATCGGTGGGCACGCGTATGGCTGGGTGTATCCAGGCCCGATGGGCAGTGTGCTGACGCCGAGCTATGTCGGTTTGTCCAATGCGCTCGATTTGCCGCAGGCTGCCACGCTGTGCGGCGAATGCAATCGTGTCTGCCCGGCATCGATTCCCTTGTCGGACCTGCTGCGCACGCTGCGCGAGAAGCAGATGGAGCGCGAACTGCGTCCGCAATCCGAGCGTTTCGGTTTGCGTGTATGGGGCTTCATGGCGCGGCGGCCGGCGCTGTACTCGGCGGGTACGTGGGTTGCGGCGCGTGTGCTGCGCTGGATGGGCGGCGACAAGAAGCTGATCCATTCGCTGCCGGTCGGCAAGGGCTGGACGGATACACGAGACATGCCGGCGCCCGCCGGTAAGACATTCCGTGAGCTGTATCGTGAGAAGAGGGCGCGTGCATGACCGCTACTGAATCCCTGCAAACGCTGCGTGACGCGCTGGATCGCCACGCGCAGTCGCCCGACATTCCGCGCTTGCTCAAGCACTGGCGCGATGAGGCCACACTCGCGCCGCTGGCAGTGCTGCCGCCGGCATACGATCAGGTACGCCAGTCGATGCTGCAGCGGTTGGACATGGCCGTGTCGTTCAGTGAAGAGAGTTGCTCGTTCTCGCCGGCCTCGCTGTTGGCCGAGATGCGCTTATGGGCCGACAAGGCTGAAGCCAAGCTCGCCGGCATGTAATCGATACGAGACATGGAACGCACGAGTCGCGTGACTGTCTGATCGAAAACCGACACGTTTGCCGCCCCTATGAACGAAACTGCCCGCGAAATCATGCTGTACGACGCCCAGAAGAAGACCGCGGGCGTCGCTTACCTCTGGTGGTTCCTGCTGGGCTTTCTGGGGGCACATCGTTTCTACGTGAAGCGGCCGGGCAGTGGCATTGCGCAGGCGGTCGCCAACATTGGCGGAACCTGGCTGGCGTTTCGCGATATGGGCAATACGGCCGGCTGGGTGCTGGCTGTCATCGGCGGGCTGTGGGTTCTGGTGGACGTGTTCCTGATCCCGGGGATGATCCGCGCGTACAACACGGTGCTGGCCGAGCGGCTGACGGCCACGCCCTGAGAGGAGTTGATCCTATGAACCGAATGACTGGGTGGAAACGTGCCGTGCTGTGGGCAGCGGGGTTAGTGTGCGTGGGTGCCGCGCTGGCAGGTTGCACGACCTCGCGCGAGCAATACAGCCAGAGTTCCAATATCAGCGCATATGGCGTGATCGATGCTGGGATTGAGCGGACGTCTCGCTGAGTTTCACTCCGTGGCCGGTGCCACGTCCTCAAACCGCCGCCACTCCCCATTGACCAGCAGCTCCAGCGGCTGGAACAAGGCCTTGTAGGCCATCTTGCGGCTCTGTTCGATCCAGTAGCCGAGGTAGACGTAGGGCAGGTCCAGCGCCTGCGCCTGGGCGATCTGCCAGAGCACGTTGTACGTTCCGTAGCTCGCTTTGTGTTCCATCGGGTCATAGAACGTGTAGACGGATGACAGGCCGTCTTCCAGCACGTCAATCATGCTCACCATGCGCAGCTTGCCCGCCGATGGCGATTCGGGCGGCTCGCGAAACTCCACTAGACGCGAATTCACCCGGCTTTGCAGCAGGAACTGCTCGTATTGGTCGCGGCTGTCGTGGTCCATGCCGCCGCCTGCATGGCGGACGGATTGGTAAAGCAGGTAGAGCTGGTAGTGCTCTTCGACATAGGTGAGCGGGGCGACCAACGCCTCGAGCGACTGATGGCGCTCCGCCGCGCGACGTTGCGTGCGCGAAGGCGAAAACTGATCGACCACGACGCGACAGGGCGTGCACGCATGGCAGTCGTCACAGTGGGGGCGATATGTGAAGATGCCGCTGCGCCGGAATCCGGCGCGCACAAGCTTCGAGTAGACATCCGCATTGATCAGGTGCGCCGGTGTGGCGACCTGCGAGCGCGCCAAGCGGCCATCCAGGTAGCTGCATGCGTAAGGCGCGGTGGCATAGAACTGCAATGCCGAGAGAGGAAGTTCCTTAAGCTTGCTCATTGCGCACGGTCCATCGACGAAGCACGGATTTGTCGAAGTGCCACGGCACGATGGCCGGCGCATTGGCCGCTTCCCGCACATGCGCGAGAAACGCTGCGCGCGGCACCGGGGCTCCTCCCAGCGACGCCAGATGTTCGGTCTCCTGCTGGCAGTCTATCATCGCGACGCCCTGACTGCCGAGGAAGGCGCACAGTGCTGCCAAGGCGATTTTCGAGGCGTCGGTACGGTGGGCGAACATGGATTCACCGTAGAACATGCGGCCCAACGACACGCCGTACAGACCGCCCACACGCTTGCCGGCATACCAGGTCTCGACACTGTGGGCATAGCCGCGGCGGTGCAGAGCGGTATACGCCTGGATCACGTCCTCGGTGATCCACGTACCGTGCTGGCCGGGGCGTGCGGTGGTGGCACAGTCGACCATCGTTTCGCGGAAGGCGTGGTCGATGCGAACTTCCCAGGTTGGATTGTCAAGCACACGGCGCAGTGTCTTGCGGAAGGTGGCCGATACACGAAAGTCTTCCGGGCATAGCACCATGCGCGGGTCGGTGCTCCACCACAGCACGGGCTGGCCCTGCGCGTACCACGGGAAGATGCCTTGCCGATACGCAATCAGCAGCCGCTGCGGGGAAAGGTCTGCGCTGGCTGCGAGCAGTCCAGGTGCTTCGGATTCGGGTCCGAGCGCGCGATCGACCGGCGGAAAGGGATCGTGCGGATCCAGCCAGGCGATCATGATGCGGAGAAGTGTCGAGGCTGGATTACGACGTCGTGGCCGGTGTGTCGACCGTGGCCGAGCGCATTGGCTTGTGGATGTCCAGCGTGTGGAGGCGGAAGCTGCCGTCGGTCAGTTTGCCTGCAGCGCGGTCGGCAAAGAAGCAGCGAAGCGTATGGATGACGGTCGGGAAGGCGAGGTCGTCCCAGGGGATGTCGGCTTCATTGAAGAGCGCGACTTCCAGGCTTTCTTCGCCCGGCGCGAAATCGAGATCGCTCAGTTTGGCCAGGTAAAACAGGTGCACCTGGTGCACGTGCGGCACGTTCAGCACCGAATACAGTTCACCGATCTCGATGCGGGCGCCGGCTTCTTCCTGCGTTTCGCGCTCGGCGGCTTGCGCGGTGGTCTCACCAATTTCCATGAAGCCCGCGGGCAAGGTCCAGAAACCGTAGCGCGGCTCGATGGCGCGCTTGCACAGCAGGACCTGATCGTTCCACACGGGCACGGTGCCGACCACGTTGCGCGGATTCACGTAGTGAATCGTATTGCAGTGATCGCAAACGTCGCGCAGTCGGTTATCGCCGGCGGGAATGCGCGAGACGACAGGCTGGCCGCAGTTGGAACAGAATTTCATGGGAACCATGAGCACTCAGGCAGGTGGAATATCTCAGTGTATCACCGAGGTGGCGCGGCCCCGTGTGGGGCGGGGTATCGACTGACTTGTGGAATGCGGCAGCGCGTAGAAAAGCAAAAAGCCCGCTAGTGCGGGCTTTGCTGCGGTGTTTTTTTATCGGCCCAGGTCTTGGAGCGAGCCGTTCGACTTTTGTCGTTGGTTGCGGGGGCAGGATTTGAACCTGCGACCTTCGGGTTATGAGCCCGACGAGCTGCCAGACTGCTCCACCCCGCGTCCGTATAAAACACGTTCGACTTTCTGGCTGGTTGCGGGGGCAGGATTTGAACCTGCGACCTTCGGGTTATGAGCCCGACGAGCTGCCAGACTGCTCCACCCCGCGTCCGTCGAAGAACGAGACTATATCGAAATCCCTGCGGCGACGCAACATCTTTCTCGTGCAATCGGCATCTTGGTGGTGCGTGATGCGCGTGCGATGTGCCTGCAACGTCAATCCACACTTGGTACTTAGACTCATCGAACATCGTGGCGTTCGAATGCGGCGCACACGATGCATGGCAGTGCGTCCGCCGCGTTTACAATGCGGCCTTTCGCGTTCTTCTCCAGACTCTGATCGTGCTCAACGCCCTGTACCCGCTTGCCCGCCCGTTGCTGTTTTCGATGGACCCCGAAGACGCGCACCACTTTACGTTGAACCAGCTCAAGCGGGCGCATGCGATGGGATTCTCCAGTTGCATTGGCGCGCGCATTGCGCCGCAACCGCGCACGGTGATGGGCGTGACGTTTCCGAACCCGGTTGGGTTGGCTGCCGGCCTAGACAAGGACGGCGCCTATATTGATGCGCTTGGCGCGCTCGGCTTCGGCTTTATCGAGGTGGGTACGGTCACGCCGCGCGCACAGCCAGGCAACCCGCGCCCACGCATGTTCCGCTTGCCGGCCGCGAACGCGCTGATCAACCGCATGGGCTTCAACAATGGCGGCGTCGATGCGTTCATCAATAACGTGAAGGCATCGAAGTGGCGTGAGGCAGGTGGCGTGCTCGGCCTGAACATCGGCAAGAACGCTGATACCCCGATCGACCGCGCCGTCGACGATTACCTGCATTGCCTGGAGCGCGTGTACCCGCACGCCAGCTACGTGACGGTGAACATCTCGTCGCCGAATACGAAGAACCTGCGCCAGCTCCAGGGCGCGAGCGAACTCGACAGCCTGCTCGGTACGTTGCGCGATGCACAGCAGCGACTGGCTGATCAGCACAAGCGCTACGTGCCGGTGGCACTGAAGATCGCACCGGACCTCGACGACGACCAGATCGCCAATGTGGCCGATGCCTTGCTGCGCCACAAGATGGATGGCGTGATCGCCACCAATACGACGATCAGCCGCGAAGCCGTGACTGGTTTAACGCATGCGGAAGAGGCGGGCGGCCTGTCGGGTCAGCCGGTACGTGAAGGATCGACGCGAGTGATTCGCGCGTTGCGTGGTTTGCTGGGCGATGCTGTACCGATCATCGGCGTGGGCGGCATCTTGGCGGGCGAGCACGCGCGCGAAAAGATCGACGCTGGCGCACAGCTTGTGCAGCTCTATACCGGGTTGATCTATCGCGGTCCGTCGCTGGTGGCGGAGTGTGCCCGCGCGCTGGCGCGTTAAAACCTTGTCAACCGGCCCTAGCGCCGGGTCAGGTAGATGACGATGGCGCTGACGGCCACTACGGCCGCCGCCATGTCGTACGGGCCGGTGTAGTCCGCCCACACCGCCGGATCGAGACGCTGCTCGAATGCCGACTGCGCCCAGGGCAGGATCACGCGGGGAATGGCGAACAACACCCCAGCCACGACCAGCAGCACGATCAGTGCGGCCAATGCGGTTTGCGTGCGTCCCCAGATGCGGATGGATGAATAAGACAAGGCCCGACCTTGTTCAGGGAGTGCCGCGCCGCCGTCCGGGCGGTCTGGCAAAGGAATTTGCAATTCAGCTTTGTCGGTCATTCTCCTACAAAGTTCTGTCCGCTGCTGTCCTACGTTTGACTATGTGCGGTACAGCACGCCTGACCCGGCAACAAGGTGCGTAGCGCTTGGCTTTGCGCGGGTTTCCGTTGCACATGTCAAACGGCTGTTTGCCGGTGTGATTTGCTGCAATCGCCTCCAAAACGCCAATGGCAAGGGGGGATTTGTCCTGATGCAGCGCGGCAACGATTGCCCGTTTGAGGGGTTGGCGTAAGAAAGACGCAGGGTACAATCCGCCCTCATTGTGCATTGCACTATTTTTTGAGCGGCCAGTACTTCGGCCGATTTACAAGCGCATGAGTCAAGCTCTTACAGCAGCAGGGGTCCCCCCCAAGACCAACGTCAACCTGCGTGCCATGGTGATCGGTGCGGTCGGTGTGGTGTTCGGCGACATCGGGACCAGCCCACTGTACTCGCTCAAGGAAGCGTTCAATCCGGAGCACGGCATTCCGTTCTCCAACACCGCGGTACTCGGCATCATTTCGATGCTCTTCTGGGCGATGGTGATCGTGGTGTCGCTCAAGTACGTACTGTTCGTCATGCGCGCCGACAACAACGGCGAAGGTGGCATCCTGGCTCTGATGGCGCTGTCGCTGCGCACGGCCAATCCGAATTCCAAGCGCATGTCGCTGCTGATGATGCTTGGCGTTTTCGGGGCGTGCATGTTCTATGGCGATGCGGTGATCACGCCGGCCATCTCTGTACTCTCAGCCATGGAGGGCCTGGAGATCGCGGCGCCCGCGCTGTCGCCGTTTGTGTTGCCGATCACCCTGGTGATCCTGACAGCGCTGTTCCTGATCCAGCGCAGCGGAACATCGGTGGTCGGCAAGCTGTTTGGGCCCGTGATGCTGGTGTGGTTTGCTGCATTGGCGGCGCTGGGCCTGATGAACTTGGTGAAGGCCCCCCAGATTCTGGTGGCCATCAACCCGATGTATGCGATTTCGTTCCTGCATGACCACGCGCTGCAGGCGTTCATCGTGCTGGGCTCCGTGTTTCTGGTGCTGACCGGCGCCGAGGCGCTGTACGCAGATATGGGCCACTTCGGTGCGCGCCCGATCCGCTGGGGCTGGTTCTTTATCGTCGCACCGAGCCTGCTGCTGAACTACTTCGGCCAGGGCGCCATGATGCTGACCGATCCGAGCACGATCGAGAACCCGTTCTACCGCTCCGTGCCGGAGGCGCTGCAACTGCCGATGGTGGTGCTGGCCGCAGCGGCAACCGTCATCGCCTCGCAGGCGGTGATTTCGGGCGCGTTCTCGCTGACGAGCCAAGCGATTCAGCTGGGTTTCGTGCCGCGCATGCGTATCCGTTATACGTCGGAAGCCGAGATCGGCCAGATCTACGTGCCGATGGTCAACTGGATGCTGCTGATTCTGGTGATTGGCGTGGTGCTGGCGTTCAAGAAGTCCGACAACCTGGCTGCGGCCTATGGTATTGCCGTGACGACCACGATGGTCATCACCACGGTGCTGGCGGCGGTGGTGATGCGCTCGGTGTGGCGCTGGAACACGGTGCTGGTGACGCTGGTGATCCTGGGCTTCCTGGTGGTCGACCTGGCGTTCTTTGCGGCCAACCTGCTGAAGATTCGTGACGGCGGCTGGTTCCCGCTGATGCTGGGTGCTGGCGTGTTCTTCCTGCTGATGACCTGGTACAAGGGCAAGAAGCTGCTGCGCGCGCGCAGCCTGGAAGACGGCATTCCGCTGGAGCCATTCCTGGCAGGCCTGATGGCCCATCCGCCGCATCGCGTGGAAGGCACGGCGGTGTTCCTGACTGGCAATACCGACTTTGTGCCTGTGTCGCTGCTGCATAACCTGAAGCACAACCGCGTGCTGCACGAGCGCGTGATCTTCATCAGCTTCGTCACGCGCGACATTCCGTACGTGGATGACAAGCACCGCGTGACCGTGCGCGATCTAGGCGGCGGCATCTACATCGTCAAGGCCGAATATGGCTTCAAGGAAACGCCGGACGTGTACCGCGTGCTCGAACTTGGCCAGCCGCAGATCGGCACGCGCTGCGAACTGATGGATACGTCATTCTTTATCGCGCGTGAATCGGTGGTGCCGTCCAAGCTGCCGGGGATGTCGATGTGGCGCGAGCGCCTGTTTGCGTGGATGCATCAGAACGGCGCCAAGCCTTCGGACTTCTTCCATATCCCCGCTAACCGCGTGGTGGAGCTGGGGACCAAGGTCGAGATTTAAGACCCGCGTCACTGAAAGACAAAACGGCCCGTGCGGAGAGATGCACGGGCCGTTTTGTTTGGGGCGACGCTGGAGTTAGATCTTAGATCTTCGAAGCGTCGTGGTCGCGTTTGCGCACTTCGTGGTTGCGTGCGTGCACGTCGTGGTTGCGGTCCTTGACGTCGGCGTGCAGGTCTTTGCGGTCTTGGTGCAGATCGCGGCGGTCGGCGTTGACTTGGTGCTGGTCTTGCGCACGCTGTTTGTTCCAGTATTCAGCACCCTTGACGTTGCCGTTGGCCAGATCGCGGTCTTCGCGGCGTTGAGCGGCGTTGCGTTCAGCACGCTCGTCAGCCAGGGCGGCCTTGTCTGCGCTGATGTCTGCACGGTCGCGGCGGATATCGCGGTTGTCGTGACGGATGTCGCGGTTGTCCTGGTGGATCTGCTGATTGTCTTGCTGTACCTGTGTGACCGGGTTGGTCTGAGCGAAGGCAGCGGTACCAGCAACAGCAAGCAGAACGGCGATCAGGGTGTGGCTCGTCTTCATGGTGTTTCTCCTCGTGGGTGCCAGGCGCGGTGTGTGCCTGTGCCTCCTTAACGGGCCGGAAAGACGGGCCGACGACGCGCGAGTGTTAGAAAAGTTCCACGCACGTAAGGACTTGTAACGTGCTCCGCGTGGGTGGCTTCGCGCCAAAGAAAAACCCGCCGGGTCCGAAGACCGGGCGGGTTCTAGCCAGCAGAACGCGTCTTAGCGCTTGAGCTTGGCGAAGGCGGCTGCCATCGCGCCACCAGCCGGTGCTGCCTCACGGCGTTGCTGACCCCCTTGGCGATTGCCGCCGCCGTTCGGGCGATCGCCGCCGCCGGTGCGCGCCGGCGTCTGGCCCGGCTCGTCCGACAGACGCATCGTCAGGCCGATACGGTTGCGCTTCACATCCACCTCCATCACCTTGACCTTGACGATCTGGCCGGGCTTGACCACCTCGTGCGGGTCGCGCACGAACTTGGTCGACAGCGCCGACACGTGTACCAGCCCATCCTGATGCACGCCGATGTCGATAAACGCGCCAAAGGCGGCCACGTTCGTCACCACGCCTTCGAGCACCATCCCGGGCTGCAGGTCCTTGATATCTTCCACGCCGTCCTGGAACGTGGCCGTCTTGAACTCGGGGCGCGGGTCGCGCCCGGGCTTTTCCAGCTCGGACAGGATGTCCACCACGGTCGGTAGGCCGAACTTCTCGTCGGTGAACTCGCGGGCGGTCAGGCCGCGCAGGGCTTCGCGGTTGCCGAGCACGTCGCCGATGCCTTTCTTGATGCTGTCCAGAATGCGCTTGACCACCGGATACGCTTCCGGGTGGACCGACGAGCGGTCGAGCGGGTTGTCGCCGTCATTGATGCGCAGGAAGCCGGCGGCCTGCTCGAACGTCTTGTCACCGAGGCGCGGCACCTTCTTGAGCGCATCGCGGTTGGTAAACGCGCCGTTGGCGTCACGGTATTCGACGATGTGCTTGGCGAGGATCGAGTTCAGGCCCGACACACGCGCCAGCAGCGGGGCAGAGGCCGTGTTCACGTCCACGCCGACCGCGTTCACGCAATCCTCGACGATGGCGTCCAGTGCGCGGGCCAGTTCGCGCTGGTTCACGTCGTGCTGGTACTGGCCGACGCCGATCGACTTCGGATCGATTTTCACGAGTTCGGCCAGCGGGTCTTGCAGGCGACGGGCGATTGACACTGCGCCGCGCAGCGACACGTCCAGCTCCGGGAATTCCTTGGCTGCCAGTTCCGATGCCGAGTACACCGACGCGCCGGCCTCGCTCACCACGATCTTGGTCAGCTTGAGTTCGGGCATGTTGCGCATCAGGTCTTGCACGAGCTTGTCGGTCTCGCGGCTGGCGGTGCCGTTGCCGATGGAGACCAGCGCCACGTTGTGCTGCTTGGCCAGACGCGCCATCGTCGCGAGCGAACCGTTCCAGTCGCGGCGCGGCTCGTGCGGGTAGATCGTGGCGGTTTCCAGCAGCTTGCCGGTGTGGTCAACCACGGCAATCTTGCAGCCCGTGCGGATACCCGGGTCCACGCCCATCACGGCCTTCGGGCCAGCGGGTGCTGCCAGCAACAAGTCATGCAGGTTGCGGCCGAAGATCTTGATAGCCTCGGCTTCGGCCGACTCGCGCAACTGCGTCAGCAGTTCGGTCTCGATATGCGGCTGCACCTTGACGCGCCAGCACCAGCGGCACACGTCCGACAGCCACTTGTCCGCCGCGCGGCCCTTGTTTTCGATGCCGACATGGCGGGCGATCATGATTTCGCACGGGTGCGGGCTCATCGCGTCCTGCTCTTCGCCCAGACCCAGCTTCACGAACAGCACGCCCGCATTGCGACCGCGGAACAGCGCCAGCGCGCGGTGCGACGGCACGTTGCGGATCGGTTCGCTATACGCGTAGTAATCGCGGAATTTCTCTTCCTCGGCGCTTTCCTTGCCTTCCACCACCGTCGACGAGACCAGGCCCTGGCTCCACAGGTGCTCGCGCACCTTGCCCAGCAGCTCGGCGGTTTCGCCAAATTGTTCGGAGAGGATGTCGCGCGCGCCGTCCAGCGCGGCCTTCACGTCGGGCACGCCGCCATCAGCGGTCGGGTTGCCGTTGACGAACTTGGCGGCTTCGACTTGCGGATCCAACGTCGGGTCAGCCAGCAGTGCCTGCGCCAGCGGCTCCAGGCCACATTCGCGAGCGATCTGGGCGCGCGTGCGGCGCTTTGGCTTGTAGGGCAGGTAGAGGTCTTCCAGCACCTGCTTGGTTTCGGCCGCTTCGATGGCCGCGCGCAGCGGGTCGGTCAGCTTGCCTTGCTCTTCAATGGAAGCCAGGATCGCCGCGCGGCGGTCTTCCAGCTCGCGCAGATACAGCAGGCGCTCTTCCAGGTTGCGCAGTTGCGTGTCGTCCAGGTTGTCCGTCACTTCCTTACGGTAACGTGCGATGAAGGGCACGGTGGCGCCTTCGTCCAGCAGTTGCACGGCGGCGGCAACCTGATGCGGCTTGACCGCCAGTTCAACGGCAATGCGGGAGACGATCTTCTGCAACACGGAATCGGTCATTGCTTCCAGAGAGTGCGATGGGAAGCCGCGCATTTTGCCATAAGGCACAATCTGTTCCGGTGCTGATTGCGCGCCCCACGCGACGTTTGCCGCACAGGCGCGGTGATAAAATGCAAGTTATGCCTACGCTCCCGTTTTCTGCCCATCATCGCGCTGGTGCGCGCCGTGTTTCCCGCCTGGTTCTGCTGCTTGCCGCGCTCTGTACCGCGCCGGCGTGGAGCCAATCTCAGCCGGCCGCCGCGTCAACCCCTGCGTCGACCCCAGCCGTGTCTGCCACGCCGCCGGATTTCGGCGCAGAGCACGATCGCATCACCAGTGCCAAAGCGTGGGCTGAATACCGCTATGCGCAGACCGAGCGCGCCTGTTACGACAAGTTCTTCGTCACGCGCTGCATCGACAAGGCCAAGGATGTGCGCCGCACGGAACTCCACACCATCCGTGAGCGCGAGCTGGCGCTGGATGAAGCCGAGCGCGCCGACCGCGCTGCGCGTCGCGATCAGGATCGCGCCATTCGCGAGGCCCAATACAACGCCGAGCGTCCGCAGCGCGAAGCTGCTGAGCAGAAGAACCGCACCGACTTCCAGAACAAGCAGGAACAGCAGCGCCTGAACGAAGCGCAGCGCCAGGCTGAAGCGCCACAACGTGCAGCCAACGCACAGGCGAACGCTCAGAAGCAGGCGGAGCACGATGCCAAGCTCAAGGCCGCGCAAGAGCAGGGCGCCGCCAACGCCGCCAAGCGAGCGGAGAACGTCAAGCAGTTCCAGGAGAAGCAGCAGGACGCCGCGCAGCGTCAGAAGGAACTGGAAGAGCGCCGCGAGCAGACCAAGCGCCGCAACGAACAAAACAACAATAACGCGAGCCCGCTGGGGTTCTAAACTTTGAAGCGTGGACGGGTGTCCCGGGAGGAAGTGATGGACAGCGATCTGAACACGATCTCACGTCGCATCATCGAATTGCAGATCGAGCATCGCGATCTCGATTTCCTGATTGACAAGCTGGCGTCGGAAATCGATCACGACGAGTTGCAACTGCGGCGGCTCAAGAAGCGCAAGTTGAAACTCAAGGACGCGATCACGCTGCTACAGTTACAGCTTGAACCGGACGTGCCCGCCTGAGCATCGCCCATCCCAATTCTGAGAAGCCGCCAGCACGTGCGGCTTCCTTCATTTGCCCCCAGGGACTTTTCTCCGTTGACTTCGCTTGTCCCCCAGACCGCGCCGCCGAATGATTCCGATGCGGCTGGCGACACCTCTGCTTCCGCAGCCGTCCCTGTCGATGCCCATCATGCTGAACTGGCGACGCTCTTTGCCGACGACGGCACGCTGGCCAAAGGTATCGACTCGTATCGGCCGCGCAGCTCGCAACTGACGATGGCGCAGGCGGTGGCCAATGCCATCGAGGCCGCCGATTCGCTCATCGTCGAAGCCGGCACGGGCACGGGCAAGACCTACGCGTACCTAGTTCCGGCGATGCTGTGGGGCGGCAAGGTGATCGTGTCCACGGGGACGAAGAACCTGCAGGATCAACTCTTCCTGCGTGACATCCCGACGGTGCGCAAGGCGCTGAATGCGCCAGTGTCGGTGGCATTGCTCAAGGGGCGCGCGAACTACGTCTGCCATTACCACCTGGAACGCACGTCACAGAACGGGCGTCTGTCTTCGCGTCAGGATGCCGCGTGGCTGCGCCAGATCAATCTCTTCCTGAAGACCACGAAGACGGGCGACAAGGCCGAGATGTCCACCGTGCCCGAGAACGCACCGGTGTGGAACCTCGTTACGTCCACGCGCGACAACTGCCTCGGCTCCGATTGCGCGTACTACAAGGATTGCTTCGTCATGCGTGCCCGCAAGGAGGCGCAGCAGGCCGATGTGGTGGTGGTGAACCATCACCTGTTCTTTGCAGACGTGATGCTGAAGGACACGGGGATGGCCGAGTTGCTGCCGGCGGCCAACACGATCATCTTCGACGAAGCGCACCAGTTGCCCGAAACTGCCACGCTGTTCTTTGGCGAGACGATTTCGACCAACCAGATTCTGGAACTGGCACGCGATGCCGTGGCCGAGGGCCTGTCGCATGCGCGTGATGCCGTGGACTGGGTTGCCATTGCCGCGCCGCTGGAGCGCGCTGCACGTGATTTGCGCCTGGTATTCCGTCAGGACGGCGCGCGCCTATCCATCAAGCAGATCGACAACGATCAGGCGACGGCCAAGCCGTTCTACGAGGTGCTGCCGAAGCTGGAGCAAGCGCTGTCGGATTTCACAGGCGCGTTGGAGGCTCAGGCCGAACGTGCCGAGACCATCGAGCAATGCCATCGCCGCGCCGCCGCGCTGTGCGACCAGCTGGATGCATGGGCCAACCCCAAGCCGCCGCCCGTGGTGAAGAACGAAGAGGGTGAGACGGTGGAAACCGCGCCGTTCGATGAGCGCGTGCGCTGGGTCGAGGTGTTTGCCAATTCTGTGCAGCTGCATCTGACGCCGCTGTCCATCGCGCCGATCTTCTCGCGCCAGCGTGCGGGCCAGCCGCGCGCATGGATCTTCACCTCCGCCACGCTGTCGGTGCGTGGCAACTTCACGCACTACGCAGCACAGCTTGGGCTGAATCGAGATCAGTCGATGACGCTGGACAGCCCATTCGACTATGCGTCGCAGGGCTTGCTCTATGTGCCGCGTGATCTGCCGCAACCGAGCGATCCGCGCTTTACGGATGCCGTGCTAGATGCTGCCTTACCGATGATCGAGGCAGCGGGCGGCAAGACCTTCGTGCTGTGCACAACGCTGCGTGCCGTTAACCGGGCAGCCGAACGTCTGGCCGATGAGTTTGCCCAGCGCGGCTGGGATTTTCCACTGCTTGTGCAGGGGCAGGCCAGCCGCACCGAGTTGCTCGATCGTTTTCGCACGCTCGGCAATGCCGTGCTGATCGGCAGCCAGAGTTTCTGGGAGGGCGTGGACGTGCGTGGCGAGGCGTTGTCGCTGGTGGTGATCGACAAGCTGCCGTTTGCGCCGCCCGACGACCCAGTGCTGAGTGCGCGTATGGAAGCACTGGAAAAAAAGGGCTTGAGCCCATTCGCCGTGCACCAGTTGCCGCACGCCGTCATCACGCTCAAGCAAGGAGCAGGGCGGTTGATTCGCTCCGAGACCGATCGCGGTGTGCTGATGATCTGCGACCCGCGCCTGGTGGAGAAGAACTACGGCCGGCAGATCTGGCAGAGCCTGCCGCCGTTCAAGCGCACGCGCGAGGCCGACACGGCAGCGGGTTTTCTGCGCTCGCTGCAGCCGGATACGCCGCCAACAGACGCCAGTTCAGACTGACATCGACGTGACGCACAAATAAAAAGCCCGGCCAAACCAGACCGGGCTTTTTACTGCTGTTCAAGCCTTGCTTACCACATCTGGTACCACGGCTTGTCTTTCTTGCGCTGACCGAAGGCGAGGAAATCGCTGCTCGGGTAGTTCTGCTTGATGATGCGCTCGGTGTCGTCGCGCATGTCCTTCATGCCCAGCGCTTCGTACGACTTCATCATGATGTACAGCGCTTCCTCAACTGCCGGGGCGCGGTCGTAATCCTTGATGGCGTCCTGTGCGCGGTTGACTGCGGCAAGGTAAGCGCCACGGCGATAGTAGTAGCGTGCAGCGCCCACTTCATGCTCGGCCATCGCGTTCACGATGTACTGCATGCGTGCGGTCGCATCCGGCGTGTACTTGCTGTTCGGGAAGCGCGTGATCAGCGTCTTGAACGCGTCGTAGGCGGCGCGCGCTGCCTTGGGGTCGCGTTCGCTCAGATCTTGGTTCGAGAAGCGGCCAAGCCAGCCCAGGTTGTCGTTGAAGTTGATCAGGCCCTTGAGGTAGTAGGCGTAATCGACGCTGGGGTGGTTCGGGTGCAACTGGATGAAGCGATCAACCGCAGCCAGTGCAGCAGCAGTTTCGCCATCCTTGTAGTTGGCGTAGGCGGTTTCGATCTGCGCTTGCTGAGCAAACGGGCCGAACGGATAGCGGCTTTCGAGCTTTTCGTAGTACTTGACGGCCTTGGCGTAGTCGCCGCCATCGAGCGATTCCTTCGCTTCAGAATATAATTTGTTGGCTGACCAGCCAGCCGTTTCGTCTTGCTGTTCTGGCAGGATGCCGCAGGCCGAAATGGTCAGGCATGCAAACCCTACCGCCAACACTGCTCCGATTTGTGCGCGGATTCGTACTCCAAAACGCGCCTGCTTTACGCTCGTGACCGACATGGGCACCTTTTCTCAATGAAAAATCGCATCAAGGATTATAGCCCAAGCCCCGCGTCAGACGACGCAGCGGCTGACGTTTCCATCACTTCGCAAGAAACCGAAGACGCGCTTGATGATGAGGCACTCGATCTGCCTGCCGTCGGTGGCGCAGAGGCGGCTGAGCCGATCGTCGTGGAGGTTCCTGAAGTTCTGCACGGAGAGCGCCTGGATAAGGCGCTGGCCAAGCTGCTGCCCGATTACTCGCGCAGCCGCCTGCAGCAATGGATCGACGCCGGTGCCGTGCGCATGGATGGCGCGGCGGTGCGCCCGCGCGCGGCGGTATCCGGCGGCGCTCGCATCGAGGTCGTGCCACAACGCGCGGCCGATGAGAACGCCTTCGTGGCCGAGCCGATCGACCTAGATGTCGTCTACGAAGATGACACGCTGCTCGTCATCAACAAGCCGGCCGGCCTGGTTGTGCACCCGGCTGCAGGCAACTGGAACGGCACGGTGCTCAACGGCTTGCTGCATCGTTATCCCGATGCCGCTCAATTGCCGCGCGCTGGCATCGTGCACCGTCTCGATAAAGAAACCTCCGGCCTGATGGTCGTCGCCCGCACGCTGCCTGCACAGACCGATCTCGTGCGTCAGTTGCAAGCGCGCACGGTCAAGCGGACCTATCTGGCGCTGGTCTGGGGTGAAACGCCAGAAGAGGCCACCATCGATGCGCCGATCGGCCGTGATCCTCGCGACCGCACCCGCATGGCCATCATCGAGACGGCCAGCGGTAAGCAGGCGCGTACGCATTTCAAGACACTTGACGTGGTGGACCTGGGGCGTGCGCAGGTGTCGCTGGTGCGCTGCCAGCTTGAGACCGGCCGTACGCATCAGATTCGCGTGCATTTTGAGTCCGAGGGGCACCCGTTGCTGGGCGATCCGGTCTACACGCGTAACTTCCGTCGCGGCAAACCGCAGACGATCAAGGCGCAGTTGCCGGTGCCGTTTGCGCGGCAGGCGCTGCACGCGGTGCGCCTTGGGCTCGTACACCCTGCATCTGGCAAGTCGGTCCATTGGACGGCCGAGGTGCCCGACGATTTCGCAGAGCTGATGGAAGCCCTGGACCTGGACCCCGATGTCGATTTCAACTGATTGGATCATCCCCGACTGGCCGGCACATCCACGCGTCAAGGCGCTGGCGACCACGCGGCTGGGTGGTGTCAGCACCGGCCCTTACGGTCTGGCCGGCGGCCTGCCGGGTGGCCTGAATCTGGGCCGACACGTGGGCGATACGCCGGATGCCGTCGAACAGAATCGCCGCATCCTGCGTGCCGCCGTGCCTGCTGAGCCGGTGTGGATGGAGCAGGTGCACGGCACTGGCGTGGCGGACCTGGATCAACTCACCAACGTGTCGGCACCGGTGGTGGCTGATGCCGCAGTGGCGTCTTGGCGCGATCGCGTTTGTGTGGTCATGACGGCCGATTGCCTGCCTGTGCTGCTAAGCGACGCGCGTGGCGTGACGGTCGGGGCGGCGCATGCCGGTTGGCGTGGGCTGTGCGGTGGCGTGATTGAGCGCACGGTCGACGCGATGATGCAACGGCTGCGTGCCTGCGGTCAGGAGGCTGATCCGACATGGCTGGCATGGCTGGGCCCTGCGATCGGCCCATCATGCTTCGAGGTTGGCGCGGAAGTGCGGCAAGCCTTCATCGATGCGGCTCAGCCGGATGAATTGCCGGCTACCGAAGCGGCATTCGTGAAGGGCGTGTCGGAAGGAAAGTTCTTCGCCGATCTCTATGCGCTGGCCCGGCTGAGGCTGGCACGTGTCGGTTGTACGGATGTGTACGGTGGCGGCTTGTGCACGATGACGGACGCCGATCGCTTCTACTCGTATCGCCGGGAGCGCACGACTGGCCGCATGGCCACCCTGATCTGGCGCGCGGAATAACGTTGATTGACGTCAGTTGGCGCCGTCGCTGGATGCGGCGGCGTCATTCTCTGCTTCCCGCGCTCGTCTGCGCCGCTTGCGTGCCGGCGAGTCGACAATCCACAAGAAGAGCGACAGCGGCGCCACGCCGTACAGGATGAATGTGCCGATGCCGGCAATCCACGATTGCTCAGTCAAGGACATCATCAGGACAACGTAAAGCCAGCCAATGGCGACGATATACATGGCGGAAGGCGCCCGGCGTTTGCGCAATGGGGCAGTCTCGCACGAAATTGCATCGGCTGGACCATAGCCCGCCACCGTGCTTAGCCATTCAAGCACGCCGCGCCCAGGCGGATTCGGCAAAACCCTTACTGGATCACGGTTTACAGGCAATCATCGGTCAACTCCGATTGACAGCCTTGAAACGGCAAGGCAACAATGCCCCGGAATACTGCGATTTGCGCCGCATAACCACCCGGAACGGCGCGTATCGCATGCATGAGGGCACTATGGCAACGCGTCAATCCGCATCTTCCAAAGCATCTAGCGCCCACACCCAAGCCCCCTGGCAGGGCTTGCCGGATCCGGCGCAATGGGCTGAGCAGTTCAAGCAATGGCAGGCCTACGCTGGCGCATTCGCGCAGCCAGGCGCTGCCGCTCCCGGCCTTGGCCAGTTCAATGGCGCTCAGATGATGGGCGAGGGCGCCGTGCCCTTCGCACTGATCCCGCCGGAGCGTCTGGCTGAAATCCAGCAGAAATACCTCGAGGAGTGGCTTCAGATCTGGCGCCATATGAGCACCGGCGATAGCGCCGATGCTGTTGCACCGTCCGATCGCCGTTTTTCTAACGAGGCCTGGCGCAAGAGCCCGCTCTACGGCTATGCCGCAGCCTTCTACGTGCTCAACGCCCGTACGCTGATGGAAATGGCCGATGCCGTGCAGGCCGACGCCAAGACCCGTGAGCGCGTGCGTTTTGCCGTGTCGCAATGGACGGCCGCCATGTCGCCGTCCAATTTCCTTGCGACGAACCCCGAGGCGCAGAAGCAACTGCTCGAATCGCGCGGCGAATCGCTGCGTACCGGCATCCTGAACATGCTGCAGGACATGGAGCGCGGCAAGATTTCGCAGACCGACGAGACGGCGTTCGAGATCGGCCGCAACGTGGCCAACAGCGAAGGCGCGGTCGTTTTCGAGAACGATTACTTCCAGCTCATCCAGTACAAGCCGCTGACGGCCAAGGTCTATGCCAAGCCGCTGCTGCTCGTGCCGCCTTGCATCAACAAGTACTACATCCTCGATTTGCAGCCCGCCAATTCACTGGTGCGCTATGCGGTGGAGCAGGGCAACACGGTGTTCTTGGTGTCGTGGCGCAACCCCGATATCAGCATGGCCTCGCGCACCTGGGAGGACTACATCGAGGGCGGCGCGATTGAGGCCATTCGCGTGGCACGTGAGATCTCGGCGCAGGACCAGATCAACGTACTGGGCTTCTGTGTGGGCGGCACGATTCTCTCCACGGCACTGGCCGTTCTGGCCGCGCGTGGCGAGCACCCGGCAGCGAGCTTGACACTGCTGACGACGCTGCTGGACTTTACCGACACCGGCATCCTTGACGTCTTCGTCGATCAAGCCCAGGTGGAGATGCGCGAGCAGACCATCGGCGCAAATGCTCCGACTGGCCCTGGTTTGCTACGCGGCGTGGAGTTGGCAAACACCTTCTCGTTCCTGCGCCCGAACGATCTGGTCTGGAACTACGTGGTCGAGAACTATCTGAAGGGTAAGACGCCCGCACCGTTCGACCTGCTGTACTGGAACGGCGATTCGACCAACCTGCCGGGGCCGTGGTACTGCTGGTATCTGCGCCATACGTACTTGCAGAACGACCTGAAGGAGCCGGGCAAGCTGACGGTGGGCGGCACGCCTGTCGACCTCGGCAAGATCGATGCGCCGGTCTACATCTACGGCTCACGCGAGGACCATATCGTCCCGTGGCAATCCGCATATGCGTCGGTGCCGCTGCTCAAGGGCAAACGGCGCTTCGTGCTGGGTGCCTCGGGTCATATCGCTGGCGTCATCAACCCGCCCGCGGCCAACAAGCGTTCGCACTGGATCAATACCAAACTGCCCGAGACCGCCGATGCGTGGTTCGAGGGCGCCAAAGAGCACCCGGGCAGCTGGTGGCCCGACTGGTCGGCTTGGCTAGCGTCACACGCTGGCGCACAAAAGGCCGCCCCCAAACGCTATGGCAATGCGGACTACTCGGAGATCGAGCCCGCACCCGGCCGTTACGTCAAACAGAAAGCGTAAGATCGCGCGCATGATCCCCCGTTGCCGTCGCGGCTGCGGCCACCGACGGTGTCCCCGACTCTCTTTCGACTGTGGAAGGTAAGCAAATGACCGATGTTGTGATCGTATCGGCGGTTCGTACCGCTGTAGGCAAGTTTGGTGGTTCGCTGGCGAAGATCGCCGCCCCGGATCTGGGTGCAACCGTGATTCGCGAGGCGCTCTCGCGTGCGAAGGTTTCGCCGGACCAGGTGAGCGAAGTCATCATGGGGCAGGTGCTGACCGCCGGCTCGGGCCAGAACCCGGCGCGCCAGGCCGTCATCAAGGCCGGGCTGCCCAACATGGTGCCGGGCATGACCATCAACAAGGTGTGCGGCTCGGGCCTGAAGGCCGTGATGCTGGCGGCCAACGCCATCATTGCAGGCGACGCGGATATTGTTGTGGCCGGCGGCCAGGAGAACATGTCCGCCGCACCGCACGTACTGCCGGGTTCGCGTGACGGTTTCCGGATGGGCGACGCGAAGCTCATCGACTCGATGATTGTGGACGGCCTGTGGGACGTCTACAACCAGTACCACATGGGCATCACCGCTGAGAACGTCGCCAAGGAATACGGCATCACGCGCGAGGCGCAGGACGAGTTTGCCGTGGCCTCGCAGAACAAGGCAGAAGCCGCGCAGAAGTCGGGCCGCTTCAACGACGAAATCGTTCCGATCCTGATCCCGCAGCGCAAGGGGGATCCGATCGCTTTCGCGCAGGACGAATTCGTTCGCCACGGCGCGACGCTGGACTCGATGGCTGGCCTGAAGCCCGCCTTCGACAAGGCTGGCACCGTTACGGCGGCCAATGCTTCGGGCCTGAACGATGGCGCTGCTGCTGTGGTCGTGATGTCTGCGGCCAAGGCCAAGGAACTGGGCCTGACCCCGCTGGCCACCATTCGTGCCTACGCCAGCGCTGGCCTGGACCCGAAAGTGATGGGCATGGGCCCGGTGCCGGCGTCCAAGCGTTGCCTGTCGCGCGCCGGCTGGTCGGTGAACGATCTGGACCTGATGGAGATCAACGAGGCGTTTGCCGCGCAGGCACTGGCCGTGCATCAGCAGATGGGCTGGGATACGTCCAAGGTGAACGTCAATGGCGGCGCGATTGCCATTGGTCACCCCATCGGCGCGTCGGGCTGCCGCATTCTGGTCACGCTGCTGCACGAAATGCAGAAGCGCGATGCGAAGAAGGGCCTGGCCTCGCTGTGTATTGGTGGCGGCATGGGCGTGGCGCTGGCAGTCGAGCGTCCGTAAATCTTTGTAGTGTTATCGGCGCGCGCTGAACGAAAGCGGTGTGCGCCGATCCGAAGCATCTCCGCTTGAGAAAAACTCGGGCGGTTCCAATAACAAGGACTAGGAGTGGACATGACCAAACGCATTGCATACGTCACCGGCGGCATGGGCGGCATCGGAACGGCGATTTGCCAGCGCTTGGCGCGCGACGGCTTCATCGTCGTCGCAGGTTGCGGCCCGAATTCGCCGCGCAAGGCAAAATGGCTCGAGCAGCAGAAGGCGCTGGGCTTTGATTTCGTTCCGTCAGAAGGCAACGTCGGCGATTGGGAATCGACCAAGGCCGCGTTCGACAAGGTCAAGGCTGAAGTGGGCGAGGTGGATGTCCTCGTCAACAACGCCGGCATCACGCGCGACGTGGTGTTCCGCAAGATGACCCGCGCTGACTGGGACGCTGTGATCGACACCAACCTCACGTCGCTGTTCAACGTGACCAAGCAGGTGATCGACGGCATGGTGGATCGTGGCTGGGGTCGCGTCATCAACATCTCGTCGGTGAATGGTCAGAAGGGGCAGTTTGGCCAGACCAACTACTCGACGGCCAAGGCTGGCCTGCACGGCTTCACGATGGCACTGGCGCAGGAAGTGGCGACCAAGGGCGTGACGGTGAATACCGTGTCGCCAGGCTATATCGCGACCGACATGGTGAAAGCGATTCGTCAGGATGTGCTCGATAAGATCGTCGGTACGATCCCGGTTAAGCGCCTGGGTGAGCCGACGGAAATCGCTTCGATCTGCGCATGGCTGGCGTCCGAAGAGTCGGGCTTCTCCACCGGCGCTGACTTCTCCCTCAACGGCGGCCTGCACATGGGCTGACCTTCAAACGCCCATGCTGCGGTCTTGCTGCAGCATGGGCGCAGCAATTTTTCCCCCGCAACCTGTTTTTACCCATTCGGTGCTGCGATGCTCAAGTGCGTCGCAGCAGCGTATTCGCGTTGCGCTTCGATACGCATTTGGGTGCATCAACCGTATCAAAATGCTGCGGGTTTTTACCGGGGGAGGTCGCCTTTTCTTTGCATGGCGATCCGCATAGAATCCAATCACGGAGGCGCTCCGCAGGGAGACACGGGGCGTCCGATCATAACCGGATGCATCTGCGTTGCCACATTCCTACGCAGATCGGAATAGCCGGGCAACCGCGTATTTTGCTGCACCGCTTGGTGCAGTCATTTCGCACTGCATCGGCTGCACCGCAGCAGCATCGCCAACACGGAAAGGCATGATGGCCACCAGCAAGAAGGGCACCGAACGGCTGATCAAGAAATATCCTAACCGCCGGCTCTACGACACCCAGACCAGCACTTACATCACGCTCGCAGACGTCAAGCAGCTCGTGATGGAGACCGAGGAATTTCGCGTGGTTGACGCGAAGTCCGGCGAAGATCTGACCCGCAGCATCCTGCTGCAGATCATCCTGGAAGAGGAAACCGGCGGCGTGCCGATGTTCTCCGGCTCGATGCTTGCGCAGATCATCCGTTTCTACGGCAATGCCATGCAGGGGATGATGGGCACGTACCTGGAAAAGAACATCCAGGCGTTCGTCGATATCCAGAGCAAGCTGGCCGAGAACTCGAAGGATCTCTACAGCGGCAACAGCTTCAACCCCGACATGTGGTCGCAGTTCATGAACATGCAGGGGCCGATGATGCAAGGCATGATGAGCAACTACATCGAGCAGAGCAAAAACCTGTTCGTGCAGATGCAGGAGCAGATGCAGAGCCAGGCCAAGAACATGTTCGGGACGTTCCCGTTCAACCAGCCGCCCGAGAAGAAGTAAGTCGGGCCAGCTTGGCGGACAAAGGCGAATCGCGCGGCGGTTCGCCTTTTTTTTTGGGGGGGCGATGGGAATGAGGCGACAGGGTAAAATGCGCGGCCTCAGAGGCTGATGCGTGCGCTTTGCGCATCACCTCAAAATCTCGATTCCCGCTTCGGTTATTCCCATGTTCAACCCCAGCTTCCGGCACATTGACCGGTTGGCCGCTTTCGCATGAGCCGCTTGTTGCTTGCCCCGATGGAGGGCGTCGCGGATTTCGTCATGCGTGACACGCTGACCCGCGCCGGTGGCTTCGATGGATGTGTCTCCGAGTTTGTCAGGGTGACAGGCTCCTTGCTGCCCCTGCGCACCTACGAGCGCGAGACGCCCGAAATCGCCAACGGCGGCTACACCGCCAGCGGCACGCCGATGGTCGTTCAGTTTCTGGGCAGCGACCCGGAATGGCTTGCCCGGAACGCCGCGTACGCCGCGACTTTGTCACCGCACGGGATCGACCTGAACTTCGGCTGTCCGGCCAAAGTGGTGAATCGGCACGGCGGCGGTGCCATGCTGCTTGATACGCCGGAAGTGCTGCACACGATCGTGGCGGCGGTGCGGGCCGCTGTCCCGCAGAACATTGCGGTGACGGCCAAGATGCGCCTGGGTGTTTCCGATACGTCGCGCGCGATCGAGTGTGCGACCGCCTTGGCAGAAGGTGGTGCGGCGTCGCTGGTTGTGCATGCCCGCACGCGCGATCATGGCTATCGCCCGCCAGCCCATTGGGAGTGGATTGCGCGTATCGCGGATGCCGTGCCCGTGCCCGTCATTGCGAATGGCGAAGTCTGGACCGTGGGCGATTGGGAGCGCTGCCGCGCCGTCAGCGGTTGCGATGACGTGATGATTGGCCGCGGTGCCGTGTCCGATCCGTTCCTGGCTCAGCGTATTCGCGGGCGGATGGAGCCGGACCCCTCCGCCGCAGAATGGCCGATTGTGCTGGGTTTTCTTGCCGACTATCTGAAGAAGCTGCACGCGCGCATCTTGTCGAAGCACGAGCATGGCCGGGTCAAGCTATGGCTCGGCTACCTGAAACGGACGTGGCCGCAGGCGGCCGAGTTGCACGATGCCATCCGGCGCCTGCAGGACCCGATGGAAATCCAACGCGTGATTGAGCACGCGCTGCATCAGGGTGGCCGGCAGACGGCTCCGGCAGGGTAAAATGCGTATCCGCGCGGCGCTCATGTACATACCAAGTACGTGTCAAACGCGCGGCACAAATACTCCCCACATCAGGTTGTCCCCATGTCCGACGTTAGTACCCAGAGCCCGAAAGTTGGCTTCGTTTCGCTTGGTTGTCCAAAGGCTTTGGTCGATTCCGAGCAAATCATTACCCAGCTCCGCGCGGAGGGGTACGAGATTTCCGGCACGTACGGCGGGGCGGACCTGGTGGTCGTCAACACCTGCGGTTTCATCGACGAGGCAGTGCAGGAAAGCCTGGATGCCATTGGCGAAGCGCTGGCCGAGAATGGCAAGGTGATCGTCACGGGCTGCCTGGGCGCCAAGAAGGACGCTGCGGGCCAGGACATCATCACCAGCGTGCACCCGAAGGTGCTGGCCGTGACCGGCCCGCATGCGCTGGGCGAAGTGATGGAAGCGGTGCACACGCACTTGCCCAAGCCGCACGATCCGTTCATCGACCTCGTGCCGCCGCAAGGCATCAAGCTCACGCCCAAGCATTACGCATATCTGAAGATTTCCGAGGGCTGCAACCACCGCTGCAGCTTCTGCATCATCCCGTCGATGCGCGGCGACCTGGTCTCGCGCCCGGTGGCGGAAGTGATGCTGGAGGCAGAAAACCTGTTGAAGGCCGGCGTGAAGGAACTGCTGGTCATCTCGCAGGACACCAGCGCCTACGGTGTTGACGTCAAGTTCCGCACGGGCTTCTGGAATGGCCGACCGCTCAAGACGCGCATGACCGAGCTGGTAGCTGCGCTGGGCGAACTGGCTTCGCAATACGGCGCCTGGGTGCGCCTGCACTATGTGTACCCATACCCGAGCGTGGACGAAGTGATGCCGCTGATGGCCGAAGGCAAGGTGCTGCCGTACCTTGACGTGCCGCTGCAGCACGCCCACCCGGACGTGCTCAAGCGCATGAAGCGCCCGGCCAATGCAGAGAAAACGCTCGATCGCATCCGTGCCTGGCGCGAGGTGTGCCCGGAGCTGACCATCCGCAGCACGTTCATTGCCGGTTTCCCGGGGGAGACGGAAGAAGAGTTTCAAACGCTGCTCGACTTCATCGCCGAAGCCGAACTGGACCGCGTGGGCTGCTTCGCCTACTCGCCGGTGGAAGGTGCGACCGCCAACGACCTGCCGGGCGCGCTGCCCGATGAGGTGCGTGAAGAGCGCCGCGCGCGCTTCATGGAAGTGGCGGAGCGTGTGTCGGCCCGCCGTCTGCAGCGCAAAGTCGGCAAATCGCTGCGCGTGCTGGTGGACGAGGTGAATCAGGAAGGTGGTATCGGCCGCTCGTCGGCAGATGCGCCGGAGATTGACGGTCTGGTCTACATCGCGCCGCCGTCCAAGCCTTACAAGCGCTACAAGGCTGGCGATTTCGTGTCGGTCAAGATCACCGGCGCCGACGGCCACGACCTGTGGGGCGAAGTTTGAGGCCGGCCAGGTGAGCTTACGTAGTTTTACCTAAAATTTTGCGAACGGTCGTGCGTTTATACTGACCGCCATTCATTTTTCAATTGCATGGAGACAGCAATGGCACGTGAAGTGGTGGTGGTCAGCGGCGTTCGTACCGCAATCGGGACGTTTGGCGGCAGCCTGAAGGATGTGGCGCCGTGCGAACTGGGTGCATTGGTCGTGCGCGAGGCACTGGCCCGTGCCGGTGTGAAGGGCGAAGAGGTCGGCCACGTGGTGTTCGGCCACGTCATCAACACCGAGCCCCGCGACATGTACCTCTCTCGCGTGGCGGCTGTGAACGGCGGCGTGTCGGCTGAAACGCCCGCATTCAACGTCAACCGCCTGTGCGGCTCCGGTCTGCAGGCAGTGGTGAACGCTGCGCAGACCGTTCTGCTGGGTGACGCCGATATCGCTATCGCCGGTGGTGCCGAGAGCATGAGCCGCGCGCCGTACCTGGCACCCGCGGCCCGCTGGGGCTCGCGCATGGGCGATGCCAAGATGGTCGACATGATGCTCGGCGCGCTGCACGACCCGTTCCACACCATCCACATGGGGGTGACGGCGGAAAACGTCGCCCGCGAATTCGGCATCAGCCGCGAGCAGCAAGATCAGACCGCGCTGGAATCGCACCAGCGTGCCTCGCGCGCCATCCAGGCCGGCTACTTCAAGGACCAGATCGTTCCGGTGACGATCAAGTCACGCAAGGGCGACATCCAGTTCGATACCGATGAGCACGTCCGCCACGACGCGACCATCGACGACATGACCAAGCTCAAGCCGGTTTTCGCCAAGGAAAACGGCACGGTTACGGCGGGCAATGCCTCGGGCCTGAACGATGCCGGCGCGGCACTGGTGCTGATGGAGCGTTCGGTGGCCGAGGCGCGTGGTCTGAAGCCGCTGGCGCGCCTGGTGTCGTACGGCCATGCTGGCGTTGATCCGAAGATCATGGGGATCGGCCCGGTGCCGGCGACGCGCCGCGCGCTGGAGCGTGCCGGCCTGTCGGTCAAGGATCTGGACGTGATCGAAGCCAACGAGGCGTTTGCCGCGCAGGCTTGCGCCGTGACGAAGGAACTGGGCTTGGACCCAGCCAAGGTCAACCCGAACGGCTCGGGCATCTCGCTCGGCCATCCGATCGGCGCAACGGGCGCCCTGATTACGGTGAAGGCGCTGCACGAGCTGCAGCGCATTGGTGGTCGCTACGCACTGGTGACCATGTGTATTGGTGGAGGACAAGGCATTGCGGCGGTGTTCGAACGCATCTGAACGCTTTCTTCTGATTGCGCGCCCGACTGGGCCGGCCGGCGCGTTGCTCGCGCTGGTGCTGGCCCTGGGCGCCGTAGGTGTGACAACGGCGTCTGCCCAGACGCCGGCTGCCAACAACGGCTATGACGTGTCGACCGGCGGCGCCAACGTGCAGCCGGGCGACCTCGGTCTGAACCGTGCCATCGCGGATGGCGACAAGCGACGTGCTGCCAAGGCCGGTAATGGGTTCTCCGCCCAGACGGCCCAACCTCAGGTGCTGCAGCCCCAGCCCGACTACGCGAAATATCCCGTCTATACCGGTGTCATCGGTGATGTGCCGATCCACATGCGCCTCGGCCGCAAGCCCGGTGAGATCGACAGCGTCCACGGCGAGTACACAGCGGGCAAAGGGCCGGGCGTGCGCCTCGTGACTGGCGAATATGAAAACGGCGGCTTCCTGATGGAAGAGTCCGACGACGGTACGAACGTCACCGGCACATGGGAAGGCGCCATCGACACGCACGGCATCGTGCATGGCACCTGGACGGATGTCGCACACGGCGGCAGTACGCTGCCGTTTGTGTTGCGGCCGGTCGCCGTGGTGGTGATCCCTCCGTACGATGCCTCCGCCAACAGTAATGCAGTGACGCCAGCCAGGCCACTGGTGCCCGCCGCACCTGGGCAGATCGCCCCGGCACCGGTGCTGCCGCCAGTCAATCCCGCGCGATCCAGCGCGCACTGGTAAGCTGCCGGGTCAGTTGCCCGCAGCACCAATCTGCCAGATCGGCTGCACGTACGCCACTCACCAGGAATCTTTCGTGAACGACGATACCAAGCTCCCGCCCAAGTTTCCCGCAACCCTGGCTGTGCATCCGGACCTGAATGTCCCGCCGGGTTTTGCCGCGTTCTCGCACGCTACGCATCGCGCCTCGACCGTGGTGTTCAAGAACCTCGCCGATATGCGTGCTTTCGGTAGCGGCAGTGTGGTGCACTGGCGTTACGGCCTGCATGCCACGCCGACCTCCGACGCGCTTTGCCAGGCGCTGGCGCAGATCGAAGGCGGTTCGCATGCGCTGCTGCTGCCCTCGGGCCTGGCGGCGATTTCGCTGGTGTACTTCGCGCTCATCAAGTCTGGCGACGACGTGCTGATCCCAGACAATGCCTACGGTCCGAACCGCGACCATGGCGAATGGATGGCACGCCAGTTCGGCATCACCGTGCGCTACTACGACCCGATGATCGGCGCCGGTATTGCTGACCTGATCCGTCACAACACCAAGCTGGTGTGGCTGGAAGCACCGGGTTCGGTGACGATGGAAGTCCCCGACTGCACAGCCATTGCCGAGGTGGCTCGTGCGGCAGGTGCCATCACGGCGATCGACAACACCTGGAGCGGCGGCGTGTACTACCAGCCGTTTGCGCACGGCATCGACATCTCCGTGCAGGCGCTGACCAAGTACCAGTCTGGCGGCAGCGACGTGCTCATGGGCGCTGCCATCACCAACGACGAGGCGCTGCACCACAAGCTGCTGGCCACGCGGATGCGCATGGGCTGGGGGGTCTCGGCGGACGACTGCTATTTCGTACTGCGCGGCCTGCCGAGCTTGCCGACGCGCTTGGCTGCGCACGATGCCCATGCGCGTGAAGTGGCCGAATGGCTGGCCGAGCGGCCCGAGGTCGTGCGCGTGCTGCACCCGGCGCTGCCTGATTGCCCGGGCCATGAGAACTGGAGGCGCGACTTTACCGGTGCCAGCGGCCTGTTTTCTATCGTGCTGCACGAGCGTTACTCGCAGGCGCAGATCGATGCTTTTATCGAGGCGCTGCGTTACTTTGCGATCGGCTTTTCGTGGGGCGGGGCGAACAGCCTGGCACTGCCGTACAACATCCCGTCGATGCGCACGGCTACGGCCTGGCCGCCGGCCGATTGGGAGAACGCGGGTGGTTTCGTGCGCCTGTATATCGGCCTGGAAGACCCGCGCGATTTGATCGCCGATCTGAAGCAGGCGATGGAGACGCACCTGCGGGCTTGATCTGGTCGGGGCAGCCTTCAGGGCGATGAGCGGGGCGCACAGGTTGCGCCCCGTTTTGATTTCTTCAACCGGTGGTTGGTGCCTTACTGCTGCGGGAAGAGATTCAGCAACCCATCCAAGCCGACAACGTTGAACGCCACGTCGGCCTGCGCCTGCACGATAGGCTTGGCACGGAACGCCACCGATAAACCGGCGACACCCATCATCTTCAAGTCGTTCGAGCCGTCGCCCATGGCGATGGCGTTATGCGGCGTCACGCCCATGTCCTCGCAGAACGCCTTGAGCGTCTGCGCCTTCACGTCGGCATTGACGATCTCGCCGAGCACGCGGCCGGTCAGTTTGCCGTCCACGATCTCCAGCGTATTGGCGCGCGTGCGGTCGAGCCCCAGGCGCTCTTGCAGGCGCGAGGTGAAGAACTCGAAACCACCCGACACCAGCAGCGTGCGGATGCCCATGGCCTGCACGGCCTTGAGCATCTTTTCTGCGCCCAGGGAGAGTTGCAGACGCTCGTTGTAGACGCGTTCCAGCACGCTCGCATCCAGGTCCTTGAGCAGCTCGACACGGCGCGTCAGGCTCTCGTTGAAATCCTTGATCTCACCGCGCATCGACGCTTCGGTGATGGCGGCCACCTGCGGCTTGAGCCCGCAGAAGTCGGCAATCTCGTCGATGCACTCGATGGTGATGAGCGTGGAGTCCATGTCCATCGCCAGCACGCGGAAATCACCGAACGTCCATTCGTCGGGAATCCACGCGTAGTCCAGCTTCAGGTTGGCGCAGATGGCGTCGAGCTGGACGCGTAATTCGCTGGGCAACTCGTGCACCCATTCGATGGCGGCAACGTTGGGCGCGCGCATTTCAAAGGCGGCGGTGCCGAACAGGCTGCGGACGGACTCGATATCGCCGGTAGACAGCGGCGACAGGCTTTGCAGGACGACAGGCATGGGAGGACGGGAGGAAGGATGCGCCGGGGAAGCGCGCTATTGTAGCGAAGCCCCCGGTAGGAATGCGCCCCACCAAAAGGTGAGGCGTGCGCAGCACAAATTTCAGGCGGAGGCCGTCTCCGCCGTCAGGCTGTGGGCGACCTTGGCGAGGAAGCGATCGCAGGCGTCGAGCTGGGCCAGCTCCACGTATTCGTTGGCCTTGTGCGCCTGCTCAATGTTGCCGGGGCCGCACAGCACGGCCGGAATGCCGGCGCGCTGGAACAAGCCGGCCTCGGTGCCGTAGGCAACCTTGCGCTTGTCGTTGTCTTCGGTCAGCACGCGCACGAGCTGCGTGATGGCGGCCTGCTCGGAGGCATCCAGCGACGGTGCAGCGGCAATCTCGGCCAGTTCGATGCGGGCGTCCGGGTGCTCGCGCTGCATGGCGGGCTCGATGGTTTCGCGCACGTAGCGCTCCACGCGCGCGCGGATGGCGGGTGCATCCACGCCCGGCAGGTTGCGGAACTCGAACACGAATTCGCACAGTGCGGGGATCGTGTTGAGCGCGATTCCACCGTTGATCAGCCCTGTGGACGACGTGGTGAACGGCACGTCAAACGCCTCATCAAACGGACCCTGAGCGCGGAATTCATCGGCCAGATCGCGCACGAAGCAGATGATGCGCGCGGCGTACTCAATGGCGTTCACCCCCTGTGGCGTGAGCGACGAATGCGCGGCGCGGCCATGCACGCGGCAGCGGTAAGCATTGATGCCCTTGTGCGCAACGATGGGGCGCATGGAGGTGGGCTCGCCGACGATGCAGCCGGCAGGCTTGATGCCGCGCGCGATCAGGTCTTCGATCATGCGCGGCGCGCCAACGCAGCCGACTTCTTCGTCGTACGACAGCGCCAGGTGCACCGGCTCGCGCAGCTTGGCCTGCAGCAGCGACGGCACCAGCGCGAGCGATGACGCGATGAAGCCCTTCATGTCACACGTGCCGCGCCCGTACAGCTTGCCGTCGCGCACTTCCGAGTTAAACGGATCGCTGTCCCATTTCTGGCCGTCGACCGGCACCACATCGGTATGGCCTGACAGCGCGATGCCGCCTTGTACGCTGCCGTCCGCCGCCGGAATGGTGGCGAACAGGTTGGCCTTGTTGCCCTCGTCGTTATGCGAGAGGTGCGATTCAAGGCCGACGCCGCGCAGGTAGTCGCGCACGGTTTCGATCAGGGCGAGGTTGGAGCCGCGGCTGGTAGTGTCAAAACTGACCAGCTTGCGGGCCCAGTCGAGCGTAGAGAGAGCGGTGCTCATGGTGTGTCCTTATCTTTTGATTCGGCGATGCTAGCGCATCAGCTCAATTGCCGCATGGCATGGCGAATCGTCTGCGCCAGCGCGGCGGTCTCAGCGGGGATGTTCTCGATGCGCAGGCGGTCTTGGCCGGCAAGCTTGATCTGCCGGTTCTTCTGCACGAGGTCGATGATCTTGATCGCATCCACCGGCGGGTTGGGTATGAAGTGCAGCGTGACCGCCTCCGCGCCCTTGTCGATCTTGCGGATGCCCAGCGGCACGGCAGCTATGCGCAAGCGGTGCGTTTCGATGAGCGACTGTGCCTGTGGTGGCAGCTTGCCGAAGCGGTCGATCAGCTCTTCCTGGATGTTGTCGATGGTCTCGCCGCTCTCGCAGTTGGCCAGGCGCTTGTAGAGCGACAGGCGTTCCTGCACGTCGCCGCAATAGTCCTGCGGCAGCAGGGCAGGTGTGCCGAGGTTGATCTCGGTGGTGGCGGCCAGCGGCGCCATCAGGTCGGGCTCCTTGCCTGCCTTGAGCGACTTCACCGCCTGGTTGAGCATGTCGGTATAGAGCTGGAAGCCGATCTCGGAAATCTCGCCCGACTGCTTGTCGCCCAGTACCTCGCCAGCGCCGCGAATTTCCAGATCGTGCATCGCCAGGTAGAAGCCTGAACCCAGTTCTTCCATCTGCTGAATGGCTTCCAACCGGCGCTGCGCCTGCTTGGTCAGGCCGTCCAGGTCATGTGCCAGCAGATACGCATACGCCTGGTGGTGCGAGCGTCCGACGCGGCCGCGCAACTGGTGCAGCTGCGCCAGGCCGAACTTGTCGGCGCGGTGGATCAGGATCGTGTTGGCGGTTGGCACGTCGATGCCGGTTTCGATGATGGTCGTGCACAGCAGGATGTTGGCACGCTGGGCCACGAAATCGCGCATCACGCGCTCGAGTTCGCGCTCGTGCATCTGGCCATGGGCGACCACCACGCGCGCTTCCGGAATCAGCTCTTCCAGCTTGGCACGCTTGTTCTCGATGGTCTCGACTTCGTTGTGCAGGAAGTAGACCTGCCCGCCGCGTTTCAGCTCACGCAGGATGGCCTCGCGCAGCACGCCGTCTTCTTCGCGGCGCAGGAAGGTCTTGATGGCCAGGCGCTTTTGCGGCGCGGTGGCAATCACCGAGAAATCGCGCAGGCCTTCCAGCGCCATGCCCAGCGTGCGCGGGATCGGCGTCGCCGTGAGCGTGAGCACGTCCACCTCGGCGCGCAACGTCTTGAGCGCTTCCTTCTGGCGCACGCCAAAGCGGTGTTCTTCGTCGATGATGACGAGGCCGAGTCGATCGAACTTGACGTCCGGCGAAAGCAGCTTGTGCGTGCCGATCACGATGTCGATGGTGCCGGCGTTGATGGCCTCGATGGCACCGTCGATTTCCTTTTTGTTCTTGAAGCGCGAAATCTCGGCAATGCGCACGGGCCAGTCGGCAAAGCGGTCGACCAGTGTCTGGTAGTGCTGCTCGGCCAGCAGCGTGGTCGGCGCGAGGATGGCGACCTGCTTGCCGCCCATCACCGCCACGAACGCGGCGCGCAGGGCGACTTCTGTTTTGCCGAAACCGACGTCGCCGCAGACGAGGCGGTCCATCGGCTTGCCCGAGGTCATGTCGGCGATGACGGCGGCGATGGCAGCGGCCTGGTCGGGCGTTTCTTCAAAGCCGAAGCTCTCGGCAAATTTGACGTAGTCCTCGGGCGTGAGCGGGAAGGCAAAGCCCTGGCGCAACGCGCGGCGCGCGTACAGGTTCAGCAGCTCTGCCGCCGTGTCGCGAATCTGCTGCGCAGCCTTGCGCTTGGCCTTCTCCCACTGGCCGGAGCCGAGCGAATGCAGCGGCGCGGTTTCCGGATCGGCGCCGGAGTAGCGCGAGATCACATGCAACTGGTGCACCGGCACGTAGAGCTTGTTGCCCTTGTCGTAGTCGAGGTGGAGGAACTCCTCCTCGCCGTTGCCCATGTCGATGGAGATGAGCCCTTGGTAGCGGCCGATGCCATGTTCGCTGTGCACCACTGGGTCACCGATCTTCAGTTCGGCCAGGTCGCGCACCATGGCATCGACGGCGGTGGCCTGTTCCTGCTTGCGGCGGCCGGCGCGGCGCGTGGTCTGCGCGTACAGCTCGGTCTCGGTGATGATGGCGATGCGCTCATCTCCGAGGATAAAACCTTGGTACAGCGGTGCCACGCCCAACACGAATTTGGCGTCGCCGCTTATCAGGTCGGCATAGTCGGCCACGCCTTCCGGATGCAAACCGCTGGCGGCGAACATCTGCGCGAGCGTTTCGCGGCGGCCGGCGGATTCTGCGCAGATCATCACGCGGCAGTTGCTGCGCATCAGGAACGCTTCGAGGTTGACCAGCGGGTCTTCTGCGCGGCGGTTGACGGCGACATTGGGCAGCGGCAGCGAGAGCGGTGCATCGCCAGGCTCGGCGCGCAACACCAGACGTGCATGCGGCTTGGCCGCCACGAAGAACGCTTCCTCATCCAGATACAACGCGCCGGGCTCCAGCAACGGCCGTTCGCGGTCGTGGCGCATGAAGTTATAGCGCTGGGTGGTGTCGGCCCAGAAGCGGCGCACGGCGGCTTCGATGTCGCCAATGAAGGCCAGATGCGTGGCGCTCGGCAGATAGTCGAACAGCGTGGCGGTCTCTTCAAAGAACAGCGGCAGGTAGTACTCGATACCGGCCGAGGGCACGCCGTTGCCGATGTCTTTGTAGATGGGCGAGCGCGTCGGGTCGCCTTCGAACACCTCGCGCCAGCGTCCGCGGAAGGCGGTGCGCGAGGCCTCGTCCATCGGGAACTCGCGGCCCGGTAGCAGGCGCACTTCGTTTACGGGGTAGAGACTGCGCTGCGTGTCGGGGTCGAACGAGCGGATGGTCTCGATCTCGTCGCCGAATAGGTCGAGCCGATACGGCAGCGGCGAGCCCATCGGGAACAGGTCGATCAGGCCGCCGCGCACAGAGTATTCGCCGGGGCGCATGACGGCGCTGACGTGCTCGTAGCCGGCCAGCGTGAACTGCGCTTTGAGCGCAGCCTCGTCGAGCTTTTCGCCCTTCTTGAAGAAGAACGTGTAGGCCGCCAGGAACGACGGCGGCGCGATGCGCTGCAATGCCGTCGATGCCGGCACAAGCAGGATGTCGCACGCGCCGTTCTGCAGGTCATGCAGCGTGGCCAACCGTTCGGAGATCAAGTCCTGGTGCGGCGAGAAGTTGTCGTACGGCAGCGTTTCCCAGTCCGGCAGCAGCTTTACGCGCGCTTGCGGGGCAAACCAGCGCAGCTCTTCCGCCAGGCGCTGGGCGTCAACGGCGTTGGCACAAACTACCGCCAGCATGGGTACGGCAGCGCGATGCTGCTCCAGGTACCGTGCGAGCAGCAGGGCATCTGCCGCGCCTTGCAGGCCGCTGAATACGAAGCGCGCCCCCGGTTTGACGGCGGGCAGGGCAGAAAGCGAGAAATCGGACATGGGAGACGTCGGGTTCTTGTAGGACCGGTCGGCAAGGCAAAGCACGACACCCCGCCGGCGTTTGCAGGCGGGGTGTCATAGGGCCTGTCGTCACGAGAAACGTGCGCGCGCAAGGCTAATTTGGGTCGCAGGGCTAGGCGTGGGCGGCGCCGCTTGGTCACTCCAAGCAAGCCGGCCGCAACGACGCCGTGCGGCCCAAATTACCCTTGCCCTCCGGGTTGACCCTGCATTTTCCAAAATTCGGGGGCCATCTACTTTGTCGGGCACCTTGCAAAGGGAATGACCCTTTGCGGCGTTGCCCTTCGCGTAGCTGGCCCCGGCTCGGGTCAACGCGCGCACGTTTCTCGTGACGACAGGCCCTAACACTGGCCGCTATTATAAAATCCGCGCGAATTACATGCTGGTGACGGCTCAAAAACCGTGCAAACGCCGCATCCACGCTGATCTCTTGCACTCCATGTCCGAACCTTCCCGCCCAGGCCGACGCCGTTTTGCGCTGATTCCCTCAGCCGGCACCGGCTCGCGCGCCGGCGGCGATTTGCCCAAGCAATATCAGGTGATCGCCAGACGGCCGATGTTGTGGCACACCGCACAAGCCTTTCTGGGAAGCCCCGAGATCGATTCTGTGTTGATCGTGACGACGCCGGGCGCACAACCGCTCGTGCAGCGTTTTCCCGATGGCGGTTTCGATGCACCCAAGCTAGTCGAAGTGGATTGCGGCGGTGATTCGCGCCACGCGTCGGTCATGCATGGGCTGGCAGCGTTGCGCGGGCTGGGTGCGCACGACGACGATTGGGTGCTCGTGCACGATGCCGCCCGCCCAGGTCTGACACCTGCGCTGATTGCGCGGTTGGTCGCCGCGGTGGAGGGTGAGGGCTCGCAGGCCGTCGGTGGCATCCTCGCGCTGCCAGTGGCCGATACGCTCAAGCGTGCAGACGCCGAGCAGCACATCGGTGCCACGGTACAGCGTGATGGCCTGTGGCAAGCGCAAACACCGCAGATGTTTCCACTTGGCCTGTTGGAGCGCGCGTTGCGCGAGGCACTGGCGCAACAACGCATCGTTACCGATGAGGCCAGTGCCATTGAGGCGGCTGACCACAAGCCGTTGCTGGTGCCCGGCGCGCTGCGCAACTTCAAGGTGACGTACCCCGACGATTTCGCGCTGGCCGAGGCCATCCTCACGCAGCACGCACAAGACAAACCTCACAAGGCATCGCAAGCATGAACTGGATGGATATCCGCATTGGCCAGGGCTACGACGTACACGCCTTGGTAGAAGGCCGCAAGCTGATTCTCGGCGGCGTGGACATTCCTCACACGCGCGGGCTGCTCGGCCATTCCGATGCCGATGCGTTGCTGCACGCCATTACAGACGCGCTGTTCGGTGCCGCTGGCCTGGGCGATATCGGCCGCCACTTTCCTGACACCGATCCCGCCTTTGCGGGTGCCGACAGCCGCGTGCTCCTGCGTGAAGCCATGCAGCGTGTGCGCAAGGCTGGCTATGCCGTGGGCAATGTCGACGCCACCGTCATCGCACAGAAGCCGAAGCTCGCACCGCACGTGCCGGGCATGGTTGCCAACCTGGCAGAAGACCTCGGCATTGCGCCCGAGCGCTGTAACGTCAAGGCCAAGACCAACGAGAAGCTCGGCTTCGAAGGCAAGGAAGAGGGCATCGTCGCGCAGGCCGTGGTGCTGATCTATCGCGCGGAAGCCGCCGATCAAGACTGAAGTGTCGCTTGACGAAAAACGGCAGCCCGGATTGCTCCGGCGCTGCCGTTTTCGTTTGTGGAGCGTGATGGTCTATTCGGCCGCAATCACGATGGCTGCCGCGTTGATGACCGAAGCGATGCGCCCAACGTCGCGCAATTGCTGCGTGCTCATGCCCAGCTCCCTGAGCAGCTTGTAGTGGGAGCTCACGCAGAAGTGGCATTTGCCGACGATGGACGCTGCCAGGGCATACAGTTCAAAGCGCCGTCTGTCGATGCCGCCGTGGCTGCTGTAGGCGTTCATGCGGAGTTCGGCGCGCTGTGTTTTCAGGTCGGCGTCGTCGGCCATCTCAACAAACGGATACCACGTGTTGTTCATCCCCATGAGCGCCGCCGCGGTGAGCACGCCAGTCGTCTCCTCGGGCGACAGCACGCCGGCATTGCGGATGATTTCGGTCAGCACCTTGCTCTTCGCGGCAAAGGCTGCCGCGAGCGCCACGCCCACCGCATCCGTGCCCTCGAGTGAAGACCGCGCGATCGTGCCGTCTACATTCAGGCGGATGTCCTTGGCGTAGTCGGGTATCAAGCCTTTTATCGTCTGCAGGAATTCCATCGGCTGCTCCTATCGGCGGTGGCTGGAAAAAGGAAAGCCCGCGCAAGGCGGGCTTCGATTCGGCGTGCCTTGCGTGGCGATTACAGCGTGGCACCGCCAACCGCGCGGTTGCACGGGCACAGTTCGTCGGTCTGCAGGCCATCGAGAATGCGCAGGACTTCATCCGGGTTACGGCCCACGTTTAGGTTGTTGACCGACACGTGCTGGATGACGTTGTCCGGGTCGACGATAAACGTTGCACGCAATGCAACGCCGGCCTCATGTTCGCGTACGCCGAGCTGATCAATCAGGGCGCCGGTCGTGTCGGCAAAGGACCACTGGTTGAGCTTGTCGAGGTCTTTGTGCTCGCGGCGCCATGCGAGCTTGACGAACTCGTTGTCAGTCGAGCCGCCCAGCACCACGGTGTCGCGGTCTTCGAAATCGCCGTTGAGTTTGGCGAAGGCGACGATCTCGGTCGGGCAGACGAAGGTGAAGTCTTTCGGATAGAAGTAGATGACCTTCCACTTGCCGGGGAACGAGGTCTCGGTGATGTCTTCGAACGCCGACTGGCCGCCTTCCTCGTGATGATTGAACCCCGGCTTGACGCCGACGACCTTGAACGGTTCGAGCTTGTCACCAATGGTCTTCATGAGCGCCTCCTGAAGTTGTGCAGTGGGGAAACAGAGCTTGCAAACGCAGACTCTCGCCGCCGGCCCGGCAACGGGGAGAAGGGGAACGGAGAGACGAAGAACGCGGCGGCGGGAGAGCGCAGCCTGCCGGCTGGAGTATGGTTGACGATCTCGTAACCGGCTAGTTGATAATCTCAACGGCCGTCATAGCAGATACGCAGGGCATGCTGATTCGACCACGCTAGTCGCCGGGCATGACAGCCGTGAGAAGCAGGGGGTGTGCCTGAGCGGCGCGGATCAGTAGCGCGTGTAGCAGGCGCTGACGACCAGCCCGGTTTCCGGTGGTGTGCGGTTCTCCAGCACCAGCCGACCGCCGCTGCGCTGCAGGATGCGATTGACGATCGACATGCCGAGCCCGGCCCCCTTGGCCTCGCTGCGGGCAGATTCGAGCCGGTAGAACGGTCGCGTGAGCAGCCCAAGCTGATCGACGGGCACACCGGCGCCGCGATCGGCCACGCACAACACCACCTCGTTGTTCTGCAGCACGGTGCTAACCGTGATGTCGGCGCGGCCGGTGCCGGGCGTCTTGCCGTACCGGCGTGCGTTCTCAATCAGGTTGTCGAGAATGCGCTGCGTTTCCATCCGGTTGCAGCGGGCGATGGCCTGCGGTGCGAGCTTGAGCGTGAGATCGATGTCGTCGTGCGCCGAATACACCGGTGCCGTGTCGCGCACGAGTTCGGTCAGATCCACCTCTTCCTGCATCTCACTGGAAGGGCGCGCGTAGTCGAGGAACTGACCGATGATGGCGTCCATCTGCTCGATGTCGGCCACCATCAGCTCGCGCGTTTGTTCGTCGACGGGGCTCATCTCAGTTTCCAGCCGCAAGCGTGTGAGCGGCGTGCGCAAGTCGTGCGAGATACCGGCCAGCATGACGGCGCGGTCGGCCTCGAGCTGTTTGAGGTCGCGCACCATCTGGTTGAAGCTGTGATTCGCTTGCGCCACTTCGGTGCCACCGGCTTCCGGCAGTGCTTTCGGGTCGTCGCCCGCGCTGATGGCACGCGCCGTGTCGGCCAGACGCTTGAGCGGCTGGTTCACGCGCGAGGTGATGAATGCCGCGCCCAGCACGGACAGCACCAATGCCGCCATCGACCACCACAGCCATTGCAGCCCCGGTACGTGCTCGAAACGATCCGGGCTGATGGCAACCCAGTAGTCATCGCCTTCGATCTGGAAGCTCACCCACACGCCCGGAATATCGTTGACCGCCGTGGCGATCACCGTTTCGGCGCCCAGCCGGTTGCGGATTTCCTGCTGGACGAGTTGCGTCAGATAGGGGTTGGTGTGCGGCTCGCGGTACTCGTCTTCCTTCTCACGCGGGTAGACCTTGATGCCTTCGTTTTGCACGAGGTCCAACAGCAGGAAGCGCCGGCGCGCCGGGTCGGAATACAGCAGCGCCGCCCGCGTGAGCTTGACCACGCTGACCACCTGCATGGCGATCTGCTGCGCGCGTGGTTCACGCTCGAAAATGCGGAAGCTCTGGAACCAGACGCCCAGCGAGATCGCAATGAGCAGAGCGATCAGCATGAAGGTTCGCCAGAACAGCGAACCAAACACACTGATCAACAGATGCCGCAGCGCGGCCGGACGCGGAATGCGCAAGTCGGTTGCGGAAGAGAGGGGTTACTTGGCGCCCTTACTTGGCACCATCAGGAATGAACACGTAGCCCAGGCCCCAGACCGTCTGGATGAAGCGCGGGTTGCTGGCGTCAGGCTCGATCAGCTTGCGTAGGCGCGAGATCTGCACGTCCAGGCTGCGGTCGAAGACTTCGTATTCACGGCCGCGCGCCATTTCCATGAGCTTTTCGCGCGATAGGGGTTGGCGCGGATGGCGCGCAAACACCTTGAGCACGGAGAATTCGCCCGTCGTGAGCGTGATCTCTTCGTCGTTCTTCTTGAGCGTACGCGTGGCCAGGTTCAGCACGAAATCGCCAAAGGCGAAGGTTTCGGGCGTTTCCGACGGCGCACCCGGAATCTCGGCGGGCCCACGGCGGCGCAGTACGGCGTGAATGCGTGCAATCAGTTCGCGCGGGTTGAAGGGCTTGGGCAGATAATCGTCGGCGCCCATTTCGAGGCCGACAATGCGATCCACGTCTTCGCCCTTGGCGGTAAGCATGATGATGGGCGTCTGATCGTTCGCGCCGCGCAGGCGACGGCAGATCGACAGGCCATCTTCTCCCGGCATCATGAGGTCGAGCACGAGCAGGTCGAAGCGCTCACGCAGCCAGAGTTTGTTCATGGCGGTGGCGTTTTCCGCCACCAGCACGGTGAAGCCCTGCTCCCCGAGGTAGCGGCGCAGCAGATCGCGCAGGCGGGGATCGTCGTCGACGACGAGAATCTTTTGACCAGAATTTTCCATGGCGCTAATGGTAACGACAAAAACAGAGGCTCGTGGCGCGGCAGAACCCCAATTGAAACAGACGGTTACATTATTTACCGGGCCACACGAACAGTCTGTAGGAGGCACGGCTACACTGCCTTGGCGGTTCCTTAGATGGGGTCAAATAATGTTGACCCCCATAAAGGGGACTGGCGTGCAATGCGGTTGCCTGATATCGATTGTCGCGCAATGATGCATGGCGCATCGGTTTCCAGCAACATGGACGTGGCTTCTCTCTCTCTTTTGACGGATCGATCAGCAAGTTTCCGGCAGCGCTTGGCGCTGACGGCGTGTGCTGCCGCCCTCTGCCTGGCGTATCTGCCGGCACAGGCACGTGGGCCGCACAATGCGCCCCCCAGTGGATTTGGCGGCGGAAACGGGTTCGGTCGATTCAACGGCGGCAACTTTTTCGAGGCCGCCGCGCCGCACAAGGGCGGGAACCAAGGTGGGGCGCGCGGTAACGAGGCGGATGAACGCCGTCGCCGTGCCGCCGCCATGGAAAACCGCCGAGCCGAGAACGACGGCCGGTCGTCGCCACCCCCGCAGCGCAAGCTGTCACCCGAGGAACGCAAGCAGTTGCGTCAGAACATCTATGACGTCACGCGGGACATCTATCACCGTGGCGGCTAGGTAAGGGCCGAGGAACGGCGCGTAGTCGCTGCCCCGGCAAAAGCAGCAAAGGGGCAGTAGGGTCGACTCGGGGGACCGACATGCGAGTACGTGGCACGATTTTCTTGGCGCTGGCAGCCGCTGGCGTTCTTTCACTTCCACCCGCGCAGGCGGCGACGCAGGACAAGCCGCATCGCCACAGTAAGCGGCCCGTGGCACCCGCTGCAGACGAGCAGCGCCTGGACCGCGAAGACGCGCGCTATTTCCTCACCCGTATCGGTTTTTCGCCGTCTGAGAGCGAACTGGATACGTACGCCGGATTGACGCACCGCGAGGCCATCGACCGCGTGCTCGCCCAGACGGGCAAGGTTGCCACTACGCCGCCGCCGACGTGGGTCGACGAACCGATCATCCCCTACAACAAGCTGCCCGACGAAGACGCCCGCAAGGCCGCGCGCCAGAAGAACGCTGCGCACGAGCTGGAACTGCGTGCCTGGTGGATGGGCGAGATGATCAAGACGCCGTCGCCGCTGACCGAGCGCATGACGCTGTTCTGGCACAACCACTTCGTGTCCAGTACGCAGAAGGTGCCGTTTGCGCAGTTGATGTACCGGCAGAACGTGCTGCTGCGCCAGGACGCGGTCGGCAACTTTGGCACGATGCTGCACGCCATCGGCAAAGACCCGGCGATGCTGATCTACCTGGATGGCGCCGAGAGCCGCAAGGGCAAGCCGAACGAGAACTTCGCCCGCGAGGTGATGGAGCTCTTCACGCTGGGCGAGGGCCACTACACCGAGCAGGACATCAAGGAAGCCGCGCGTGCTTACACGGGCTGGAGCATCGACCGTGATCACGACTTTGCCTACCTCTGGCGCCCGCAGATCCACGACACTGGCGTGAAGACTGTGTTCGGCCAGGGCGGCGATTACGACGGCGACCAGATGCTCGACATCCTGCTGTCCCGCCCCGAGACGGCCACCTTCATTGCGACCAAGCTGTGGCGCGAGTTCGTTTCACCTGACCCGGACGCGGCGCAAGTGCAGCGGGTGGCCGATGCGTTCCGCTCAAGCGGCTACGACATCAAGGTTGCCCTGCGCGAGCTGTTCATGACGCCGGCCTTCTGGGCACCGCAGACGCGCGCGACGCTGGTGAAGTCTCCGGTGGAGATGATTGTCGGCACGCTCAAGGAATTCAACGTGCAGTACTCCGACCCGACGCCGTTCGCGATCAAGTCTGCCCAGCTTGGGCAGAACCTGATGGCACCGCCCAACGTGAAGGGCTGGCCGGGCGGCGATGCGTGGATCAATTCGACCACGCTGCTGGGGCGCAAGCAGTTTCTCGATCAGTTGTTCCGTTCGACCGAGATGAAGGCGCCGGCACAGCAGGCCCAGCAGCAGAAGCCCGGCGTGATGGTGGCGGCCATGCGTGCAGACCTGAAGGAAGGCGGCGCCGTGCAGGGCTTGGGGCAGGCGCTCAAGGGCATGGGCCAGGAGGGGCGCTTCAAGCTGGCCCAGTCGCAGACGATGGTGTCGTTCAACTCGGCCAAGTGGCTGGCGCAGTTTGGGGCGGATGGGGATGACCCGCCGCAGCTTGGGCCGCGCATTTCGATCCAGCGCGCTGTGCTGCCGATCGAGCCCACCGCACCCATCCCCGTCAAGCTGGCTGGTACCGCGTACCTGCGCACGCTGATGATGGACCCCGCCTACCAATTGAAGTAACGCCATCTCTGCAGGAGCACACATCATGGAACGTCGCGATTTTCTGAAGGCTGGCGCCATGCTCGGCCTTGGTGGCGCCGCATCTGGCATCCCTGGCGTTGTCTTTGCGCAGGGGCAGCGGGATCAGGGCGGGCGCAAGGGCTACGGCAATCTGCTGATTCTCATTGAGCTCAAGGGCGGCAACGACGGCTTGAACACTGTCGTGCCGTACACCAGTGCGCAGTACTACGCGCTGCGCCCGCGTATCGCCATCAAGCGCGAGCAGGTGCTGCAACTCGATGACCGCTACGGCCTGCACCCGTCTTTGCAGGGGATGATGCCGCTGTGGCAGGCGGGTGAGCTGTCGGTGGTGCAGGGGCTGTCGTATCCGCAGCCGAATCTTTCGCATTTTCGCTCGATCGAGATCTGGGATACGGCGTCGCGCTCGGATCAATACCTGCGAGAAGGCTGGTTGACGCGCGCGTTTGCTGCACGGCCGGTGCCGGCTTCGTTCGGTGCGGACGGTGTGATCATTGGCACTGCGGATCTTGGCCCGCTCGATGGCGGCTCCCGGGCGGTGGCGCTGGCCAATCCGGACGCGTTCCTCAACGACGCGAAGCTGGCGATGCCGTCTCACGCCATGGGCAATGCCACGCTTGAGCACGTGCTGAAAGTCGAGGCGGATATCGTCAAAGCGGCCGACGGGCTGCGTCCGAAGGCGGGCAAGTTTGCGTTCCAGACGCACTTCCCGGATGGCGGCTTCGGCAACTCGATCAAGGCGGCGATGCAGGTGGTGGCCGCGCCCGGACATGGCGGGGCCGATGTGGCCGTGGTGTGCCTGTCGCTGGGCAGCTTTGATACGCATACGAACCAGCAGGGCACGCAGGCGAATCTGCTGAAACAGTTGGGCGATGGCATTGCCTCGCTCAAGAGCGCGCTCACGGAATTGGGGCGCTGGAACGACACGCTGATCGTGACGTATTCCGAGTTCGGTCGCCGCCCACGTGAGAACCTGAACAATGGCACGGACCATGGCACCGCCGCTGCGCATTTCGTGGCAGGCGGTCGTGTGAAGGGTGGACTGGCCGGGCAGGGGCCGATGCTGGAGCGGCTGGATGGCGGCGGCAATCTCGATCCATCGGTCGATTTCCGCTCGCTTTACGCGACGGTGCTGGAGCGCTGGTGGGGAATGGATTCCCAGTCCGTGCTTGCCGGGCGGTTCGCCCCGCTCGACCTCATCAAGGCCTGATCAGCCGCGGATTTGTGTCTTCCAGGCCAGCCATAGCTTGCGCAGCGGCGTGAGGTCGGTGCGCTGCGTGAGCACCTGGAAGCCGTCCGCCTCCACCTCATCGAGCAGCCGCATGGCCAGCACGCCGCGGATCAGCGCTGAGCGCTGGGCGCGGCGGTCTTCAGCGGGCAATGCGGCCAGGGCTTCCTTGTAGGTCGTGCGGGCACGCTCGGCCTGGAACGCCATCAGCGGCTTGAAGCCCTCTGCATAGCGGCGGTTGAACAGGTCGGCCGCCGGTACGTTGAAGCGCTGCAGTTCGTCCACGGGAACGTAGACGCGGTTGTGGCGCACGTCTTCCCCCAGGTTGCGAATGAAGTGGACCAACTGCTCGGCCAGCGACAGCAGCCGTGCGAATTCCAGCGTGCGCGCATGCGTGTGGCCGGCGATGCGTGCAGCCAGTCGGCCCGCCACACCGGCTACCTGATCGCCATGGCGACGCAGGTTGGGCCAGTCCAGGTAGCGGTTCTGCATGGCGTCGGCCTCTACGCCTGCCAGCAGTTCGCCCAGGTGCACTGCGCCAATGTCATAGGCTGACAGGTGCGGTTGCAGCGCCTTGGTGGCGGGGTGTTCGGGGCGTCCTTCGAATAGTCGGGCCAACTCCAGGCGCCACCATTGCAGCTTTGTTTGCACGACGGCCGGGTCGGTCGCATCACGCACGGCATCTTCCAGTTCACGGCGCACGGCTTCCAGCGCGATGGTCGCGCGGCGGCGCTCGGGCGTCAGAAACAATACGCTGTAGTACACATCGCTGCCGGGCGGGGCGGCCTTGTCGGCGCAGTAGTCGTCGGGGGTCACGGGAGAGGCCGTCGCGGTGGACGTGATGTCGGAAGATAAGCTGGGCGGCCATTCTACATGGCGCTGCAGTGCAGCATGCGAGAGGCCGCTGCCAAGCGGTCAGCAATAAAAGTCAATCAGACCACGCCGTGTCGTTGACCCTGCGCATTGCCGTGGGTATATTACTGACCGGTCAGTTATTTACTGAGAGCGTGTCATGCCCGCCGTGCCTGCGATGTATCCGTCGTACCTGCATTCCGACTCCACCGGTTCCTCCGACACGCTTGCGCTGTCGCGAGGGCGCTCTTGGTCTCTGGCCATATCAACGGTCTTGCTGACTGGCGCAGTGCTGTTGGCTGGCTGCAGCAAAGAACAGCCCAAGGCGCCAGAAGTCCGCCCCGTACGCACCCTGACGGTCACCAGCGAGCAGGGCGCCGGCACCGCAGAATTCTCCGGCGATGTGCGCCCGCGCATTGAATCGCGCCTGGGCTTCCGCGTGCCGGGCAAGATCGTCGCGCGGCTGGTCGACGTGGGGGCTACGGTCAAGAAAGGGCAAGTGCTGGCTCGCCTGGACCCTGCCGATCTGGCGTTGGCGCAGCAGTCGGCCCAGGCCCAGTTGTCGGCCGCCAAGACTGACCGCGATCTGGCTGCGGCCGATCTCAAACGTTTTTCTGAGCTCTTTGCCAAGGGCTTCATCAGCGCGGCTGAGCAGCAACGTCATCAAGCCAACTACGACGGCGCGCAGGCTCGCTACGAGCAGGCCGCTGCCGGCTATCGCAATCAGTCCAACCAAGCCGCCTATGCCACGCTCGAAGCCGATGCAGATGGCGTAGTGACGGGCGTCGACGCCGAAGTCGGGCAAGTGGTGTCTGCCGGTCAGCCGGTCGTGCGCGTGGCGCAGACGGCCGAGAAAGAGGTTGTGGTTGGCATTCCCGAAGACCAGGTGGACACACTGCGCAAATCGCCCGACGTGAGCGTCAAGCTGTGGGCAGACCAGTCGCGCAGCATTCCGGGCAAGGTGCGTGAGATTGCGCCAGCGGCCGACCCGCTCACGCGTACGTACACCGTGAAGATTTCGGTACCGAACCCGCCGCCCGAACTGAAGCTGGGCATGACGGCAGTGGCCAGGTTCGTGCGCCCTGCAGTTGGCACATCGGGTGGTGCGGACAGTGGCGGCATGGGGGTGCGCGTGCCGATCAGCGCGCTGCTGCAGGAGCAGGGCAAGAACGTGGTGTGGCTGTATGACGCCGCATCGCAAACGGTCAAGCCCGTGCCGGTGACGGTGGGTGAGCCGCGCGACAACGTGCTGCTCGTCACCAGCGGCCTGACACCCGGCCAGACCATCGTGACCGCCGGCGTGCACCTGCTCAAGCCTGGCCAGAAGGTGATGCCGATGGCCCCGGCGGATCAGCCGTCGGCCCAGTCCGCCATCACGCCGCGCCGCTAAGTCGGCTTTCGCCCCAACACGCCAAACTTCGCGCGCATGGAACATTCCCGTTTCAACCTGTCACGCTGGGCGCTTGAGCATCAACCGCTCACGCGTTTTCTGCTGGTGGCGCTGTTGCTCGGCGGCATCTTTGCGTATTCCAAACTGGGGCAGGATGAAGACCCGCCCTTCACCTTCCGCGCGATGGTGGTGCAGGCCTTCTGGCCCGGCGCCACGGCCGAGCAGATGTCGCGCCAGGTGACCGACAAGATCGAGAAGGCGCTGCAGGAAGTGCCGTACGCCTGGAAGATCCGCAGCTATTCCAAGCCAGGCGAAACGCTGGTCACGTTCCAGTTGGCCGATACGTCGCCCGCCAAGGAGACGAAGCAGCTCTGGTACACGGTGCGCAAGAAGGTGGGAGACATCGCGCCCACGCTGCCCCAAGGTGTGCGCGGGCCGTACTTCAATGACGACTTCGGCGATGTGTACGGCTCGATCTACGCGCTGTCCGCCGATGGCTTTACCTATCGCCAGCTCAACGATTACGCCGATTCGATCCGCCAGCAACTGCTGCGCGTGCCCAACGTCGCCAAGGTGGAAACGCTGGGCGATCAGGACGAGAAGATCTACATCGAATTCCAGCAAGCCAAGCTGGCGCAGATGGGGCTGGACATCAACAGCATCGCCACGCAGATTGGCCAGCAGAACAACATCGGCCCCAGCGGCGTATTGGTGACGCCGACCGACAACGTGCAGATTCGGCTGTCCGGCCAGTTCTCAGACATTCGTGATCTGGAGAACCTCACGCTGCGCGGCCCCGGCGGCACGACCAACATCCGCCTGGGCGACATCGCCACCGTCAAGCACGGCTACATCGACCCGCCGCACGCCAAGATGCGCTTCAACGGCAAGGAAGTCATCGGCCTGGGCATTTCGATGACCAAGGGTGGCGACATCATCCAGCTGGGCAAGGACCTGCGCGCCACGGTCGACAAGATCCGCGCGAAGCTGCCGATGGGCATTGAGATGGAGCAGGTGCAGAACCAGCCGAAATCGGTGCAGAACTCGGTGGGCGAATTTGTGCACGTGCTGATCGAGGCCGTGGTGATTGTGCTGGGCGTGAGCTTCCTCTCGCTGGGGTTGCACACCAAGCCGAAGCTGCGCATCGACGTATGGCCGGGGTTGGTGGTGGGCCTGACGATCCCGCTGGTTCTGGCGGTGACGTTCCTGTTCATGAACATCTTCGACATCGGCCTGCACAAGATATCGCTCGGCGCGCTGATCATTGCGCTGGGCCTGCTGGTGGACGACGCGATCATCGCGGTCGAGATGATGGTGCGCAAGCTGGAAGAGGGCTTCTCCAAGATGGAAGCCGCCACCTTTGCGTATAGCTCCACGGCCATGCCGATGCTGACCGGCACACTCATCACCGCCACGGGCTTCCTGCCGGTGGGGCTGGCGCGTTCGACGGTGGGTGAGTACACCTTCGGCATCTTTGCGGTGACGGCGCTGGCGCTGGTGCTGTCGTGGTTTGCGGCGGTGGTGTTTGTGCCGTACCTCGGCTTTCTGCTGTTGCGCACCAAGTCGCACGTGGGCGACGGCGGCCACCATGAGCTGTTCGATACGCCGTTCTACAACCGCTTCCGCGGCTGGGTGAACTGGTGCGTGGAATACCGCAAGACGGTGATCGTCGTGACGTTGGTGACGTTCGGGCTGGGTGTGTTTGGCTTCAAGTTCATCGAGAAGCAGTTCTTCCCCGATTCCAGCCGCCCCGAGTTGATGGTGGAACTGTGGTTGCCGGAAGGCTCCAGCTTCAGCCAGACCGAGGCTGAGGCCAAGCGTTTTGAAACGCTGATGCGCAAGGAGCAGAACGTCGACAGCGTGACGCTGTTCATCGGCTCCGGCGCGCCGCGCTTCTACCTGCCGCTGGACCAGATCCTGCCGCAGACCAACGTGGCGCAAGCCATCATCATGCCGACGTCACTGGAGGCGCGTGCCGGTGTGCGGCAGCACGTCATCGGCTTGCTCAAATCACAATTCCCGCACCTGCGCGGTCGCGTGAAGCTGCTGCCCAATGGCCCGCCCGTGCAGTATCCGGTGCAGTTCCGCGTGATGGGCCCGGACATGGGCGGCGTGCGCAAGATTGCCGATCAGGTCAAGGCGATCATGGTCGCCAACCCGAACACCGTGGGCGTGAACGACAACTGGAACGAGAACGTCAAGGTGCTGCGCCTGGACATCGACCAGGACAAGGCACGCGTGCTGGGCGTGTCGACGGGTTCGATCTCGCAGGTCACGCAGACGGTGATGTCGGGTGCGCCGATCGCCCAATACCGTGATGGCGACAAGCTGCTCGATATCGTCATGCGCCCGCAGGAAGACGAGCGCAACACGCTCGACGCACTACAACGCGCGCAGGTACCGACCGCCAGCGGCCGCACCGTGCCGCTCACGCAGGTGGCGCGCGTGGGCTTTGCGTGGGAGCCGGGCGTGATCTGGCGCGAGAACCGCGACTACGGCATCACCGTGCAGTCCGACGTGGTCGATGGCGTGCAGGGCCCGACCGTGACCGCGCAGATCAACCCGCTGCTCGACAAGATCCGTGCGGACTTGCCGCCCGACTACCAGATCAAGATCGCCGGCGCGGAAGAAGAGAGCGCCAACGCAGGTGCGTCGATTGCCGCGCAGATGCCGCTGTGCATCTTCATCATCTTCCTGCTGTTGATGCTTCAACTGCACAGCTTCTCGCGCTCGGTGATGGTGTTCCTGACCGGTCCGCTCGGGTTGATCGGTGCAGCGGCGACGCTGTTGCTACTGCGTGCGCCGATGGGCTTCGTGGCGCAACTCGGGATCACCGCGCTCATCGGCATGATCATCCGCAACTCGGTCATTCTGGTGGACCAGATCGAGCAGGATGTGGCGGCCGGCGTGCCCACCTGGACAGCCATCGTCGAGGCTGCTGTGCGGCGTTTCCGCCCGATCATCCTGACGGCGGCAGCGGCGGTGCTGGCGATGATCCCGCTCTCACGCAGCGTGTTCTGGGGGCCGATGGCGGCGGCTATCATGGGTGGCCTGATCGTCGCCACGGTGCTGACGCTGCTGTTCCTGCCGGCACTGTATGCGGCGTGGTTCCGCGTCAAGCGGCCCGAAGCCGACGCGCCCGCGCCGACTGCCTGAGGTTCGCATCCATCCGAAAGCCGCCCCGGCCAATCATGTCGGGGCGGGGATGGAAACCTACGAATGACTGCGATATAATCGCGGGCTTCCTTTCCGGCGCCCCATCAACGGGCGCCGCGATCCATCCAGCGAGGGTGGCGAAATTGGTAGACGCACCAGGTTTAGGTCCTGACGCCAGCAATGGTGTAGGGGTTCGAGTCCCCTCCCTCGCACCAGCATTCCCTTATCCATCGGGCCAGTAAGTTCTCTGGCCGGCAAGAATCCTGTGGGGTTTTGCCGGTTTTGCGCCCGAGTTGCCTGAATTTCCGCCGGTACTGCGTACGAATTGCGAGAGATCCCTGAGGGCATTCTCGCCGCTGTTCACGTCACGTGCGCCGAATCCGCTGCGGTATCCAGATAAGCCCAGACAAGCCGCTTGCCAAATGCGAACGTCGTGCGGCCTAGGGGCAGGGCACTGGCCGAGCCGGCGAATCAGCCCTGAACGCGGTCATTTTGCCTTCTCACTCTTATATAAGATATAAGACATTTGACCTCGCCGAGTGTTGCGATTAGAATCGCGCCGAAGCGGCGCCCGGGGTAGCACTCGGCGTGCCGGAAAAACCGTCCTCTGAAACGCAATCCCAGCAGGTCTCCCCATGCTTGAAAACTATCGCGCTCACGTGGCCGCTCGCGCCGCGCTCGGTATTCCCCCGTTGCCGCTGACGGCTCAACAGACCGCCGAACTGGTCGAACTGCTGACCAACCCGCCCGCAGGCGAAGAGCAGACCCTGGTCGACCTGATTACCCACCGTGTGCCCGCAGGCGTGGACGAAGCCGCCCGCGTGAAGGCCGGCTTCCTGGCTGCCGTGGCCAAGGGCGAGACCGCCTGCGCGCTGATTTCGCGTGCGCACGCCACTGAGCTGCTCGGCACGATGCTGGGCGGCTACAACATCCAGCCGCTGATCGAGCTGCTGTCGGATGAAGCCGTCGCCGCCACGGCCGCTGACGCGCTGAAGAAAACCCTGCTGATGTTCGACCAGTTCCACGACGTCAAGGAACTCGCCGACAAGGGCAACGTGCACGCGAAGGCCGTGCTGCAGAGCTGGGCCGATGCCGAATGGTTCACGAGCCGCCCGGAAGTGCCGCAAAGCCTGACCATCACCGTGTTCAAGGTGACGGGCGAAACCAACACCGACGACCTGTCGCCGGCGCCGGACGCCACCACCCGCCCGGACATCCCGATGCACGCACTGGCGATGCTGAAGAACGCGCGCCCCGGCATCACGCCGGAAGAAGACGGCAAGCGCGGTCCGGTCAAGTTCATCGAATCGCTGAAGGAAAAGGGCCACCTGGTCGCCTACGTGGGCGACGTGGTTGGCACCGGCTCCTCGCGCAAGTCGGCCACCAACTCGGTGCTGTGGTTCACGGGCGAAGACATTCCGTTCGTGCCGAACAAGCGCTTTGGCGGCGTGTGCCTGGGCGGCAAGATTGCCCCGATCTTCTACAACACGATGGAAGATGCCGGCGCACTGCCGATCGAGCTCGACGTGTCGCAAATGGAAATGGGCGACGTGGTTGAGCTGCGCCCGTACGAAGGCAAGGCGCTGAAGAACGGCGCCGTGATCGCTGAATTCCAGGTCAAGTCCGACGTGCTGTTTGACGAAGTGCGCGCCGGCGGCCGCATTCCGCTGATCATCGGCCGCGGCCTGACCGCGAAGGCACGTGAAGCGCTCGGCCTCGCGCCGTCGACGCTGTTCCGCCTGCCGCACCAGCCGGCCGACAGCGGCAAGGGTTTCTCGCTCGCGCAGAAGATGGTCGGCCGCGCATGCGGTCTGCCGGAAGGCCAGGGCGTGCGCCCGGGCACGTACTGCGAACCGAAGATGACCTCGGTCGGCTCGCAAGACACCACCGGCCCGATGACCCGCGACGAGCTGAAGGACCTCGCGTGCCTCGGCTTCTCGGCCGACCTCGTGATGCAGTCGTTCTGCCACACCGCCGCGTATCCGAAGCCGGTCGACGTGAAGACGCACCAGACGCTGCCGAACTTCATCAGCACGCGCGGCGGTATTGCGCTGCGTCCGGGCGACGGCGTGATCCACTCGTGGCTGAACCGCATGCTGCTGCCCGACACCGTCGGCACCGGCGGCGACTCACACACGCGCTTCCCGATCGGTATCAGCTTCCCGGCAGGTTCGGGCCTGGTCGCATTCGCGGCCGCCACCGGCACGATGCCGCTGGACATGCCGGAATCGGTGCTGGTCCGCTTCAAGGGCAAGATGCAGCCGGGCGTCACGCTGCGTGACCTGGTCAACGCGATCCCGCTGTACGCGATCAAGCAAGACATGCTGACGGTCGCCAAGCAAGGCAAGAAGAACATCTTCTCGGGCCGCATCCTCGAAATCGAAGGCCTGCCTGACCTGAAGGTCGAGCAAGCGTTCGAACTGTCGGATGCCTCCGCTGAGCGTTCGGCTGCCGGTTGCACGGTGCACCTGAACAAGGAACCGATCATCGAGTACCTGAACAGCAACATCACGCTGCTCAAGTGGATGATCGCGCAGGGTTACCAGGACGCCCGCAGCCTGCAACGCCGCATCAAGGCGATGGAAGCCTGGCTGGCCGATCCGCAACTGCTGCAACCGGATGCCGACGCCGAATACGCCGCCGTCATCGAGATCGACCTGGCCGACATCCATGAGCCGATCGTCGCATGCCCGAACGACCCGGACGACGTGAAGACGCTGTCGGACGTCGCAGGCGCGAAGATCGACGAAGTGTTCATCGGCTCGTGCATGACCAACATCGGCCACTTCCGTGCCGCGTCGAAGCTGCTGGAAGGCAAGCGCGACATTCCGGTCAAGCTGTGGGTGGCCCCGCCGACCAAGATGGACCAGAAGCAACTGACCGAAGAAGGCCACTACGGCGTGTTCGGCACGGCCGGTGCGCGCACCGAAATGCCGGGCTGCTCGCTGTGCATGGGTAACCAGGCTCAGGTGCGCGAAGGCGCGACGGTCATGTCGACGTCAACCCGCAACTTCCCGAACCGTCTGGGCAAGAACACGAACGTGTATCTGGGCTCGGCGGAACTGGCGGCGATCTGCTCGCGTCTGGGCAAGATCCCGACCAAGGAAGAGTACATGGCCGATATGGGCGTGCTCACCGCCAACGGCGACAAGATCTACCAGTACATGAACTTCGATCAGATCGAAGACTTCAAGGAAGTCGCCGACACCGTGCAGATGTAATCGGGTTGTCGGGCTACGGCGGGTTGTTTCCGTCGTAGTGGCATGAAAAACGCCGCGGGCTGTATGTCTGCGGCGTTTTTTTTGGCGCTTCACCTAGCCCAGCGGGGTTCGCCTGGCGGGAAAGGCTCACGCATCAGGCGTGCCCAGCGCCTGGTTGATCCGCAGGGCAATCAACGTACCCGCCACGCCTGACAGCAAATACAGGCTGACCGCCGCAAGGCCAAACAGCGACGATAGCCCTAGCGCCACCAGCGGCGCGAATGCCGCGCCAAACAGCCAGCCGAAGTCCGTGGTCAGGGCAGCACCGGTATAGCGGAACCTACGCTCGAAGTTCGATGTCACGATCCCGGCCGCCTGGCCGTACGACAGCCCCAGCAGACCAAAACCCACCAGGATGAAGGTGTCCTGTCCCGCGACACCGCCGTCGAGCAGCCAGGGCGTGGCCAAGCTGAAGATGCCGATCAGCACGGCCATGGTCGCCAGCGTGGTGCGCCGGCCGATGCGGTCCGCAATCAAGCCGGAGATCAGCGTGCCGATGAGTGCGATCACAGCGCCGACAATCTGCACCGCCAGGACGGCGGACACACTCTGTGTTTTGCGCAGGACCACCCAAGACAGCGGGAACACCGTCACCAGGTGGAATAGCGCATAACTGGCCAGCGCCGCGAAGGCCCCCAGGAAGATGTTGAAACCCTGCGCGTTCACCATCTGCAAGGTGCTGATCGGCTCTAGTTCGCCTTCTTCGAGCAGCTGCGTGTATTCGTGCGTCACCACCAGCCGCAGCCGTGCAAACAGTGCCACGACGTTGATGGCAAACGCCACGTAGAACGGATAGCGCCAGCCCCAGTCGATGAATTCCTGGAAGGTCAGGCTGGAGTAGAGGAACAGGAACAACGCTCCCGCGATGATGAAGCCGGTTGGCGCGCCCAGTTGCCCCAGCATGGCGTACCAGCCGCGCTTGTTCTCGGGCGCGTTCAGTGCGAGCAGTGAAGGCAGGCCATCCCACGAACCGCCAAACGCGATGCCCTGCATGAAGCGAAACAGCGCCAGCAGATAAATTGCCGAATGACCAATCGACGCGTACGGCGGTAGGAACGCGATGCCCACCGTGGCGGTGCCCAGTAGAAACAACGACGCGGTCAGCTTGATGCCGCGCCCCCACCGGCGCTGGATACGCATGAACAGCGCCGTGCCGAACGGGCGCCCGATAAAGGCAAACGAAAAGATCGTGAAGCTGAACAGCAGCCCAGCCAGTTCGCCAGTGAACGGAAAGTAGACCGTCGGGAAGACGAGCACCGAGGCGATGCCGTAGACGAAGAAGTCGAAGTACTCCGACGCTCGCCCGATCACCACGCCTGTGGCGATCTCGGCAGGTGCCACTTCATGGTGCCCAGGGGCGGGCGGCGCAGTGGGAGAGGCGCGATGCTGGTGGGTCAGACTGGCCATCGTGGAGTCTCCATCGAAGGGTAGGTGTCGTACTGAACACAAACTCGGCAAGCACAAGTCCAAGAATAGCGCCTAAACTGCAACAGCAAATCGAAAGATCGCTGGGCGTCTCCCAGCGCGACGTTAACCAGACGCCACTTCCGAGACCATGCCACGCTTCGATGCAGCGGTGACACTCCTCAGCGTTACGGGAAGATCGCTTTTGCGAAGTGCCGCAATCGCCTCATTGGCGATCCTTGCGGGATGTAGCAATGCGGTGCTGTTGTCGCCCGCTGGCGACATGGCGTTGCGACAGCGGGACCTGATCATCATCGCCACGTGCCTGATGCTGTTGATCATCGTGCCCGTGATCTTTCTCACGCTGCTGTTTGCATGGCGATACCGGGAGGGCGCCAAAGACGCGCCCTACAACCCGGAGTGGGACCATTCCACGGTGCTGGAACTGGCGATCTGGGCCGCGCCGCTGTTGATCATCATCACACTGGGCGCCATCACCTGGGTTAGCACCCACCAGCTCGATCCGTACCGGCCGCTGACGCGGCTTGATCAACATCGCCCGGTCGCTGTGGAGAGCAAGCCGCTCATCGTGGAAGTGGTGGCGCTGGACTGGAAGTGGCTGTTCCTCTATCCCGAGCAGGGCATCGCCACCGTCAATGAACTGGCTGCGCCGGTGGATCGGCCGATCGCGTTCAAGATTACGGCCACCTCGGTCATGAATGCGTTCTTCGTGCCTTCGCTGGCGGGCATGGTCTATGCCATGCCGGGCATGGAAACCAAGCTGCATGCGGTCATCAACCAGCCGGGCGTCTACGACGGATTCTCATCCAACTACAGCGGCGCGGGCTTCTCGCACATGCGGTTCAAGTTCCATGGCTTGTCCAACGAGGATTTCGATCGGTGGGTCCAGCAGGTCAAGTCGTCTGGCACGCAGTTGTCGAAGGACACCTACCAGAAGCTGGCCCAGCCCAGCGAAAGCGAACCGGTACAACGCTATGCCAGCGTGGCACCGAACCTCTACGACCTCATCCTGACCCGTTGTGTAGATGCCCAGACGTGCCAGCCGAAGGTCATGGCGCGCAATCGTGACGGCGTGCGCAACAGTAATCGCGGTAGTGACCGGTTCGATCCGACGGCGGAAATCTGCACCGCGAGCAACACGGCCGATGCCATGCCAATCTTTGCGCCGGATGTCGCCAGCAACGACAACCGACGGCTGTTGCAGTAGCGCACGACCCTGCGCCCCTTTGACGCTTTTCGCCAATGTTGATCGGCCACGATTGATCAAACCAGGCCCAGGTGACAACCATGCCCGAGCGTTCCGAACTCGCCAATCTGATCTTTGGCCGCCTGTCGTGGGAGGCCATTCCGTACCACGAGCCGATCCTGCTGGCCACCTTCGCGGTGGTTGCGATTGGCGGCCTCGCAGTGGTGGGGCTGCTGACCTACTACCGCGTTTGGGGCTACCTGTGGCGTGAGTGGTTCACCAGCATCGATCACAAGAAGATCGGCATCATGTACATCGTGCTGGGCATCGTGATGCTGCTGCGCGGCTTTGCCGACGCCATCATGATGAGGATGCAGCAGGCGGTCGCGTTTGGCGATAGCACTGGTTTCCTGCCACCGCATCACTACGACCAGATCTTCACTGCGCACGGCGTGATCATGATCTTCTTCGTGGCCATGCCGCTGGTGACCGGCCTGATGAACTTCGTCATGCCGCTGCAGATCGGCGCGCGCGACGTGGCGTTCCCGTTCCTCAACAACTTCAGCTTCTGGATGACCACGGGCGGCGCCATCCTGGTGATGATGTCGTTGTTCGTGGGCGAGTTCGCGCGCACTGGCTGGCTGGCGTATCCGCCGCTGTCGGGCATCCTGGCGAGCCCCGACGTTGGGGTCGATTACTACATCTGGGCATTGCAGGTGGCCGGGGTTGGCACCGTGCTATCGGGCATCAACCTGCTGGTGACCATCGTCAAGATGCGTGCGCCGGGCATGACGCTGATGCGTATGCCGATCTTCACCTGGACGGCGCTGTGCACCAACACGCTGATCGTCGCTGCCTTTCCGGTGCTGACGGCCGCGCTCACGTTGCTGGCCCTGGACCGTTATGCCGGCACCAATTTCTTTACGATCGACCAGGGCGGCAGCGCGATGATGTACGTGAACCTGATCTGGATCTGGGGCCACCCCGAGGTCTACATCTTGGTTCTGCCGGTGTTTGGCGTGTTCTCGGAAGTGGTGGCCACGTATTCGCGCAAGCGCCTGTTCGGCTACGCGTCGATGGTCTACGCGACGGTCGTGATTACGGTGCTGTCGTATCTGGTCTGGCTGCACCACTTCTTCACGATGGGGTCGGGTGCGAGCGTCAACTCGTTCTTCGGGATCACAACGATGATCATCTCGATCCCGACCGGCGCCAAGATCTTCAACTGGCTGTTCACGATGTACCACGGCAAGATCCGCTTCGAGCCGCCGATGCTGTGGACCATCGGGTTCATGGTCACCTTCGCCATTGGCGGCATGACCGGTGTGCTGCTGGCGGTGCCGCCGGCCGATTTCTCGCTGCACAACAGCCTGTTCTTGATCGCCCACTTTCACAACGTGATCATCGGCGGTGTGCTGTTTGGGCTTATGGCGGGCATTTCGTACTGGTTCCCCAAAGCGTTCGGCTACCGGCTGGTGTCGTCGTGGGGTAAGGCCTCGTTCTGGTTCTGGTTCATCGGTTTCTACTTTGCGTTCATGCCGCTGTACTGGCTGGGCATGCGCGGCGTGACCCGTCGGATGAGCCATTTCGACGATCCGTCATTGCAGATCTGGTTCCAGCTTGCTGCATTCGGCGCGCTGCTGATTGCCATTGGCATTGCCTGCTTCCTGATCCAACTGGTGGTGAGCTTCCTGCGCCGCGAAGAACTGCGTGATACGACCGGTGACCCATGGAACGGCCGTACGCTTGAGTGGTCGACCTCGTCGCCGCCGCCGCAGTACAACTTCGCGCTCACGCCACTCGTGCATGACTCCGATGCCTGGTGGCAGATGAAGCAGTACGGCTACAAGCGTCCACAAGAGGGCTTCGTCCCGATCCACATGCCGAAGAACACGGCGGCGGGCATCCTGCTGGCGGGGCTGTCCACGCTGTGCGGCTTTGCGTTGATCTGGCACATCTGGTGGCTGGCCATTGCATCGTTCGCGGCCACGATTTTCTCGGCCATCATCCACACCTTCAACTACAAACGCGACTACTACATCCCGGCGGAAGATGTGGTCCGGACTGAAGCATCACGTACCCAACTGATGGCAAGCCATGGCTGATACGACCGTACCCTTGCATGCGAACAGTACCGCCGGGGCGGATGTGGTCCCGCCCGGCGGCTACCAGTTCCACGTCACCGGAGAGCATCACGTGCCCAACGGCACGCTGCTTGGGTTCTGGATCTACCTGATGAGTGATTGCTTGATATTCGCGTGCCTGTTCGCCGCTTATGGCGTGTTGGGCCGCGAATACGCGGGCGGGCCGACCGGGGCGGAGCTGTTCGAGCTGCCGCTCGTGGCGCTGAACACGTCGTTCCTGCTGCTATCGTCGATCACGTATGGCTTTGCAATGCTGCAGATGCAGCAGAACAAGGTCCGGCCCATGCAGCTCTGGCTGGCCATCACCTGGCTCTTCGGTGCCGCGTTCCTGGCAGTGGAACTCTACGAATTCGCACACCTGATCCACGAGGGGGCAGGGCCGCAGCGCAGCGCCTTCCTGACATCGTTCTTCTCGCTGGTCGGTACGCACGGGTTGCACGTGACGTTTGGCCTGATCTGGCTGATCGTGCTGATGCTGCAGGTGTCGCAGCACGGGTTGATTACGGCCAACAAGCGGCGGCTGATGTGCCTGTCGATGTTCTGGCACTTTCTGGACGTCGTCTGGATCGGTGTCTTTACCTTCGTCTACCTGATGGGAACGCTGCCATGAGCGCGCACGACCAAACGATCAGCGGACACGGCGATGGCCACGGTCATCACCACGAGCATCACGAAGAAGAGGTCGGGCCGCATGCCACACTGGGTGGCTACCTGACGGGTTTCGTTCTGTCCGTCTTCCTGACGGCGATTCCGTTCTGGCTGGTGATGGGCAACGTGTTCGACAAGTCGTCGACCACGGCGGTGGCGATCCTGTTGATTGGCGCGGTGCAGATCGTGGTGCACATGATTTACTTCCTGCACATGAACGCCAAGTCGGAGGGCGGCTGGAACATGCTGTCGCTGATGTTCACGCTGGTGCTGGTGGTCATCACGCTCAGCGGTTCGCTCTGGGTGATGTATCACCTGAACACCAACATGATGCCGCACATGCGGCCCATGCCAGGCTCGGGCAGTGCGATCTTGCCGCCGCGGAGCCAGTAGGGCGGTGGATGCTCATCCCAGAGATCATCGTCACGAACAAGGCCGACGACGACGTCAAGATCATCGGTGATGGCCTGAACGGCTGGGCGGGAAACTCCAGCACAATGCGTCTCGCACGCATCGCCCAACCAGGAAAGGGACTCATCCATGTACAAGGCATTCGCAGCGCTCACGCTTGCGCTCGCATCTGGCGCCATCCACGCCGCTGATACTACCGTCCGTACCGAAAACTATCCGCGCCCGCCATACTCCGGCGCCACGTATTACATCTACGAGCGCGATGGCCAGACCATCTGCACCAAGCTCCAGGTCTGCAACAAGTACGACCAGTGCGATACCAAGTACGTGAAGGGCAGCTACACGGATGAGGAGGATGTGCAGACTGGTGACCCCTATGGCAAGACCGATGCCGTGGTGATCGGCAAGGAGAAGCTGACCAAGCATGTCTGCCTGACCAAGTTCAAGCTGACCAGCCAGCCCTGAGCGTTCAGGGGTTCACGTTCTCCCGCGCGGCCGCTTCCAGGTATTCGAGAAAGCGGCTCGCCACCGGCTCTGCATCGCCCGTGCGTCGCAATGACAGCACGGGCGATTCTTTTTTGTCGCCTGCCAGCGGCACGAAGCTGACGCGCGCATCGCCTGCGTGCTGCAGTGTCTTGGGCACCAGCGCCACGCCCATCCCGAACCCCACCATCGTCACCACGGTCTGCCAGAGCCGCGCCTCGTGGCGGATCACCGGGCTGAAACCGGCATCCACGCACAACGCGATGATCAGGTCGTGATAGTGCGGTGACACCGTGCGTGGGAAGAGGATGAACGGCTCCTGTGCCAGCGCATCCAGTGCCAGGCTCTTGCGGCGAGCTAGCGTGTGGCCGACGGGCAGGCACGCGACAAAGGGTTCGGAGAAGATCGGCGTGGAAACGACTTCGGCAGGGAAGGTGCCCCAGTACGCACAGCCCAGGTCGATCTGCTGGCGCTGGATGGCCTGGACCTGCTCGCCGGTATTCATCTCGCGCAGGATGATCTCCACCGCCGGGTGATCGGCCTCGAAACGTTCCACCGCACGGGGCAGGCCGCGATACAGCATGGAATTGACGAAGCCCACGCGCAGCCGCCCAGCCAGCCCATGCGCGGAGCGCTGCGTGATGCGCTCGACCTCGGCCGCTTGCTGCAGCAGCTTGCGGGCCTCGTCCAGCAGCACCTGGCCGGCGTTGGTAAGCGCCACGCTCTTGTTGGTGCGCGCGAGCAGTTGCACGCCCAATTGCTCCTCGAACTTGCGGATATCGAAGCTCAGCGCCGGCTGCGAGATGAACAGCCGCTGTGCCGCACGCCCGAAGTGCAGTTCTTCCGCCACGGCAACGAAATAGCGCAGCTGCTTGAGGTCCATGGCGGGTTCGTTCAACGATAAGGATTGTTTATCGTACAGGACAAAACCTGTATTGGACGATTATCGATGGTGTTCCTATGCTGGCCGGACAACACAGGAGACAGCGAGGCCACCCGCATGAACGACATCGCCCGCGAACCAATCATTGGCCAGCCCGTTGGCCACCAGAACATCCCCGACAGCCGGGGCATCAACTTCTTCCATGTCGATCTGGATCTCGGACGCCTGCTGCGGCTGTACCTGGGTGACGCGCAATACCGTGAGCTGGAGCCGCAGCTCAAGTCGCTGGGCCTGCGCGCTTCGGACGAGCTCGATGCCTGGGCCACCAGTGCCGACCACAACCCGCCGCAACTACGCCACCGTACGCGCCGCGGCGAGGCGCTGCAGAGCATCGATAAGCACCCCGATTACGTCGCGCTGGAACGTGTGGCGTATGCGGAACTCGGTCTTGCATCGATGAGCCATGTCGGCAGCGCGCCGCCGCCGCTGGTCAAATACGCGCTCACGTATCTGTTCGTGCAGGCCGAATTTGGCCTGTGCTGCCCCGTCAGCATGACGGATTCGCTTACGCGCACGCTGCGCAAGTTTGGCGATCCGGCACTGGTGGCGCGCTATCTACCGATGCTGGCTTCGCGCGACTTTGATGTGCTGTACCAGGGCGCGATGTTCATGACCGAGCAGGCCGCCGGCTCGGACGTCGCTCGCATCGCCACGCGCGCCGCGCTGGAAACCGCACCCGACGGCACACAAACCTGGCGCCTATACGGCGACAAGTGGTTCTGCTCCAACGCCGATGCGGACCTCGCCATGGTGTTGGCCCGTCCGGACGGTGCGCCGTCGGGTATCAACGGCCTGGCGTTGTTCCTGCTGCCCAAGACGCTGCCGGATGGCGCACGCAACAACTACCGGATCATCCGCCTGAAAGACAAGCTCGGCACCCGCTCCATGGCCAGTGGTGAGATCACCCTCGAAGGCGCCACCGCCCACCTGATCGGCGAGATCGGCCGTGGTTTCCACCAGATGGCCGACATGATCAACATGTCACGCCTGTCGAACGGTGTACGTGCCGCTGGCCTGATGCGCCGCGCCACCACCGAGGCTCTGCACATTGCGCGCAACCGTGAAGCCTTCGGCCGCAAGCTGATCGACATGCCGTTGATGCAGCGTCAGCTCCTGAAGATGCTGCTGCCGACCGAGCAGGCACGCTCGATGTTCATGCAGATCGCGCAGCTGCTGCCGCTGGCCGATGCCGGCGACGAACAGGCTGCCAAGTGCGTGCGCATCCTGACGCCACTGATCAAGTTCCGCGCTTGCCGCGATGCCCGCCGCGTGACTGGCGATGCGATGGAGGTGCGTGGCGGCACCGGCTACATCGAAGAATGGAGCGATGCGCGCCTCGTGCGTGATTCGCATCTCGGCTCGATCTGGGAAGGCACGAGCAATATCGTCGCACTCGACATCGCTCGCGCCGTGAAGCGTGAAGGCGCGCTGGAGCCGCTGCGTGCATACCTGCTGGAGCTGCTCGATGGCGCTACGCTGCCGGCGCAGAGCGATGTGCTGCTGCGTGCCACGCTCGACCGCGTCTGCCGCACCATCGCCAAGGTGGCCGAAGAGGGCAGCGACGAACTTGTGCGTCAAGCCGGTTCAGCGCTGTACCACATCACCACGGCGATCTTCATGGCGGTGGAAGGCGTGCGTCTGGCGCCGGATCATCGGCGTCTGGCGCTTGCGCATCTGGTGTTGCGGCACAAGCTGCTGCCTGTCGATCCGCTGGCCTTGCCCGAGAGCGACGATGCTCCGCTGTTCGAGGCGCTCGTCAAGCAGCGTGAGGTTTCGCTCGCGCTGGCCATGCAGGCGCTGCCGGCCGGAGATGCGCAATGAGCGCGGTCAATGGCGCACTGCACGGCCTGAAAGTCATCGACCTGAGCCGCGTGCTCGGCGGCCCGTATTGCACGCAGGCCCTGGCCGATCACGGCGCACAGGTCATCAAGCTCGAACCCCCCGTCGGCGACGAGACCCGCACCTGGGGCCCGCCGTTCGATGAGAGCGACACCGCCTGGTACTTCAACGGCGTCAATCGCAACAAGCTCGGCATCTCGGTCGACCTGTCGTGCGACGAAGGCCGCGCGGTGCTCTGGCAACTGCTGGAAGACGCCGATGTGCTGGTCGAGAACTTCAAGCCCGGCACGCTGGCGCGCTGGGGCATGGATTTCGAGCGCGATCTGCAGCCGCGCTTTCCGCGCCTGATCCACTGCGCCGTCTCCGGCTTCGGCCCCGATGGCCCGTTGGGCGGGCTGCCCGGTTACGACGCCGCCATCCAGGCTATGGCCGGCCTCATGAGCGTCAATGGCGAGCGCGAGGGTGGACCGATGCGTGTCGGCCTGCCGATCGTCGACATGGTGACGGGGCTCAACGCGCTGGCCGGCATCCTGCTGGCGCTGGCGGAGCGCGAGAAAAGCGGGCGCGGCCAATCCATCGACATTGCGCTGTACGACTGCGGCGTGTCGCTACTGCATCCGCATCTGCCCAACTACTTTGGCTCGGGCAAGGTGCCGCAGCGCAGTGGCAATGCACACCCGAACATCACGCCGTACGACAGCTATCAGACCGGCACCACGCCGATCTTTCTGGCGGTGGGCAACGACCGTCAGTTCGCCAAGCTATGCGCGCACATCGGTGTGCCCGAGTTGGTGGAAGATGCTCGCTTTGCCGACAACCGCAGCCGTTGCGCGCATCGCCCGGAGCTCAAGCAGGCGCTGGAGGCACAACTGGCGCGCTTCGATTGCGAGACGCTCGCGCAAGACCTGATCCAGGGTGGTGTGCCGTGCGGGCCGGTGCTGAGCGTCGACGTGGTGGCGCGCCATCCGCACACCCTGCATCGGCAGATGGTGGTCGAGCTGGGCGATTACCGTGGCACGGGCTCGCCGATCAAGCTGTCGCGCACGCCGGCCACGTATCGCAATGCGCCACCTGCGCTCGGTGCCGATACCGATGCCGTGCTGGCTTCGCTCGGTATCGATATGGAAACCCGGCAGCGCCTGTTTGAGGCAGGCGTTCTGAAATGAACTAAGGCAGCTTCACCACAACACGGCAGACGGCCCGACAGAGGCCGCACCGAACCGGCAGTACCACCAAGGAGACCAACATGCCTCACCAGTCCGCGCCCCAGGCCGCGAACCTGCAGCCGCGCCGCGCCGCGGTTGCCGCGTTCATCGGCACCACCATCGAGTGGTACGACTTCTACATCTACGGTCTTGCCGCCGCGCTGGTCTTCGGCAAGGTGTTCTTCTCCAAGACGCTGGACCCGGGCATCGCCACGCTGCTGTCGTTCGTGACGCTGTGGGCTGGCTTTGCCGCGCGGCCGATCGGCGGCATCATCTTCGGCCACCTGGGCGACAAGATCGGCCGCAAGACTACGCTCATCGTCACGCTCATCCTGATGGGGCTCGCGACGATGGGTATCGGCCTGCTGCCCAGCTATGCGCAGATCGGCATGTGGGCGCCGGTGGGGCTGGTGGTGCTGCGCGTGATTCAGGGCGTGGCCGTGGGCGGCGAGTGGGGCGGTGCGGTGCTGATCGCCAGCGAAAGCGCGCCCAAGCGCAAGAGCATTCTGTACTCCGCGTTTGCGCAGCAGGGTTCCCCCACAGGCAACCTGCTGGCAACGGTGGTGTTCTTTGCGTTGAGCGCGCTGCCCACACCGCAGTTCATGTTGTGGGGCTGGCGCGTGCCGTTCCTGCTGTCGGCGCTGCTGGTGATCGTGGGCATGGTCATCCGCCTGAAGCTGGAAGAGTCCGACGACATGAAGCGCGTGCTGGCGCAGAAGAAGACCGTCAAGTTGCCGCTCAAGGATGTGGTGCGCGACCACTGGGGCCTAGTGCTACTGGGCGCGGGTACGTTGCCGCTCATCCACGTGACGTACCTGAAGAGCAACTTCGCGTTGGCGTGGGCCACGAAGGAACTCGGCTACGCGCAGGACACCTTCCTCGGCATCATCGCGATTGCGCTGGTGGTGCAGTTCATCACGCAGCCGCTGGGCGCGTGGTTGGTCTCGCGCATGGACATGCGCCGCGCGATCTGCCTGATGGTGCTGCCCGAGTTTCTGCTCATGCCGGTGATGTTCTTCGCCATCGAGACCAAGGTGGTCTGGATTGCGTTGCTGGGCATGTGCCTGGCGACGATTCCGCATTCGATGTTCTACGGCGCCATCGGCGGCATTCTGGCGCGCGTGTTCCCGACGCGCATCCGTTACACGGGCCTGTCGCTGGCGTATCAGCTGTGCTCGTTGGTGGTGGGCGGTGGCACGCCGGTGTTTGCGCAGTGGATGCTCAACAGCACCGGCAACATCGTGGGCGTGGCTGCATCGTCGGCGCTGTATGCGCTGGTGTCGCTGGCGTGCACACTGGTGCTGCTCAACCGCACGGGCTATCGCGCAGACGAGCTATCCACTGCCGAGCGCGCGGATGCGATGGACTTGGGGCAGGGTGACGCCGATGCACGTATTGGTGCCCCCGGGGCACCTGCTTCACCGGCCGGCAAACCTGCTGCCGCGGCCTGAACGCGGGCGCCTACGCGAAACGTGCGGTGGCGCGCCTGCCGCACGTTCCCTACGATGACAAGGCAAGCAGCACAAAGCACTGTGCAGACAACCGGGAAGCGTGCCATGTCCATCTTTGACGAGAACGAGCACCGCGAGGCCTTCTGGGAAACCGTGCGCCAGGCCATCGAAGCGCGCGAGCAGGCCGATGAAGCGCGCCGCTCCGGCCGCATGACCGGGCTGGCGATCGGTTTGTCGCTGGCCGCCCTGGCCGTTGCCCTGATGGCGTGGCGGCATCGCTCAACGGACAGTGCGGCTTAAGGGCGTCTTGCCGCCGCACGCCAATTCTTAGTACTCCCTTTCGAATCCCCGTTTGCGAACAGGGTTGCTCGACCCATACAATGCGAATGATTCTCATTTGCATGGGCGCCATGTGTACGTAGTTGCGTGCGCGCGTCCGGCCCATCTCCGGGAGCCCGCATGCCGGCCGTTCAGCCCAACCCGCTGCACGACATCGACGCGCTTTACATGTGCCACAGCGATTGGCTGTTCGCCTGGCTGCGCAGGAAGCTCGCGTGTCCGGAGGAGGCGGCGGATGTACTGCACGACACCTTCATGCGCGTACCGGCCGTGCCGGATGCGTTGAGCGAGGTGCGGGAGCCGCGCGCTTACCTGACCACCACCGCCAAGCATCTGATGATCGATCGTGCGCGCCGGCGGCGTGTCGAGTGTGCCTGCCTGGATGAGCTGACGTTGCGATGCGAGCAGTTTGGTCATGCACCATCGCCCGAGCAGCGCATGGCACAGGCGCAGACGCTGCAGCACACGAGCACGATGCTGGAAACGCTGTCGCCCAGCGCACGCGAAGCCGTTCGCTTGCGTTACATCGAAGGGCAATCTCATGCGTGCATTGCCGAGCAGCTTGGCAAATCAACGCGCATGGTGCGCAAGTACCTCGTGCAAGCGGTTGAGCGTTGCGCGACGTGCACGAGGGCCTGATCAAAAAAAGTTCCAGATCGAGTTCCGCTTTTGCCGTGTGGATCGTCGATGGGTGTGGAAACCACACGCATCTTCCAACACACCATGCCAAAGCACATCAACACAACAACGGTTTTTCCATCTGAAACGACTTGCCCGATTTCCGGCCCGACGCTGCGCCCGCTGGCGCTTGCTGCACGGCTGACTTGCGCAGTGCTGCTGGGGGTAGCGCTACCCGCGCAAGTGATGGCACAGAGTACCACCGCAGAGGTGAATGCCACGCTGCCCACCGCGACCGTCGTCGGCCGCAGCGAGACAGCGCAGAGCCCCGGCAAGGGCTTTGTCGCCAAGCAAAGCTCGGCAGGCACCAAGACCGATACGCCGATCATCGAGACGCCGCAGTCGATCTCGGTGATCACGCAACAGCAGCTGGAAGACCAGCGGCCGCGCGGCTTGTCGGAAGCGCTCAACTACACGACGGGCGCGTTCACTGGGTTGGTCGGGGCGGCCAATCGCTATGACTACGTTGCGCTGCGCGGCTTCAATGACGCCAGCGTCAACAACGCGCTGCTTGATGGCCTGAGCCTTCAGGGCGATCAGGGCAGCTACAGCTCGTTCCAGATCGATCCGTATTTCCTGCAGCGCATTGACGTGCTCAAGGGGCCGGGTTCGGTGTTGTTCGGGCGCGCTTCGCCAGGGGGCGTCGTGTCACTCGTCAGCAAGAAGCCGCTGTTCCAGCCGTATCACGAAGTCGAGTTGACGGTGGGCAACCGCAACCGTGTTGAAGGGGCGTTCGACATCTCTGGCCCGGTGGATCAGAACGGCGTGATGGCCTTTCGCGTGACCGGCTTGGCACGCGGCATGGATTCGCAGTTCCAGCATGTGCGGGAAGAGCGCTTTGCCATCGCGCCGTCGTTGGCCATCAACTTCACGCCTAACACGCACCTGTTGCTGCAGGCCTATCTGCAGCACGATCCGGAAGGCAGCTTCAATAGCGGCGTGCCGGCGGAGGGCAGCCTGTTCCCGCACAACGGCCGCACCATCTCGCGCTACTTCTTCGACGGCGACCCGACAGTCGAAAAATTCCGCCGCACCCAGCGCATGCTGGGTTACCAGTTCGAGCACATGTTCAATGACGCGTGGACGGCGCGCCAGAACTTCCGATACATCTACGGTGACGTGCGCATGCGCCAGATCTACGGCTACGGCTGGGCCGATGCGAACAACCTCACGCGCTATTACGCTGGCGCCAAGGAGGCCACGCACGCCTACACGGTCGATAACCAGCTCGAAGGCAAGTTCACGACCGGCCCCGTCAAGCACACGCTGCTGGTTGGCCTGGACTACCAGAAGCGCCACGTCGATGGCTTTTGGGAATCCGGCAGTGCGGACCCGATCAACGCATTCAACCCGGTCTATGGCAATCCGGGTCTGACAGGTGTGACGGCGACGCCGATAGACCGCTGGCTTGAGCAGACCGGTGTGTACCTGCAGGACCAGATCGCCATCGACCGCTGGCGCTTCACACTGGGCGTGCGTGAAGACCACGCCAAGGCATCCAACCTGTATGGCACGGGCACCCCGTCGGAATGGAGCGGCTCGAAGTTCACCAAGCGTGCGGGCGTGGTCTACCTGTTCGACAACGGTATCGCCCCGTATTTCAGCTATGCCGATGGCTTCAACCCGAGCATCCGGACGGATCAGCGGGGCAATCTGCTGCAACCGGCCACGGCCAAGCAGTTCGAGGCGGGTGTGCGTTATCAGCCCAAGGGCTCGAGCACGATGCTGTCGGCCGCCGTGTTCAACCTGGAACAGGAGAACATCGCCAACCGGCCATCTGCCCAGGTCTACTACGTGCCCACTGGCAAGGTGCGTACGCGCGGGCTGGAACTGGAGGCGCGTTCACAGATCGCGGACAACGTTTCGCTGCTGGCCAACTACACGTTCACCGACATGAAGTTTGTCGAGTCCACCGAAGGCTTTGTCGGGAATACGCCGTATCAGGCGCCGCGCCATATGGCATCGGTGTGGGGTGATTGGACCTTCATGCCCGGCTACACGGCGGGTGTGGGGGTGCGCTACGTTGGCACGAGCTATGGCGACAGCGCGAACAGCTTCAAGGTGCCGCCGTACACGCTGGTCGACTTGATGCTGCGTATCGATCTCGCGCGCTGGGACCCATCGCTCAAGGGTGCAAAGTTGCAATTGTCGGCAAAGAATCTCTTTAATAAAGCGTATGTGGCATCTTGCATGAACAGCAACTACTGCTATTGGGGTGATGCGCGCAGCGCAATGGCAACCATTTCGTATCAATGGTAATTAAGATTTATTCACGCAAGCATCATCCTGCTTGTATAGTATTGTGACTTAGCTTGTTGCCCGGCGGCTTTTTATTGAAGTCGCCGGGCCAGTCAGCATCTATCCCGATATCGCATCCGCGATATTCCATGATCCTTCAGCGGCCGGCACGCATCGGTCGTGATCTGCTCCCCACCTGAATTTACCCAGTCTAGGCGCGGCCTGATGCCGCCAGCCAACGGGAAGCGTATGCGCGTAAACGCGTGTTCTACGGCTGGAGTCTTGTTGTCATCGCTTTTGTAAATCAGGAGGTTCAAACGTAATGGAATCAGAAGTTCATGACTTTATTGCCATTGGGTTGGGTCCGTTTAATTTAAGCCTGGCTTGTCTGGCGGAACCCATTGCCGATTTGAATGGGATATTTCTGGAGCGGTCGCCGGAATTCAATTGGCATCCTGGCATGCTGATTGATAACACGACATTGCAGAACCCATTCCTGGCGGATCTCGTCAGTTTGGCCGATCCAAAAAGCCGCTTCAGCTTCCTGAATTACTGCAAGCAGGAAGGCAAGATCTATTCGTATTACTTCCGCGAGAACTTCTACCTGAGCCGGGCGGAGTACAACCGCTATTGCAAGTGGGTCGTCGCGCAGCTCACCTGTGCGCGCTTCCACCACGACGTGCAGGCGCTGGCCTATGACGCGCAGCGCGGCTGCTACGTGGTCTCGGGCTTTCGCGGCGCGGAGTGCGAGCCGTTCGTGCTCCGTGCGCGCAAGCTGGTGCTGGGCGTGGGGTCGTCGCCGTCGTTCCCGGCGTGCGTGCGGCGTGATGGCCACCGCTATCTGCACACTGCGGACTACATCGACGTGCGTGAATCGCTGCACGAGAAACGCTCCATCACCATCGTCGGCAGCGGGCAGAGCGCGGCGGAGGTCTATTTTGACCTGCTCAAGGAGAGCGACAAGCACGACTACCGCCTCGTCTGGATCACACGTTCTCCGCGCTTCTTCCCGATGGAGACCACCAAGCTGACGCTGGAGATGTTCTCGCCGGACTACATCGACCACTTCTACAGCCTGCCCGACGGCCGCAAAGATGCCATCGTCCGTGCGCAGGACAGCCTGTACAAGGGCGTCAATACCAGCCTGATCAACCAGATCTACGACCTGCTCGACGACAAGCGCAAGGTGGGCGAATTGCGCACGCACCTGATCACCAATTGCGAGCTGCAGGCGTGTCGCCACGACGCTGCCACCGGCACCTACGAGATCGAGTTCCAGCAGGTCGACAGCGGTGCGCGCTACGCCCATCGCACAGAAGAGCTCGTGCTCGCCACGGGTTACGAGCAGAACATCCCGGCGTTCCTTGATGGCATTCGCCACCGTCTGCGCTGGGATGCCAAGGGCCGCTACCAGCTCTCCCGCAACTACGCGGCAGACGTCAATGGCAGCGAGGTCTACGTGCAGAACGCGGGCCTGCACACGCACGGCGTGACCAATCAGGACATTGGCATGAGCTGCTATCGCAACTCCTACATCATTCGAGAGCTGACCGGCGTTGAGCACTACAAGATCGAGCCGCGTGTGGCCATCCAGGATTTTGCGATTCCGGCCACACCGGAGTTCATCCCGCTGGCGGCTGAGAAGAGCGTCACCGAGCGCGTGAAGGCGCCTGTCGAGGAAGCCGTATGACGCTGCGCAACACCATCATTCTGATGACGGTGTTTGCCGTCATCAGCGATGCGATCCTGATCCCGTTCTACCCGCAGTTCTTCGCGTCGCGCTATGGGCTGGACAGCCCTGTGCACGTGGGTGCGTACGTGGCCGCCATCTCGATTGCCGTCATGTGCACGCTGCCCATCTGGGCGCGTGTGGCCAAGCGCGTGGAGCCACTGTACCTGCTGGTCTACACGCAATTCGCAGCCGGCACCTTCAGCCTGCTGAGCGACTGGGCGCCCAACGTGGTGACGTACTGGGTGCTGTCGATGCTGATGTTCATGTGCAAGAGCAGCTACCTGCTGATGTATCCGTACATGATGCGGCTCACGCCCAAGGAGCAGCACGCTGCCACGGTGGGCACGCTTTCGGTGGTGGTGCACTTTGGCGCCATCTTCGGGGCGGTGGTGGGCGGTCTTGTGTTGCAGGCGTGGGGACCGCGCGCCAGCATCGTCGCCATGGCCGCAGGCGATTTCTTCCAGATGGGCGTGTGCATGCACCTGATCCGCAGCGGCAAGATCGTGCGCGTCAACTCGGGCGAGCATGCCGAGGCGGCCGCCGCTGAAGCAGCGCGGGTGCCGCGCACCGGCTGGCGTGACCGTCTGCCGATCCTGCGCCTGGCACTGGTGATGCTGGTGTTCGACTTCAGCGCGTATCTGATCCGCCCGTTCTTCTCGGTGTACTGGCAGCAGGTGTCGGGGCTCGACAGCGAGTTCGTCTCGGGCATGGCGTTTGCCATTCCGGGCGTCGTCGCCATCGCGGCGTTGCGCCTGCATGCCAGCATTCGTACGCGCGGCGGTCAGTTGCCGGACCACACGGTTGGCAATCTGCTGCTGGGCATGGTGGGGCTGCTGCTGCATGCAGCGCCCAACCCGATGTTGATCGTGCTCGGGCGCGTGCTGTACGGCTGGGCGCTCTTCCAGATCATCGTGAAGCTGGAGGTGAACCTGTTCCGGCTTTCTACGCCGCAGCGCTATGCGCACGACTACAGCATCACCAATTTCTTCCAGAACATGGGAGTGCTGCTGTCGTCGTTTGCAGCGGGGGCGATCGTGAATCGCTACGGGCTGCATCTGCCGTTCCTGCTGGCCGCTGGGGGCTTTGTGCTGACGGCGCTGCTCGATCGGTTGATCCTGAATGTGCCCAGCGCTGGCCATGCGGACAAAGTGGACAAAGAGGGCAGGGCAGACGTACCCACCAACCTGAAGGCGCCGGCCCATGCCAATTGATGCCGATGCCCACACCATCCACCGCCGCGCCGATGCCGAAAGCGCGCCTTACACCGATGCGGACGGTTTCACCTTCCACCTGCTGCGCATTCCGGAAGACATCCCGATGCTGCACCGCTGGTTTCAGCCGGAGCGCGCCTCGTTCTGGCTGATGCGTGACAAGACGGAAGCCGAAATCGGTCTGATCTATCAGGACCTGATGGACTCCGGCCACGCCACCGCGTATCTCGTGTGGCAAGGCGGTCGCCCGGTCTTCCTGGCCGAGTGTTACGACCCCGCCCACGATCGCATCCGCACGTTCTACGACGTGCAGCCGGGCGACCTCGGCATGCATATCTTCATCGGGCCATCGGATGTGCGCATTGCCGGCTACACGCGCACGGTGTTCTTCGCACTCATGCGCTTCATGTTCGAAAGCCTGGGCGCGGCACGCATCGTGGTCGAACCCGACGCCAACAACATACGCATTCACGCCATCAACCGCGCCGCCGGTTTCGTCTACGACCGCAACGTCGCCTTTACCGAAAAGATCGCCAGTCTCGCCTTCTGCACCCGGCGGGATTTCGAACAAGCCACCAGCGCAACCGCCATTGCTTAAACCAAAGGATTCACTATGAACGTCACGATCCACAACCAGCTCTCGCAACACCCGGCCCAGGCGGCCGCCCACCTCACGCCGGAAGTCTGGGCGCAGGCCAACCGACTGCTGTTGCGCAAGGCGATTGCCGAATATGCGCACGAACTCATCCTGGAGCCCGAGCACCTGCATGCCACCACTGGCGGCTTCGCGCTGTACCAGGTGCGCTCTGATGACGGTAAGGTCTGCTACCAGTTTGAAGCGCAGCAACTCGCGCTGCGTCACTGGTTTATCCAACCGGAATCGATTCGCCGTCTGGTCGAGGGGGCCCAGCAACCGCTCGACGCGCTGCAATTCATCATCGAATGCCGTCAGCGGCTTGGTATTCGTGACGAGCTGCTGCCCATCTACCTCGACGAGATCAGCAGCACGCTATTCGGCAGCGCGTTCAAACGCATGAAGGCCGACGCACCCAGCAGTGCACAACTGGCGGATGCCACCGACTTCCAGGCCATCGAAGTTGCCATGATCGAAGGGCACCCCGGTTTCGTCGCCAACAATGGGCGCCTGGGCTTTACGTCCGTCGACTACCAGGCCTACGCGCCTGAGGCGGGTACCGACATCCGCGTGATCTGGCTGGCTGTACACAAGGATCACGCCACGCCGTCAACGCTTTCCACGCTGAACTACGCGCAAATGCTGGTGGAAGAACTCGGCCAGGACACGGTGGACGATTTCACGCGCCAGGTTGCCGCCAAGGGCGTGAATCCGGCCGACTACCACTTCATGCCTGCGCACCCGTGGCAGTGGTTCAACAAGCTGTCCATCGCGTTTGCCGGCTACGTTGCTCAGCGCAAGATCATCTGCCTGGATTACAGCGCCGACCACTACATCGCCCAGCAATCCATCCGCACGTTCTTCAACACGAGCGATCGCACCAAGCGCTATGTGAAGACGTCGCTGTCGATCCTGAACATGGGCTTTATGCGCGGGCTCTCGCCGTACTACATGTCGGGCACGCCGGCCATCAACGAGTTCATCAAGGAGCTGGTCTCGAAAGATGGTTTCCTGCGCGAGAACGGTTTCACCATCCTGCAGGAAGTGGCGGCCATCGGTTTCCGCAACTTCTACTACGAGGCGGCCATTCCGGTGGATACGCCGTACAAAAAGCAGTTCTCGGCGCTGTGGCGCGAGAACCCTCTGCCGCTGCTCAAGCCGGGCGAACGCCTGATGACGATGGCGGCGCTGCTGCATGTCGATAAAGATGGCCATGCGCTGATGCCCGAGCTGATCCGCCGCTCGGGGCTGCCTGCGCTCACGTGGGTGCGCCAGTACCTGCAGGTGTATCTCACGCCGCTGCTGCATTGCTTCTACGCTTACGAGCTGACTTTCATGCCGCACGGCGAGAACCTCATCCTCGTGATGGACAACCACGTGCCCGTGCGCGCCATCATGAAAGACATTGCCGAGGAATGCGCCATCCTCGACATCAAGGCACGCGAATGGCTGCCCGAGCGTGTGCAGCGTCTGGCGGTGGAGGTACCGGACAACTTCAAGCTGCTCGGCATCTTCATCGACGTGTTCGATGGCGTGCTGCGCCACATCAACCACGTGCTGGTGGAGAACGCTTGCTGCACCGAAGACCAGTTCTGGGGCGCTGTGGCCGATTGCGTCTACGACTATCAGGAAGCCCATCCGGAGCACGCCGCCAAATACGCGCACTACGACATGTTCGTGCCCGAGTTTCTGCACTCGTGCCTGAACCGCTTGCAGCTCGGCAACAACGTGCAGATGGTGAACCTGGCCGACCCGGCATCGAGCCTGAAAATCGCGGGCAACCTGGTCAACCCCATCGCCAAGTTCCGTCGTGCGGCATCTGCCGTGCAAGCCGAAGCGACGGACGTGGTGGAAGCAGCTGCATGACAGACGGCATGCGCGCCTTCGTTGAAGACGCAGCGGGGTCGGGCTTTGCCTTGCCGCAAGCCTGGCGCCCGGCGCCAACACCGAACCCGGATCTCGCTCACGCGCTGCTGCTGGGGCAACGTGTCATTCCCAGCCTGCGCGGCGAGCAGGGTGGGGTATCGCCCGCCAATGCGCTGCGGCTGGGCGACGACGCTGCACTGCAGGCGCTGTGCGATCACTGGGCGCAGGCCTATCCGGAGGCGGGCGCGCATTACCTCGCCCTGCGCTGTTGGGGGCTGGCGATCTGGCAGCCGATCTATCTGTGTGTGATTGCCGTGCATCTGGATGGATTGGTTCCCCGATTGGCGGGTCTCGCGCAGCCAGTGAAGGCGGGCTTTCCCAGTGGCTTCCACGTGCCCGTGCACGCGCCGGTTGGCGGCACGTTCGTTGGGCGGATGGAGGCCGCTGCCGCTGAGTTGCGAGCGTTCTGTGGCGCAATCCGCCGGGCGCTCAAGCCAATGGTCGCCTTGCATGATCGCGCTGCAGATCGCTTGCAGGCCGAGTGCGTGCTCGGCGCGTTGATGGCAGTGCGTCCACACACGTCATTGTCAGATGCAGACATGACCGCCATAGGAGAGGCGTGGCTGGCCGCCCTTGGCGTTGCCGGCGGCTGCGGCTTCTTCGCCTACCGTGCGCGTGACGGCACGTCCGCACTCGCGCTTGACCGCAAGGTCTGCTGCCACCACTTCCGCCGCCACGACGGCGAGAAATGCAGCACCTGCCCGAAGCTCTCGCTCGACGTGCGTATCGCCCGCTTGCTGGCCGAAGCGTCGTAGCGCGCGCTTTTTCCTCTCCCCCGATACCTGATGGGGCGGATGCGGGTTCAGCGTGAACACTGAACCGCCCGCCGCACCGTGTTGGAGACCCCGATGACCGATGTCGGACGCCTGGCGCATGTGATGCCAGCGCATACCCAATTGCCCGTCGCCGCGTACTTCGACGACGCCTTGTTCGCTTGCGAACTCGAAACCATCTTCAAGCAATCCGCCTGCTATATCGGCAATGAAAAAGCCGTGCCCGAATCCGGCGATTGGCGCCGCCTCGCCCAGGAAGACGGCGGTCGCGTACTGGTGCGCAATGCCGGCGGCGTAGAACTGATGTCCAACGTCTGCCGCCACCGGCAAGCGCTCATTCTTGGCGGGGAGGCCGGCAACGTGACTGGCCCTGCCAATGCCACCGGCAACCTGGGCGCGGCAGGCGGCAACATCGTTTGTCCGCTGCATCGCTGGACGTACACCGATCGCGGTGAACTGATTGGCGCGCCGCAGTTCACCAGCACGCCGTGCAAGAACCTGCAGCGCTTCACCCTGCGCAACTGCCACGGCTTGTTGTTCGAAGGCCCACGTGACCCGGCGCACGACATGGCACCGTTGTTTGCGCGGCCCGAGTTCGACTTTGGTGATTACGTGCTCGACCACGTAGAAGTCCACCAATGCAACTACAACTGGAAGACCTTCATCGAGGTCTACCTGGAGGACTATCACGTCGCGCCGTTCCACCCCGGCCTCGGCCACTTCGTCACGTGTGACAACCTCGAATGGGAGTTTGCAGACTGGTACAGCATGCAGCGCGTAGGCATCCACCAGGCGCTCAGCCAGCCGGGTTCGGACACGTACGGCGCCTGGCATGACCGGCTGCTCGACTATCGCTCCGGTACATCGCCGGATTTCGGCGCGATCTGGGTGACGTACTTCCCGACCCACATGATCGAGTTGTATCCGCACGTGCTGGTGCTCTCCACGTTGTATCCCAAAGGGCCACAGGACACCGTCAACGTAGTCGAGTTCTACTACCCGGAAGAGATCGCCGCGTTCGAGCGCGAGTTCGTGGAGGCGCAGCGCGCGGCCTACATGGAAACCTGCATCGAAGATGACGAGATCGGGGAGCGCATGGACGCGGGCCGCCGCGCATTGATGGTGCGCGGTGTGTCGGAAGCCGGCCCATACCAGTCGCCATTAGAAGACGGCATGCAGCATTTTCACGCGTGGTATCGCCGCATCATGGGCACCCTACCGGTCGCCGACGTATAGCCGCGCGCACCTGCGTCAGATCAAGGCGTGCGGGGAGGGCGGCGGTACAATCCGTCGCTTCTCTCCCAGGTGTTCCATGCCACGCGGCCTCGTTCTCGCCACGCCCCAGCTCACGTCGGACGGCACGCCGTTCTCCGCGCAATACGACGACGTTTATCACAGCACCGAAGGGGGGCTCGCACAGGCGCAGCACGTCTTCCTGGGCGGCAACGGGTTGCCGGGCGCGTGGCAGGGCAAGGGCGCCTTCACGATCGTTGAGACCGGCTTCGGCCAAGGCCTGAATTTCCTGGCGACGTGGGCCGCGTGGCGTGACGATCCGCAGCGTTGCGCACGGCTCGATTTCGTTTCCATCGAAAAGCATCCGTTCGACCGGGCGGGCTTGTCTGTCGTGCACCCGAAAGACGGCGTGCTTGCGCCGCTCGGCGAAACGTTGCGGGAGTCATGGCCCGTACCGGTGCCCGGCGTGCATCGTCTCGTCTTCGATGAGGGTCGTGTCACGCTCACACTGCTGTTTGGCGATGCGATGGAGATGCTGCCGCAACTGTCCTGCGCCGCCGACGCGTTCTATCTGGACGGCTTCTCGCCCGCCAAGAACCCGGACCTCTGGCAGCCGCGCGTCTTCAAGCAGCTTGCGCGTGTCGCCCGCGCTGGCGCCACGCTGGCAACGTACACAGCGGCAGGCTTTGTTCGACGCGGCCTGCAGGAAGCCGGCTTCGAGGCACGCAAGGCACCGGGCTTCGGCACCAAGCGCGATATGACCGTCGCGCAGTTTCCAACGCACTGGAAGACGCGACGCGGCCCTGTCGAAGCGCCCGTTTGGTCTGAGCGCCATGCCATCGTCCTTGGCGCGGGGCTTGCCGGCTGCTCCGTCGCGGAACGCCTTGCCGCGCGCGGCTGGCGCATCACACTCATCGATGCGAACGAGGGGCCCGCTCGCGGCACATCAGCGCACCGTGCCGCAGCCATGCATCCACATGTGTCCATTGATGACAGCGTGCTCTCACGTCTGTCGCGCGCTGGCAATCTGCTCGCGCGCCGTCACTGGGATGCGCTCGATCGCGCCGGCTTTGCCACCGGCTTCCAGCCAACCGGTGTGTTGCAGCTCGCCGAACACGAGGACGATGCCGCCGAGCAGCAGCGCGTCGTGCAGGCGCTCGGGTACCCCACCGGCTACATCGATTGGCTGAGTGCCAGCCAGGCCGCCGAACGCGTCGGCGCGAGCGTGCCCCAGGGTGGCTGGTGGTTCGAACAGGCTGGCTGGGTGGCGCCGCCCGATGTCTGTCGAGCGAACCTCGCCGCAGCCGCCAACGCAACTCATGTGCACTGGAACACCCGCGTCGAATCGCTGCGCGAAGCAGGCGGCCGGTGGCAAGCGCTCGGCGCACACGGTGGCGTGATTGCCAGCGCGCCGGTCGTCATCCTTGCCAATAGTTTGGATGCGGCCCGGCTGGCGCCGCTGTCGTCTGCGTCGCTCAAGCCGGTGCGCGGCCAGCTTACGGATGTGCCGCTCGTCAGCCTTGAGCCGGGAGCGGCTTGGCCGAAGGCCGTGGTGTGCGGTGATGGCTACCTGTTGCCGGCGGAACCCGATGCGAAATCCGTGCGGATCGGCTCGTCGTTCCAGCCGGGCGATTCTGATCTAGCCGAGCGCGCCAGCGATCACGGCGCCAACCTCAAGCGGCTGGCGAGCATGCAGCCGCAGCAATCGCAGGCGCTGGCGCGGCTGGACCCGGCGCAGTTGCATGGGTACGTCGGGGTGCGTTGCGTGTCCGCCAACCGCTTGCCGCTGATTGGCTCGGTGGTCGATGAGGCGGTGGCCATGGCGCCGGGTTTCCGCCTGCGCGGGCCGCATGCGCAACTGCCTCGCGTGCCGGGGCTGTATGCCGCACTTGCATACGGCTCGCGCGGCCTCACATGGTCGGTCTTGGGTGCGGAATTGCTCGCCGCGCAAATCGACGGCGGTCCGTTGCCGCTGGAAGTTGACCTTGCTGCGGCGCTGGATCCGGGGCGCTTTGTCTTGCGTGCATTACAGCATGGACACGGGCGCGGGCAGGGTGCTGCACTCGCTGAAACTGAAGCGGCGGATACGCTCGACTGACCCGCTGTTTGATAGGGTTTCCAAGCGTTCCGACCCAAAAAATCAGGGCCGGCGAGCGTTCCATGCCATAATATGCGTTTTGCGTTTGCCAGCCCGAACGCGCCTGTTGCACCCGTTTAAGCCGCCGAAGTGTCACCTGAGCGGCCCTCGCGTCGCATCCGCGCAAGCCCGGCAACACCAAGAACTTTGAACCACGGCTGCTGCTGGCGCTGCGCCGTTCGACGCAACTTTCATCTGAATCTGGAATTACGACCATGTCGACTATCGAAAACCTCGGCAAGCTTGATCGCAAAGTGACCCTGGCTGTCCCGAAGGCCGAAGTGGAGCAAGAGAAGCAAAGCCGTCTGGCGCGTCTGTCCAAGACCGTCAAGATGTCGGGCTTCCGTCCGGGCAAGGTCCCGATGAAGATGGTCGAGAAGCAATACGGCCAACAAGTTGAATTCGAAGTCCGCTACGACAAGGCTGCCCGTCAGTTCTTCGACATCACCAATGAGCAAGGCGTGAAGGTTGCCGGCCAACCGCGCTTCGAGCTGAAGACCGAAGGCGTGGCCGACGACCAAGTCGCATTCGATGCCACCTTCGAGGTGTATCCGGAAGTCAAGCTGGGCGATCTGGCCGGCGCGGAACTGACCCGTACCAAGACCGAGATCACCGACGCGGAAATCGACAAGACCCTCGACATTCTGCGCAAGCAGCGTGTGCACTACCACCCGCGTGGCGAGGCTGGTGAGCACGGTGACGGCGGCGCTGCCGTTGCACAAAACGGCGACCGCGTGACGGTCGACTTCGTTGGCACGATCGACGGCGTGGAATTTGCCGGCGGCAAGGCTGAAGGTTTCAGCTTCGTGCTGGGCGAAGGCCGCATGCTGCCCGAGTTCGAACAAGCCACGCTGGGCCTGAAGCAAGGCGAGTCGAAGAAATTCCCGCTGGCCTTCCCCGAGGACTACCACGGCAAGGACGTGGCCGGTAAGACCGCTGAGTTCACCGTGACGCTCAAGCAAGTCGAGTGGGCGCACCTGCCGGAAGTCAACGAAGCCTTCGCACAATCGCTGGGCATCGCCGATGGCAACCTCGACAAGATGCGCGCCGACATCCGCGAAAACCTCGAGCGTGAAGTCAAGCGCCGCACGCACGCGCTGCTCAAGGACCAAGTCATGGAAGCGCTGCTGAAGGTGGCAGAGCTGGACGTGCCGAAGTCGCTGGTCGAACAAGACCAGGAGCGCCTGGTCGAAATGGCCCGTCGTGACCTCGAGCAACGCGGCATGCCGAACGCCAAGAACATGCCGATCCCGGCTGAAATGTTCACGCAACAGGCTGAGCGCCGCGTGAAGCTGGGTCTGGTGCTGGCTGAAGTCGTCAAGGCCAACAACCTGGAAGCCAAGCCGGAGCAGATCAAGGCCGAGATCGAAGAGTTCGCCAAGAGCTACGAAGATCCGAAGGAAGTCATCCGCTGGTACTACGGTGACCAACAGCGCCTGGCTGAAATGGAAGCCTACGTGCTCGAAAACAACGTGGTAAATTTTGTGTGCGACAAGGCCAAGGTTACTGACAAGGCTGTGTCGTTCGAAGAGCTGACCGCCACCCCGGCGCAAGGCTGATTCGATAGATCCACGCACCGGAGAACCGCATGATCCGCAATGAACTGATCGACCAACTTGCCCGTACCCAGGCTTCTGCGCTCGAAACGCAGGGGCTCGGTCTGGTGCCGATGGTGGTCGAGCAGTCGGGCCGCGGCGAACGCGCCTACGATATCTACTCGCGCCTGCTCAAGGAGCGCGTGATCTTCATGGTAGGCGAGGTCAACGACCAGACTGCCAACCTCGTGGTGGCACAGCTGTTGTTCCTGGAGAGCGAGAATCCGGACAAGGACATCTCGCTGTACATCAACTCGCCAGGCGGCTCGGTGTCGTCTGGTCTGGCGATGTACGACACGATGCAGTTCATCAAGCCGGACGTGTCGACGCTGTGCATGGGCATGGCGGCCAGCATGGGCGCGTTCCTGCTGGCCGCTGGCGCCAAGGGCAAGCGTCTGGCGCTGCCGAACTCGCGCATCATGATTCACCAGCCGCTGGGTGGTGCCCGTGGTCAGGCGTCTGACATCGAGATCCAGGCGCGCGAAATCCTGTACCTGCGTGAACGCCTGAACACGGTGCTGTCTGAGGCGACTGGCCAGCCGGTCGACAAGATTGCGCGCGATACGGATCGCGACAATTTCATGAGCAGCGAGCAGGCCAAGGAATACGGCCTGATCGATCAGGTCATCAGCAAGCGCTGAAGTGCGTGGTAGTCGGTGCGTTTCGGGTCACCCCCGTTGCACACCGGTTGGCTGCACCAAACATGTCAAGCGGTGTCAAAAACGAGGCTTCGCGCCTCGTTTTTGCTTTGTACAACACCTGCGGATCGTCGCCAGATAATTTGGCGTATGATGCTGCCAGGAACTACTGGTAATCGTTATGGCGGACAAGAAAGGCTCGACTGGCGAAAAGCTGCTGTACTGCTCGTTCTGCGGCAAGAGTCAGCATGAGGTCAAGAAACTGATTGCCGGCCCCTCGGTCTTCATCTGCGATGAATGTATCGACCTGTGCAATGAAATCATCCGGGACGAAGCCGCCATCTCCGAAAAGGAAGGTGGTCTTGCGGTCAAGTCCGACCTTCCCACGCCACATGAGATTCGCCAAAGCCTCGACCAATATGTGATTGGTCAGGAGCAGGCCAAGAAGATCCTGGCGGTTGCGGTTTACAACCATTACAAGCGCTTGAAGCACCTCGGCAAGAAGGACGATGTCGAGCTGTCCAAGAGCAACATCCTGCTCATCGGGCCGACCGGCTCGGGCAAGACCCTGCTCGCACAAACGCTGGCTCGCCTCCTGAACGTGCCGTTCGTCATCGCTGACGCCACTACGCTGACCGAAGCCGGTTACGTGGGCGAAGATGTCGAGAACATCATTCAGAAGCTGCTGCAGAACTGCAATTACGAAGTGGACAAGGCCCAACGCGGCATCGTCTACATCGACGAAATCGATAAGATTTCGCGCAAGTCTGACAACCCGTCCATCACCCGAGACGTTTCTGGGGAAGGTGTGCAGCAGGCGTTGCTCAAGCTGGTCGAAGGGACGATGGCGTCCGTGCCGCCGCAAGGGGGCCGCAAGCATCCGAACCAGGACTTCCTGCAAGTCGACACCACCAACATCCTGTTCATTTGCGGCGGTGCCTTTGATGGTCTGGAAAAGATCATCCGCCAGCGCTCCGATAAGACCGGGATCGGTTTCGGTGCAGAGGTGCAGAGCAAGGAGGAGCGCGACGTCAATGAAGTGCTGCCGCAGGTGGAGCCGGAAGACCTTATCAAGTTCGGTCTGATTCCTGAACTGATCGGTCGTCTGCCGGTGGTAGCAACACTAGCTAAGCTCGACGAGGCCGCCCTGATGGAAATCCTGGTCGAGCCTAAGAATGCAATCGTCAAGCAATATCAGAAACTGCTGGCGATGGAAGGGGTGGAGCTGGAAATCCGTCCGAGCGCGCTGACGGCGATCGCCCGCAAGGCGATCAAGCGCAAGACGGGGGCGCGCGGTCTGCGCTCCATCGTCGAGCACGCTTTGATGGATGTGATGTATGACCTCCCCAACCACAAGGGTGTGCAGAAGGTGGTGATCGACGAAAGTACGATCTCCGGTGACGGCAAGCCCTTGCTGATGTACGAAGAGCAACCCAAGGTTGCAGGTTCCAACTGACGCGAATGCCCGGCCGGGATGCGCCGTATGCATCCCATGCAGGAAGCCGTTCGCTCGCGAGCGGCTTTTTTGCTTCGGGAAACCGGGCCGGCATGCGACTTGCAGCAGCGGTCTTGTAAAACCGCCACTGCGCCCAATTTAGCCCTTACATGACTTTCTGGGGAAAATAATGTCCGGAACCCAACTTTTACCCGCTGAGCAGATTCGCCTGCCGCTGTTGCCGTTGCGTGACGTGGTGGTGTTCCCGCACATGGTGATTCCGCTGTTCGTGGGGCGCCCCAAGTCCATCAAGGCGCTGGAAGCCGCGATGGAAGCGGGCAAGAGCATCATGCTGGTCGCCCAGAAAACAGCGGCCAAGGATGAGCCGACCGACAAGGATCTCTACGAGGTCGGTTGTGTCGCCAACATCCTGCAGATGCTGAAGCTGCCGGACGGCACCGTGAAGGTGCTGGTCGAGGGCACGCAACGCGCCAATATCCTGACCGTGACCGACGACGAATCGCACTTCTTCTGCGAAGCGGTGCCCGTCGGCCCGGAACCGACTGAATCGGCCGAGACCGAGGCGCTGCGTCGTGCCATCGTGTCGCAGTTCGATCAGTACGTGAAGCTGAACAAGAAGATCCCGCCGGAGATCCTGACCTCGCTGTCGGGTATCGACGAGCCGGGTCGCTTGGCCGACACCATCGCCGCGCATCTGCCGATCAAGCTTGAGCAGAAGCAGAAGATTCTCGAGATGTTCAATGTGACTGAACGTCTGGAGAGCCTGCTGTCGCAGCTGGAAGGCGAGATCGACATCCTGCAGGTGGAAAAGCGCATCCGTGGTCGCGTGAAGCGCCAGATGGAAAAGAGTCAGCGCGAGTACTACCTGAACGAGCAGGTCAAGGCCATCCAGAAGGAACTGGGCGAAGGCGAAGAGGGCGCCGATCTTGAAGAGTTGGACAAGAAGATCAAGGCCGCTCGCATGCCCAAGGAGGCCAAGAAGAAGGCCGACGCCGAGTTCAAGAAGCTCAAGCTGATGTCGCCGATGTCGGCCGAAGCAACGGTCGTGCGCAACTACATCGACACGTTGGTTGGCCTGCCGTGGCGCAAGAAGAGCAAGGTCAACAATGACCTGTCCAACGCCGAGCAGGTGCTGGACACCGACCACTATGGTCTCGAGAAGGTCAAGGAACGCATTCTTGAGTACCTCGCGGTGCAACAGCGCGTCGACAAGCTCAAGGCGCCGATCCTGTGCCTCGTGGGGCCGCCGGGCGTCGGTAAGACTTCGCTGGGGCAGTCGGTGGCACGTGCAACGAACCGCAAGTTCGTGCGCATGGCGCTGGGCGGTGTACGTGACGAGGCTGAGATTCGCGGCCACCGTCGTACCTACATCGGGTCGATGCCGGGCAAGATCCTGCAGAGCCTGACGAAGGTTGGCGTGCGCAACCCGCTGTTCTTGCTCGACGAGATCGACAAGATGGGCGCGGATTTCCGTGGTGACCCGTCGTCGGCGCTGCTCGAAGTGCTGGACCCGGAACAGAACCACACGTTCCAGGACCACTACATCGAAGTGGACTTCGACCTGTCGGACGTGATGTTTGTGGCGACGTCGAACTCGCTGAACATTCCGGCGCCGTTGCTGGACCGGATGGAAGTGATTCGCCTGTCGGGCTACACGGAAGATGAAAAGGTCAACATCGCCCGCCGCTACTTGCTGCCCAAGCAGATCAAGAACAATGGTCTGAAGGAAGGTGAGATCGAGGTGGCCGAAGGCGCGCTGCGCGACATCATTCGCTACTACACGCGGGAAGCTGGCGTGCGCTCGCTGGAGCGCGAGGTCTCGAAGATCTGCCGCAAGGTCGTCAAGCAACTGCTGCTGAAGAAGGAAGCCGGCACGTCCGTGAAGGTCGATTCGGATAACCTGGACAAGTTCCTCGGCGTGCGTCGCTTCGACTTTGGCCTGGCGGGCAAGGAAGACCAAGTGGGCCAGGTGACCGGTCTGGCGTGGACGGAAGTGGGTGGCGATCTGCTGACCATTGAAGCTGCGCTGATGCCGGGCAAGGGCAACATCACCCGCACCGGTTCGCTGGGCGACGTGATGAAGGAGTCGGTCGAGGCCGCACGTTCAGTGGTGCGTTCTCGTTCAGCCCGCTTGGGCATCAAGGATGAGATGTTTGAGAAGCGCGACATCCACATCCACGTGCCCGAAGGCGCGACGCCCAAGGACGGCCCGTCAGCGGGTATTGCGATGACGACGGCGCTGGTGTCGGTGCTGACCGGTATTCCGGTGCGTGCCGACGTGGCGATGACTGGTGAGATCACGCTGCGCGGCGAAGTGTTGCCGATCGGCGGCCTGAAGGAAAAGCTGCTGGCCGCTCACCGCGGTGGCATCAAGCTGGCGCTGATTCCGGAGGAGAACGTCAAGGATCTGACGGACATTCCGGACAACGTGAAGAACAGCATTGAGATTCAGCCGGTGCGCTGGATCGACAAGGTGCTGGAACTCGCGCTGGTGCGCAAGCCCGAGCCGCTGCCGGAAGAGGAAGCCAAGCCCGCGCCTGAAGCCGCCAAGACTGACGACGGCAAGGCGCAGGAGATGGTGCATCACTGATGCCACAGCTTGCTTGAGTTGAAGAGGGCCCGACATCGTTCGGGCCCTTTTTCTTTGGGTTGCAGCGATACGGCTGATGTGTTCGGCGTTGGACTCTTCGCCTTGACACGTCGATTGGCGGCCACTTTAATAAATCCCACACTAAGCGGGTGTTCGGGGAGGTGGCGCGATGAACAAGACAGATCTCATCGACCATGTGGCGGCGCAGACCGACATGTCAAAAGCCGCAGCGGGGCGCGCCATCGACGCGCTGATCGGCGGCATCAAAGATGCCTTGTGCGATGGCGGGTCAGTCACGCTGGTCGGTTTTGGCACGTTCCTGGTCGGCAAGCGATCTTCGCGCAACGGCCGCAATCCGCGCACCGGAGCCACCATCACAATCGAAGGTGGCAAGGTTGCGAAATTCAAACCTGGCAAAGCGCTAAAAGATGCGCTAAACTAGTGGGCTTTGGTGCTCACAAAACATTCGGGTGACAACGAATGTGAGCGCCGGACAGTCCGGCCTGTGCCGGCAATGCGAACGGGTGCTTAGCTCAGTTGGTAGAGCAGCGCCCTTACAAGGCGCGGGTCGGGAGTTCGAGCCTCTCAGCACCCACCATCGTTCGCAATGCCGCTCCGTGCGTCGTGCAGTCCGACCCAATCTGGAGCGGTAGTTCAGTCGGTTAGAATACCGGCCTGTCACGCCGGGGGTCGCGGGTTCGAGTCCCGTCCGCTCCGCCAAAACATAGCAAAGGCCCGACTTGTTCGGGCCTTTGTCTTTTCTGCGACTGACACGGCGGCGCGCGCTTTTCTGGCGACCCTCGTTAGGCGAGGCAATGCAAACCATCAGAGTGTTGGCCATTTCCGGCAGCCTGCGGGCCGCGTCCATCAATACCGCCGTGCTGACGGCCGCCGCTGCAGTGGCGCCTGCTGGAATCGACGTCGTGCCGTTTGCGCACCTCGGCGAATTTCCGCTGTTCAATCCCGATACCGAATATCCGCTCCCACCCCCGGTGCAAGCGTTTCGAGAGCAGCTCAATGCGGCGGACGCCGTGTTGATTGCCAGCCCGGAATATGCACACGGTGTGACTGGCGTGATCAAGAACGCGCTGGATTGGGTCGTCGGTTGCGAGGCCTTTGTCCACAAGCCGACGGCTGTTCTCAATGCATCACCGCGTGCCGTACACGCCGATGCGGCGCTCAAAGAGACGCTGTCGGTCATGTCCGCGGACCTCGTGCCGGAGGCTTCGGTCACGCTGCGGGTGCTTGGCAGCGGGCTCGATGCCCTTGGTATTGCACGCCATTCTGTGCTGGCAGCGACGTTGCGTGATGCGCTGGACGCGCTGCGGCAGTACGTCCTGGATCGGCGGCACGAAATGAATCACTTGGTCGATTGACCGGGGTGATCACCAGCCCTGATAGAATCAACGGATTTTCCATCTCATCCTCACTCCGTTCAGCATGCTTGATTTCGTACGTACGCATCGGCGCTTGATGTTTCTGGTGCTGCTGATTCTGGTGTTCCCTTCGTTCGTGTTTTTTGGCGTGCAGAGCTATTCGAGCTTCATGGACAGCTCGCACGACGCAGCCAAGGTCGACGGCAAGGTCATCACTACCGCCGAGGTCGACAATCGCGTGCGCGAGCAGACTGACCGCCTGCGCCAGATGCTGGGCGCGCAGTACGATCCGCGCCAGTTCGAAGGTCCGCAGATGCGTCGTGATGTGCTCGACGGCATCATTCAGCAGCGCGTGCTCTCCAATGAAGTCGCGCATGCCAACCTGAACGTCTCGAACGACAAGGTTCGCGACACGATTTTGCAGATCCCGGCCGTGGCCGCGCTGCGCAAGCCGGATGGTTCGTTCGACGAGCAAGCCTATGTGCAACTGCTGGCCGCGCAGAACATGACGCCGGAGCAGTTGGAAAACAACCTGCGCTTTGAGCTCGCGCAGCAGCAAATTCCGCAGTCAATCGTGTCGACGGCCTTTGTGCCGAAGTCGCTGGTGGACCACCTGATCCAGGTACGTGACCAGCAGCGCGAAGTGCAGGCCCTGGTGTTCAAGCCGACTGACTACGCTGCCAAGGTCAACGTCGACGACAAGGCCATCCAGGCCTATTACGACGCGCACCAGCAAGAGTTCTCGGTGCCAGAGCAGGTCAAGGCCGAGTACGTAGTGTTCTCGGGCGAAGACATGATGAAGCAGATTCCGGTCACGCTCGAGCAGATCAAGGAGTACTACGATCAGAACGCCGCGCGCTTCAAGACCCAGGAAGAACGCCGCGCCGCGCACATCCTGATCAAGCTGCCGGACAACGCCAAGCCTGCCGACAAGGACGCCGCCAAGAAGAAGGCTGAAGAAGTGTTGGCCGAGGTGCGAAAGAACCCGGCGAGCTTCGCTGAGCTGGCCAAGAAGTACTCGGGCGATCCGGGCTCGGCAGCGCAGGGCGGTGAACTGGGCTTCCTGGGCAAAGGCGCGACCGTTCCGCCGTTCGAGAATGCACTGTTTGCGCTCAAGCAGCCGGGCGACATCAGCGATGTCGTGCAGAGCGACTTCGGTTTCCACATCATCAAGCTTGAGGAAGTGAAGGGTGGTGGCGTGCAACCGCTGGAAGCCGTCAAGCCCGAACTGGAACGCGAAGTGCGCACCCAGCTGGCCAACAAGAAGTACACCGAGTTGGCCGACGCGTTCTCTAACGCGGTTGAAGATCAGTCTGAGAGCCTGAAGCCGGTGGCCGACAAGCTGAAGCTGCAAATCCAGACCATCGACAACGTGACGCGCACGCTGAACCCGGCGCTGGCCAACAGCCCGATCGGCAACGAGAAGGTGCTCAAGGCGTTGTTTGCCGATGACGTCATCAAGAACCATCGCAATACGGCGGCCATCCAGGTTGGTCCGACCACCCTGGTGGCAGCGCGTGCGGCGGAATATCGCCCGGCGACGGTAAAGAAGCTGGCCGACGTGCGTGAGCAGGTCAAGGCCAAGGTGATTGCTGAGCAAGCGGCTGCGCTGGCCAAGAAGGCCGGTGAAGAGAAGCTGGCTGCGGTGAAGCAGAGCAACAGTGCCGATGGCTTCGGCGCTGCGCAGACGGTGTCGCGTCAGCAGGCTCAGGGCACGCCGGTGCCGGCGCTCACGGCCATCCTGCGTGCCGATGCCACGAAGCTGCCGACCACCATTGGTGTCGACCTGGGCGCCCAAGGCTATGCGCTGTATCGCATCAACAAGATGCTGCCGCCGGCCAACGTGGATGAAGCCCGCCGTACCGCCGATGCTCAGCAGTTGGCGCAAGCTGCAGGCCAGACCGAGTTCAACGCTTACTACGAAGCGCTGAAGGCCCGTGCAAAGGTGAAGATCAACAGCAGCGTGATTGACGCCAGCAAGCCCGCCAACACGGCAGACGATGGGTCCTGATGGATCGCGTGTTTGAATGAAAAAAGCCCGTCATCGCGACGGGCTTTTTTGTCGATGACGGCGATGTCGATTAACTGCCTGTGCGTTGTTTGAGTAGCGGCTCCAGCTTGGGCCACACGTTATCCAGCATCGTCGGTTGGGCCGCGGCAATCGGGTGGATGCGGTCTTCTTGGAACCAGTCAGGACGTTGGGCCACGCCTTCAAGCAGGAAGGGCACCAGTGGCAGCTTGTACTGCTGCGACAGCTTGCCGTACATGGCGAAGAACCGGTCGCTGTAGTCGGGGCCATAGTTGGGCGGGATGCGCATGCCGATCAGCAGCACCCTGGCTCCCGCTGCCTGCGATGCATCGATCATCGCCTTCAGATTGGCCTCGCTGGCGGCGAGTGACAGACCGCGCAATGCGTCGTTGCCGCCCAGCTCCAGGATCACCACGGAGGGCTTCTCGCGCGCCAGCACAGCGAGCAGGCGTGAGCGGCCACCGGCCGTGGTATCGCCGCTGATGCTTGCATTGGCGACGCTATAATCGGGCTTCCGTTCTTTGAGGCGCTTGTCGAGCAGTGCGACCCAGCCGGTGCCTTGCGCCAGGCCGTATCCCGCCGATAGGCTATCGCCCAGCACCACCACGCGATGCGCAGCGGGCGTGCCTTGTGCCGCGGCCTGCGTGACGAGCAGCATGCCGATCATGGCGCAGCCGAGTGCCGCTGCCAGTGCCTTCAAGCTGCGCCTTCTACTACCTACCTGTCCAATCATGTCGTCTTCCGCTACCTGGGTGATTGAAGTCGATTCGCTGCACAAGACCGTGCGCGATGCCACCGGTGAGTTGCCTATTCTGAGCGATGTTGGCTTCCGTGTGGAAGCGGGCGAGATGCTGGCCATCGTCGGCGCGTCGGGCTCGGGCAAATCGACGTTGCTTGGGCTGCTGGCAGGGTTGGACCTGCCGAGCGCCGGCAAGGTCAAACTGCTGGGTCACGACTTGTTTGGGCTGGATGAGGATGGCCGTGCAGCCGTCCGTGGCAGTCACGTGGGTTTCGTGTTTCAGTCGTTTCAGTTGCTGCCGCATCTGACCGCGCTGGAGAACGTGATGCTGCCGCTCGAACTGCAGGGCGATGTAAGCACTGCAGAGATGCGCCGTCGCGCCACAACGCTGCTGGAACGTGTTGGTCTTGGCGCGCGGCTTTCCCACTATCCGAAGACACTGTCAGGTGGTGAGCAGCAGCGCGTGGCGTTGGCTCGGGCGTTCGTCACCGAGCCGGACATCCTCTTTGCAGATGAACCGACGGGTAGCCTAGACACCGCTACCGGCGAGGCTGTGATCGCCTTGATGTTCGAGCTGAATCAGAGTGCAGGTTCCACGCTCGTGCTGGTCACGCATGACCGCTCTGTGGCGGCGCGCTGCAACCGCATCCTCACCATTGAAGCGGGTCACTTGGTCGGCGACGAAACCGTCACCGAGCTTTGATCGTTTAGAGCGCTGTCTTGGCGCGACGGATCAGCGCGGCCGTCGATGCGTCATGTGCCACCGAGGCGGGTGCGCCTTCCAATTCTGCTTGAATCGGCTTGGCGAGCTTCTTGCCAAGCTCCACGCCCCACTGGTCGAACGAGTTGATGTTCCACACCGCGCCTTGCACGAAGGTGCGGTGCTCGGCGCAGGCGATCAACGCGCCAAATGATGCGGCGTCGAGTCGCTCCATCAGGATCGTGGTGCTTGGGCGGTTGCCTTCAAACACCATGTGCGGCACCAACGCCTCGTCGGTCACACCGCCCGCGCGGACTTCATCCGCGGTGCGGCCCCGCAGCAGTGCTTCGCCTTGGGCAAAGCAGTTGGCGAGCAGTTTGGCATGGTGGCCGGGCAGATTGCGTACCGGCTCCAGCGTGGTGATGAAATCCACCGGCACGATCTGCGAGCCTTGGTGGATCAGTTGGAAATACGCATGCTGGCCATTGGTGCCCGCCGTGCCCCAGACGATGGGGCCGGTGTCGGTATCAATGGCAGCACCGGTGCGCTGGACCGACTTGCCGTTGCTCTCCATCTCCAGTTGCTGCATGAAATCGGTCAGCAGCTCCAACGGCGCGCAGTAGGGCACCGTGCAGGCGCTCGCCGCATTGAAGAAGCCTCGATACCAGACCGACAGCATCCCGAGAATGAGCGGCAGGTTCTCGCGCGGTGCTGCCGTGGCGAAATGGCGGTCCATTGCGCGCGCGCCGTCAAGCATCGCTTCGAACTGCTGCGGCCCGATCGCCAGCACGATCGACAGGCCCACGGCAGACCACAGCGAGAATCGCCCGCCCACCCAGTCCCAGAAGGTGAACATGTGGTCTGGGTCAATGCCGAACTGGGCGACGGCTTCACGGTTGGTGGAGACGGCGACGAAGTGGTGCTTGAGCTGATCTTCCGCCACGCCGTGCTCGACAAACCAGCGGCGCATGCTGTGCGCGTTGGCCATCGTCTCAAGCGTGGTGAACGTCTTGGAGCAGACGATTGCAAGCGTGGTGTCAGGGTTCAGGTGGTCGAGCGTCTCAGCCAGATCCGTGCCGTCGACGTTCGAGACGAAATGCACGCGCACCTGCGGCACAGCCAGGTGTTCGAGCGCGCGGCACACCATGCGGGGGCCAAGATCCGAGCCGCCAATGCCGATGTTGACAACGTCCGTGATGCGCTGGCCGGAGTGGCCCGTCCAGGCGCCGCTATGTACGCGGTTGGCAAAGTCATGCATCTGGGCGCGCACGCGCAGCACCTCGGGCATGACGGGTTCGCCGTCGGCGCGGTAGCCGTCTTCTGCGCGGCCGCGCAGGGCAACATGCAGGACAGAGCGGTGCTCGGTGTTGTTGATGCAGTCGCCGCGCAGCATGGCGTCGCGCAATGTGAGCACGCCCGCTTCATCGGCCAATTGCAGCAGTAGGGCGAGCGTGTCGGAGGTGATGCGGTTTTTTGAGTAGTCGACTGTCAGGCCTGCGGCTTCAAGCGTGAAGGCGCGTACCCGTTCCTCGGCGTCCGGCGCGGCAAACCAGTCGCGCATATGCGCGGCGCGGATGGTTTGGGCATGTTGCGTCAGGGATTGCCAGGCAGGAAAGGCTGTGGGCATGCGGTATGACATTGAGTAGCAAAAACGAATGTGCAGTATAACGGCGCAACATGGCGTTTTTCTATCCGCGCGTGTCTGACGCCAGCAGTGCGTTGAGTGCGCGCCGCGCCGGGGCGCACAGTTCACTTGCGTGCAGGCCGATCGGGCCCTCGCCCGAGGCGACTAGATCGTCCGCCGCCCGGCCATGCAGCCAGACGGCGGACAGCGCCGCCTCGCGTGCAGGCACGCCCTGCGCAAGCAATGCGCCCACCATGCCAGTGAGCACGTCGCCCGTGCCACCCGAGGCCAGACCGCCGTTGCCCGTCGGGTTGACGGCGGGTGTCATGCCTGGGGCAGCAATCACAGTGCCTGAACCCTTAAGTACGACGACGGCACCCGTCCGGTTGACGAGTGCCTTGGCGGCGGCCAGACGGTCGCGCTGGACGGTCGGTGCGTCGAGCTGAAGCAGGCGCGCGGCCTCAAGCGGATGCGGTGTCAGCACCACGGGCACGCCGCTCTGCGCCAACTGCGTCAGATGTGCGAGCAGCGCGGGCACCTTGGCAAACAGGTTCAGTGCGTCGGCATCGAACACCGCGGGGATGCGCGACGACAGCATCCGATCCAGCAGATGGTCGAGCGCCGCTTCGGCATCCTTGGCGGTACTCATGCCTGGGCCCACCGCCAGCGCTTGCATGCTGCCCAGGTCGAGCGTGCCCCACGTATGCAGCATCAGTTCGGGCTGGGCGGAATCCACGCGCGGTGCATCCGCCGCCAGCGACACGACGTGCACCTTGCCCGCACCCAGGTATAGCGCCCCACGTGCAGTCAGCAGTGGGGCGCCCACCATGCCATGTGCGCCCCCGATGATCGCCACGCTGCCATACGACCCTTTGTGACCATCGTGCCTGCGACGCGGCAGATGGGCGAGCCAGCGTGCGGGCGTGTTGACGAGCGCTTCTGCTTCAATCACACCGTCGTACGCAGGCTGCGCGGCCTGCAGGTCAGCCAGTGCGATGTCGCCGGCAACATCGCGACCGCAGCCGGTCAGCAAGCCCGGTTTGGCCGCGAGGAACGTGAGCGTGGTACGTGCACGCACGACGGGCGATCCCGGTGCCGGCGGTTGGCCCGTATCGCCATTCAGCCCAGAGGGAATGTCGAGCGCATACACCGGCAGGCCGCTGGCGTTGAGCGTGTCGACCAGCGCTGCATGCAGCCCAGTCAGCGGCCGCGCCAGCCCGATGCCGAACAGCCCATCGACGATGGCCGTGGTCGTAGCTGGCACGGAGGCCGGTGTGTGCAGAAGTTCGATCGGCACGTTGGCAGCGCGCGCCTCGGTCCACGCGCGGTGGGCATCGTCGGGCAACTTGGCTGGATCGGCTGCCAGCCACACGGTGACGGCGCGGCCCGCCAGGTGCAGCACAGTGGCTGCGACCAGGGCGTCACCGCCATTGTTGCCAGGGCCGGCGACAAAGAGCAGGTGGCCGTGTGGCGCCCGGGTCTGAAGCCAGTCGGCGGCGGCCTCGCCGGCGCGGGCCATCAGGGTGAACGGGGCGAGGGAGCGGTAAGCAGCGGCTTCCAGTGCGCGAACGCCTGCTGTGCCGAAGAGCAGGTCGGCGCCGTGGTGCGCGGCTAAGGTGCCGTTGATGAGGATTTCGCGCCAGGTCGGATGTGCGGACATGATGGGTCTAACCAGGGCAGACATGACGATCTATTCTCTTACAATAGCCCGCGTCTCCGACTGTTTTCGATCCTTTTTCCCCGAGTTGCGCATGTCTAAATCGCCCTCCACCCCGAAAGCCGATCTGCCGGAAGTCGCTGCCAATGAAGGAAGCAAGGGCGGGCCGATCGTGTCTTCGTCGCATCTGGTGTCGGCGCGCAGCCCGGAGTTGTCGGAGTTCGAATTTGCGCTCAACACCGCCTACAACGCCTACAACCGCTGGTGCGTGCGCTGCATGGCCGCCGCCGGCGTGCGCGACCTGACCTTCCTCGATGTGCTGGTGGTGCATCACGTCAACCATCGGGGCCGCGCCAAGCGGCTGGCCGACATCTGCTTCGTGCTGAATGTGGAAGACACCCATCTGGTGACGTATTCCCTTAAGAAACTGCAGGGAATGGAGCTGGTGGAGGGCACGCGCAGCGGCAAGGAAGTCACCTATACCACCACGGCTGCTGGCGAAAAGGCCTGCGCCCGCTACCGCGAGATCCGCGAGCAGTGCCTGACCAGCAATATTTCGCCCAGTGGCGAAGAAAATGCTGAGATTGGCGAGCTGGCGCGCCTGCTGCGCGTGCTGACGGGGCTGTATGAGCAAGCCGCCCGCTCGGCAACTTCGCTGTAAAGCGCTGGTTTCAGCCTCGGCAAGGGCATTTCCAGGCGCTTTGAGGCTCGGTAAGACGGGCTGAGCAAGGTACAATAGCGGTTTTCCCGCGCATGCCGGGAAACCCTCCTTCCAGCTACTGCCTGCCTTGCCCACCATGGCGCATTTCTCGTGCTTTCCCGGCGCTCTCGCGCTGTCCGCCTTCCGCCAGCAACGCCTGCTTTCCACCCTCAAGCGCATCGATCCGGAGATCGAAGCCGTCAGTGCCCAGTACCTGCACTTCGTCGCTGCCGACACGCCGCTGTCGGCCGATGAGTCTGCCCGTGTGCAGGCGCTGCTGACCTACGGCTCGCCCGCACCGACGGATGTCGAGGGCGACCGCTTCGTGGTCATCCCGCGCTTCGGCACGATTTCGCCGTGGGCCAGCAAGGCGACCGAAATCGCCCGCCACTGCGCGCTGCCGCAGATCCACCGCATCGAACGCGGCGTGGAGTTCACCGTCACCCGCAAGAAGGGCCTCCTGGGGGCGCTCACCGGCAGCCGCAAACATCTGGACGACGCCACCCGCGCCGCCGTGGCCGAACACCTGCACGACCGCATGACCGAAGTGGTGATCGACTCGCGCGAAGCCGGCTATGGCCTGTTCGACGTGCTGCCCGCCAAGGCATTGCGCTTTGTCGATATTGCCGGTGGCCGCCAGGCTCTGGAAGCCGCCAACGTCGAAATGGGCCTGGCCCTGTCCGACGACGAAATCGACTACTTGGTCGACGCCTACCGCAAGCTCGAACGCAACCCGACCGACGTCGAGCTGATGATGTTCGCGCAGGCCAACAGCGAGCACTGCCGCCACAAGATCTTCAACGCCGATTGGACCATCGACGGCGAAACGCAGGACAAGTCGCTCTTCGCGATGATCCGCAACACGCACCAGCTCGCGCCGCAGGGCACGATCGTCGCGTATTCGGACAACGCCGCCGTGATGGAAGGCGGCATGGCCGAGCGCTGGTTCCCGCACGCTGGCACCGAAGCCGCAACGGGCGTGCCGCAATACAACCGTCGCGAGGCGCTCACGCACACGCTGATGAAGGTGGAGACGCACAACCACCCGACGGCCATCTCCCCATTCCCGGGTGCATCGACTGGCGCGGGCGGTGAGATCCGCGACGAAGGTGCGACCGGTCGTGGCGCCAAGCCGAAGGCGGGCCTGACTGGCTTTACCGTGTCGAACCTGCTGCTGCCCGAAGCCGTGCAATCGTGGGAAAACGCCCGCGACACCGCACAGCCCGTGGCACACCGCAATCCCGACGAAGCTGCCGCTGGCCCCATCGGCAAGCCGGAGCGCATCGCCTCGCCGCTGCAGATCATGATCGAAGGCCCGATCGGCGGCGCCGCGTTCAACAACGAATTCGGCCGGCCCAACCTGGGCGGCTATTTCCGCGTCTACGAGCAGAACGTGGGCGGCACGGTGCGCGGCTATCACAAGCCGATCATGATTGCCGGCGGCATCGGCAACATCGACGCCGGCCACACGCACAAGCACGGCCTGCCGGCCGGCACGCTGCTGATTGCACTGGGCGGCCCCGGCATGCGCATCGGCATGGGCGGCGGCGCCGCCAGTTCGATGGCCACCGGCACCAACACCGCTGACCTGGACTTCGACTCCGTCCAGCGCGGTAACCCCGAAATGCAGCGCCGCGCGCAGGAAGTCATCAACGCGTGCTGGGCGCTGGGCGCAGACAACCCGATCCTGTCGATCCACGACGTGGGCGCGGGCGGCATCTCCAACGCCTTCCCGGAAATCGTGGACGGCGCAGAGAAGGGCGCACGCTTCGACCTGCGCCAGGTGCATCTGGAAGAGTCGGGCCTGAGCCCCGCCGAAATCTGGTGCAACGAATCGCAAGAGCGCTATACGCTGGCCATCGCCCCGGGCGATTTCCCGCGCTTCCAGGCCATGTGCGAGCGCGAGCGCGCACCGTTCTCGGTGGTCGGTTTCGCCACCGACGAACAGCAACTGCAAGTGGTCGACAGCGATGCCCCGGTCGATAGCGCCGACCATTTCCCGGTCAACATGCCGATGGACGTGCTGCTCGGCAAGCCGCCGCGCATGCACCGCGACGTGCGCCGCGTTTCGCAGGAACTGCCGGAAGTCGATGTCACCGGCCTGGATCTGGAAGTTGTTGCGCGCGACGTGCTGCGCCACCCGACCGTCGCCAGCAAGTCGTTCCTCATCACCATCGGCGACCGCACCGTCGGCGGCCTGAACACGCGCGACCAGATGGTCGGCCCGTGGCAAGTGCCGGTGGCGGACGTGGCCGTCACCACGCTCGACTACAAGGGCTATACCGGCGAAGCGATGACGATGGGCGAGCGCACGCCGCTGGCCGTCATCAACGCACCGGCATCGGGCCGTATGGCGATTGGCGAGTCCATCACCAACATCGCTGCCGCACCGATTGACTCGCTCACGCAGCTGAAGCTGTCGGCCAACTGGATGGCCGCTTGCGGCGTGAACGGCGAAGACGCCCGCCTGTACGACACCGTCAAGGCCGTCGGTATGGACCTGTGCCCGGCGCTGGGCATCAGCATTCCGGTCGGCAAGGATTCGTTGTCGATGCGCACCAAGTGGGAAGACGACGGTCAGGCTAAGGAAGTCGTGGCGCCGGTGTCGCTGATCGTCTCGGCCTTCGCGCCCGTGACGGACGTGCGCAAGACGCTCACGCCGCAACTGAAGCAAGTCGAATCGGCCAATGCGCCGGCCGACACCACGCTGATCCTCATCGACCTGGGCCGCGGCAAGAACCGCATGGGCGGCAGCATCCTGGCGCAGGTCACGCAGCAGATTGGCAACAGCGTGCCGGACGTCGACGACGCGGAAGACCTCAAGCGCTTCTTCGCAGCCATCCAGCAACTGAACGCCAGAGGTTCGCTGCTGGCGTATCACGACCGCTCCGACGGCGGCCTGTGGGCGACCGTCTGCGAAATGGCGTTTGCCGGCCACTGCGGCGTGTCGATCAACGTCGACATGCTCACACTGGACGATGCCGCCGATCATGGCGACGCCAAGAACTGGGCACAGCAAGTCTCCGGTCGTCGTGCCGATCTGACGCTGCGCGCACTGTTCTCCGAAGAACTCGGTGCCGTCATTCAAGTGCCGCTGGCCCAGCGCGATGCTGTGTTTGCAGTGCTGCGCGAGCACGGCCTGTCCGGCTGCAGCCACGTGATCGGCGCCCCCAACGCCAACGGCCACATCGAAATCTGGCGCGACGCCAAGAAGGTCTTCAGCGCCTCGCGCATCGAACTGCAACGCACCTGGACGGACGTCTCCTGGCGCATCGCCAGCCTGCGCGACAACCCCGAGTGCACGCAGAGCGAATACGACATCCTCCTGGATGCCGAAGACCCGGGCATCTCGCCCAAGCTCACGTTTGACATTGCAGAAGACGTGGCCGCGCCGTTCATCGCCACGGGCGCTCGCCCGCGCATGGCGATCCTGCGCGAGCAGGGCGTCAACTCGCAGATCGAAATGGCCTATGCGATGGACAAGGCTGGCTTCGACACCTACGACGTCCACATGAGCGATCTGCTGGCTGGCCGCACGAACCTGGCAGGCTTCAAAGGCTTCGTCGCCTGCGGTGGCTTCAGCTATGGGGACGTGCTGGGTGCAGGCGAAGGCTGGGCGAAGACGATTCTCTTTAACAGCATGCTGGCCGAGCAGTTTGCAGCCTTCTTCAATCGCACCGACTCGATCGCGCTGGGCGTGTGCAATGGCTGCCAGATGATGGCGAACCTTGCCCCGATCATCCCGGGCGCTGGCGCATGGCCGAAATTCACGCGTAACCAGTCAGAGCAGTACGAAGGCCGTCTGGTGACCGTGCAGGTGGAAGCGTCCCCGTCGATCTTCTACGCGGGCATGGAAGGCAGCCGTATCCCCATCGTCGTCGCGCACGGCGAGGGCTATGCCGACTTCTCGCAGCAAGGTGACATCGACAAGGTGGCCGTGGGCCTGCGCTACGTCGACAACCGTGGCGAAGTCACGCAGACGTATCCGCTGAACCCGAACGGCTCGCCGCAAGGCATTGCCTCGGTGACGACGCACGACGGTCGTTTCACTGCGCTGATGCCGCACCCGGAACGTGTGTTCCGTGCGGTGCAGATGAGCTGGCATCCGAAGGAATGGGAAGCCGCCGGTGACGGCAGCAGCCCGTGGATGCGCATGTTCCGCAACGCACGCAAGTGGATGGCCTGATGCATGGCTGAGCCGATCGATGCATCAGCGATGCGGCCGGCACGGGCATGGCATGCCCTGTTGGCCGCCGTCATTGTCGTTGCACTGATCGTGCAGCTCAGCGTGACCGTCAGCGGTGTGGGTAGCCAGGTCTCGCTTGTCACGCGGCTTGTCCGGCTGTTCAGCTACTTCACCATCCAAAGCAACCTGCTGGTTGCGGCGGCTGCCATCTCTCTCGTGATGGACCCTGCGCGCGATAGCACATGGTGGCGCGTACTCAGGCTGGATGGTTTGCTCGGCATCGCGACGACGGGGCTAGTGTTTCACATCGTGCTTGCGCCGATCTCGAAGGCAACGGGGTTGGCGTTTTTGGCGTCAAACGGCTTTCACTACGTCTCGCCGTGGATGGCGCTTGTCGGCTGGCTGCTGTTCGGCCCCCGGCCACGCATCGGGTGGTCGACCGTCGCGCTGTCGCTGATGTGGCCGGCGGTGTGGCTGGCGTACACCTTCGTGCACGGCGCGCTGAGTGGATGGTATCCCTATCCGTTCTTGAACGTGGCGAAGATCGGGTATCCGGCTGCGCTGGCGAATACGGTGGCGGTGTTGGGTGGGGCGGGTGTCCTGGTCTTGCTGTTCAAGGGGCTGGACCGTTGGGTGCCTGCGCCGTTGGTGTCGCTACGTCGTTGGCGCGAGGTCGGTGAGGGCAACGCCAGCGCGTGAGCCGCAGGCGCATCACGATGCGGACTGGCCCAGCACTCGCGGGCAGCATGGCAAACGGCGCCGGGGTTACCTCGGCGCCGTTTTCATTTGCGGGCGCATTGCTGCACGCACACCGTCGTTGACTCGGGCTGCGGCGGGGGGCATTGGCTTATCCGTAATACACCTTGATGGGGTAGCGGTAGTTCCGACCTCGCAATGCACACCATTCGGGGAACGAGCCGACCCTGTCTTCCAAGTAAGCTTTCCAATCTTCGATGAGACGATCGAAGTGCATCAACTCAGCCGCGAGCTGAGCTAACCCTTCCTGGTTCGGTGCGTGAGCAATGAGGTGTTTGGCGCGCTCCAAAGCTGAGATGGCCCCTTCAACGCTGCCGATGAATCGGGATTCATCGAGGTGATGGGTTGCGTACTCTACGTCGCCGAGCGCGTAATCAATCAATCGCTTTCGCACGGGAGTGTCTTCGGGACACATAGCGAGCGCCTTAGCCAGGAGATCGCGGTCGTGGCCCAGAATCCCAAGCCAGCGAACAGGGACGTTGGCGTTGCCATCCTCGTGCATCCACGCAGTGAGTGTCGGCAATAGAAATCGGTTTATCAGGGGTTGCGTCAGAAACTGGTGTACGCCCTTGGTTCGTGCGTTTGCCTCCAGTATCTGCACTGCCGCAGAGCGAGCCGTTGCACGCTCGAACGAGCGGGCTGCATCAAGGTATTGCTCCAGCGCGTTGAAAGCGTCGCGGCGTAGCCCAAGTTCGCGAAAACGGCAGTAGGCCGCGAGCGGCTGGAGTTGGTCCTGTGCCTCAAAGCTCTCCGCAAGCTGGAGTAGTCCTTCAAAGTTGTCCTTGTTCCAGTAATACATCGCGCGGCTTGGTAGTTAAGTGTCCGATTTCGAAAAGATAACAGCGAGATTCGGAACCCAACAATAAGGTCTGCGATCTGTACAAACAGCACACGATAATGGTGGCACCAAAGAGAGACCACATATGCTCGAACTGATCGCAGATTTTATTCTGGAGGCCTTTCTCTGGGGGTTCCTATGGGGAACCGGTGCCATCCTGATCAAGATATTCACCTTCAACCGTCGCAACCCACGGGAGGTGGGGCAGAGCGGCGTCGCCATACTTGGCATGGTTTTCTGGGTACTTGCCGTGCTTCTTGTCGGCAGGCAGATCCTCTGACGAGGCGACATTCCTACGCTGCCGAGCTGCGGCGCGCCATAGCGCGCGAGATAGCCGGGGCTGGCGCAGCTGATCTGCAGCAAACTGGCCGAGCGGGCGATCAAGCTACTGTCGGTGGGGGTGCCGATGCGCAGCACCCAATCGAAGCCTTCGCGCACCGGGTCAACGACACGATCGCACGCAAGGCAAGAAGCAACTCGGACGACGTCGACTGATTGCCGAGCGCACGCATGCATGATTTGCTGGCTTCAGGAGACTGCGCGTTCACGTCGTGCGGCGGCTCACCAGCCGCCCTTACTCCCACACATTAGGACGCGTGCGTCGATGTCAGATTGAGTGCCACCGCTTGCGCCACTTCGATGCCGTCGATAGCTGCCGAATAGATACCACCGGCATACCCGGCACCTTCGCCGGCCGGATACAGACCTTCGACGTTCATGCTTTGGTAATTGTCTTTGCGCCGAATCCGAAGCGGTGAAGAAGTACGCGTCTCCACGCCGGTGAGCACGGCATCGTGCAGCGCGAAGCCTGCGATCTTCTTATCGAGCTGGGGGAGTGCTTCACGGATGGCTTCGATCACATAGTCCGGGAGCGCGGTGCTGAGATCGGTCGGGTGCACGCCCGGCTTGTACGACGGGATGACGGAGCCAAGCGACGTCGACGGCCGGCCGGCGATGAAGTCCCCGACCAGTTGACCGGGCGCCTGGTAGTTGCCGCCGCCGAGCTCGAATGCCCGCTCTTCCCATTTGCGCTGGAACGCGATGCCCGCCAGCGGCCCGCCGGGATAGTCTTCCGGCGTGATGCCGACGACGATGCCTGCATTCGCGTTGCGCTCGGCCCGGGAATACTGGCTCATGCCATTGGTGACGACGCGGCCCGGCTCGGAGGTTGCCGCCACCACCGTGCCGCCTGGGCACATGCAAAAGCTGTAGACCGCCCGGCCATTGCTGCAGTGGTGGACCACCTTGTAGTCAGCCGCGCCGAGTTGCTTGTGGCCCGCAAACTTGCCGAAGCGGGCACGGTCGATCAGCCCCTGCGGATGTTCGATGCGAAAACCCAGTGAAAACGGCTTCGCTTCCATATAAACGCCGCGATCGTGCAGCATCTGGAATGTGTCGCGGGCGCTGTGGCCAACGGCCAGCACGACGTGGTCGCACCGCAGCGTTTCACCGTTCGAGAGCTTGAGCGAGCGCACCTTGCCCTGATCGATTTCGATATCGTCCACCCGGGTTTCAAAGCGCACTTCGCCACCCAGTTCGTGGATGGTGGCGCGCATTTTTTCCACCATGCTGACGAGGCGGAACGTGCCGATGTGCGGCCGGCTCAGATACAGGATGTCTTCCGGTGCGCCCGCCTTGACGAACTCCTCGAGCACCTTGCGGCCGTAGTGGTGCGGATCCTTGATCTGGCTGTACAGCTTGCCGTCAGAGAACGTTCCGGCCCCGCCTTCGCCGAACTGCACGTTGGATTCGGGATTGAGCACGCTCTTGCGCCACAGGCCAAAGGTGTCCTTGGTGCGCTCGCGCACGGCTTTGCCACGTTCGAGGATGATTGGGCGGAACCCCATCTGCGCGAGGATCAGCCCTGCGAACAGGCCGCACGGCCCCATGCCGATCACCACCGGACGCGGGCGCGTCGTGTGCTCGGGTGCCTGCGCAACGAAGCGGTAGGTCATGTCCGGCGTCACCCCGCAATGCGGCTTGCCGGCGATCCGCTTGAGCACGGCCGCCTCGTTCTTGACTTCGACGTCGACGATATAGGTCAGCTTGATATCCGAGCGCTTGCGTGCATCGTGGGCACGGCGGAATACGGTGTAACGGACGAGCCCATCTGCCGCAACGCCGAGATCCTTGAGGCGCGCGCGAACTGCGGCGTCAAGATCGTCTTCGGCATGGTCCAGAGGGAGTTTGACTTCGCTTAAACGTAACATGGGTGCTGAGTGCGGTTGCCACGGGAATCGCGGCGAAGCCGTATTTTATAGGTTCAGCGGCGTCTCAAATGGAAAGGAACTGACCTGTTCGAAGCAAACAGGTCATTTGACGGGCGACTTACAACGAACCCGAAGGCCGCGCCTCCAGAAACGGCCCCAACAACCCCTCCATCCAATGCATGAACACCTGTACCCGTACGGGCAGGTTTCGCCGGTTCGGATACACCAGCGACACCGGCATCGGCGGCGGGCGGAAATCGGGCATCACCTCCACCAGCGTGCCATCTGCAATGGCCGATGAGAGCCCCGCATATACCGGCGCCTGAATCATCCCCAGCCCCGCGCGGCACGCTGCGTCATAGCTCTCTGCCGAGCTGACCGTCACCGCCCCCTGCATCGGGCGGAAAGCGGATCGGCCATCCACCGTGTATTCCCACCCCGGCGATTTCGTCCCCAGCGTCTGCACGTAATGCACGATGCGATGGTGGTCGAGGTCTTCCAGCGTTCTTGGCGTGCCGTAGCGCGCGATATAGCCGGGGCTGGCGCAGTTGACCTGATGCAGTTGACCGAGCGGGCGGGCAATCAGGCTGCTGTCGGTGAGGGTGCCGATGCGCAGCACGCAATCGAAGCCTTCGCGCACCGGGTCCACGCGGCGGTCGGTGCTGGAGAGCTCGATTTCCAGATCGGGATGCGCGTCCAGAAAGTCGGGCAGGGCAGGGATGACGATGCGGCGTGCCACGCCCACCGGCATATCAACACGCAAGCGGCCGCGCAGGGCCTGCGGACTCTGGCGGAACATGGTCTGCAGCTCGTCCATGTCGGCCAGCAGGTCCTGACAGCGCTCGTAGAAGGTCTGGCCGTCTTGCGTGAGTTGCACCTTGCGGGTGGTCCGATGCAGCAGGCGCGTGCCGAGCATCGTTTCCAGCTGCTGCACCGCCACCGAGGCGGCCGGCTTGGGGATGCTCAGGGCCTCGGCGGCGCGCGTGAAGCTGGCGAGTTCCGCCACGCGCACAAAAATCTGCATGGCTTCGAGTCGGTTGGTGGACATGGCAGTGGCGGGTGGATTGTTATTTGTGGGCAAACACAGCAATAGGATAGGCGAGATTTATTCTGCTTTGATCGCCCAATACCATGCTCTCACGGTGCGCAGTACGACAACCCGCACCACTAACTCACTGGAGAGCGACATGACCCAATCCCACACCCCCATCGCCATCGTGACCGGCGGCAGCCGCGGCCTCGGCAAGAACATGGTGCAGAAACTGGCCCAGCGCGGCACCGACGTGATCTTCACGTACCGCAGCAACCGAGCCGAGGCCGACGCGCTGGTCGCCGAGCTCGCCGCCCAGGGCCGTCGCACCGCCGCGCTGCAACTCGACACCGGCAAGATCGCCACCTTCCCGGCCTTTGCGGATGCCGTGCGCGGTGTGCTGGTGCAATGGAAGGCCGAGCGCTTTGATTACCTCGTCAACAACGCAGGCGTCGGCGTGCACGCCGCCGTGGCCGAGACGACCGAAGCCCAGTTCGATGAACTGATGAACGTGCACTTCAAGGGCGTGTTCTTCCTCACCCAGATCCTGCTGCCGCTCATGGCCGACGGTGGACGCATCGTCAATATCTCGTCGGGGCTGGCGCGCTTTGCGCTGCCGGGTTACGGCGCGTATGCGGCGATGAAGGGCGCGATCGAGGTGCTGACCAAGTACCTGGCGAAGGAGCTTGGCGCGCGGGGCATTGCGGTGAACGTGGTCGCGCCGGGCGCCATCGAGACGGACTTTGGTGGCGGTGCAGTGCGTGACAACGCGAATCTCAACGCCATGGTGGCCTCCAACACGGCCCTGGGCCGCGCGGGCGTGCCGGATGATATTGGTGGTGTGGTGGCGTCGCTGCTGTCGCCGGATAACCGCTGGATCAATGCGCAGCGCATCGAGGCTTCGGGTGGGATGTTCCTGTAAGAACCTCGAACTGTCATGCGTGGAGGTCCGAGGTCCATTCTCGGGTCTCAGAGGTCCACCGCTGGACGTCTAGTGGTCCATTGATGGAGCAAAAAAGCCCATGCGCCGAGCTTGGAGGTCCGACGTTGGGGCTCCGAGCGCCAACGCTGGACCTCAAAGGTCCGACGGTGGAGGTCGGGAGGCCCAACGGTGCACCTAAAAGGTGCGCTTGTGAGGGTCTGAGGTTCAATGATGGAGATCAGACCGTCGGCTGTGGAGCTAAAAGGTCTATGGGTCGAGGTTTGGGGTCCTTGCGGCGATGTTTTGATAGGTCCCCGCGCGATGCTGGGTGCGGTGGTCCATCCCCGGTATCGTCCCCTGCCGGGGCCGACTCACTTTTCTTTGTCTTGCCAAAGAAAAGTAAGCAAAAGAAA
>NZ_ASZV01000017.1:0-61915 GCF_000442475.1 Ralstonia sp. AU12-08 | reverse complement strand
GACTCACTTTTTCTTTGTCTTGCCAAAGAAAAGTAAGCAAAAGAGAGGCGCGCCCGAGATGGCGAAAGCCTCCTTGAATTTCCGTAACCGTGCGGAGACGGGGAAAACTCGCTGCGCTCAGACAGTTCCCCGTCTTTTTTCCGCCCGCTTACGAAAATTCAAGGCGCCATCAAGGGCAGGGACGTCAAAGGCCAAACCAACGCGGTGCGGAGGCGAGCGCCAATGCGGTCGAGTCGGGCACGCTGAGGGGATGACAAGACGAAGTCGTGCGCGGGCAAAAGATGGTTTGCTTTCCATTGCCCTATGCGGCGCCTTGAATTTTTGTGAGCGGGCGGAAAAAGGAAGGAGGCTTGTCTGAGCGAAGCGAGTTTGCCTCCTTCCCCGCACGGTCACGGAAATTCAAGGAGTCTGTCGCCGCATCGGGCACGCCTTTCTTTGCTTACTTTCTTTGGCAAGACAAAGAAAGTGAGTCAGCCCCGGCAGGGGATGAAACAAGGGATGCACCAGCAACGCCAGTGCATGGCGAAGTACAAACAATCAGGCAATAGCCTTAGCCGCAGCCCGCCCCCGCAGCCACTCAAACGTCAACAGCAAGCAGGTAGAAAACACGATGAGGATCGTCGCCAGCGCGGCAATCGTCGGCGAGATGTTCTCGCGAATCCCGGTAAACATCTGACGCGGCAGCGTCACCTGATCGGCGCCGGCGAGGAAGAGCGTCACCACCACTTCATCAAACGAGGTGGCAAAGGCAAACAACGCACCCGAAATCACGCCCGGTGCAATCACCGGTAGCGTGATCCGGAAGAACGTCATCACCGGATTGGCGCCCAGCGACAGGCTCGCCCGCACGAGGTTGTGGTTAAAGCCCTGCAGCGTCGCCAACACCGTCGTCACCACAAACGGCACCCCCAGCGCCGCATGCGCGAGGATCAGCCCGATATACGTGTTCGCCAGCCCCAGCGGCGCGAAGAACAAATACATGCCGACACCGACGACGACCACCGGCACGATCATCGGCGACACCAGCACGGCCATCAGCAAACCCTTGCCGCGGAAGTCCGCCTTGTTCAGGCCGATGGCCGCCAGTGTGCCAAGCACCGTTGCCACGATGGTGGCGGCGGGTGCAACGATGAAGCTGTTCTTGGCCGCCATGCGCCATTCATCCGACGTGACGAGGTTCTGATACCAGCGCAGCGAATAGCTCGGGATCGGGTACGAGAGGAAGGTGCTCGACGAGAACGACAGCGGCACGATCACCAGCACCGGCAGCACGAGATAGAGCAGCGTGAGCACGGCCAGGCCACGCAGGGCGAAGTACCACACGCGCTCGACGAGCGAGGTGTGCGGGGCGAACATCGGTTTGGCGAGTTTCATGATCGATGTGCTCCGTTAGCCGACACGAACCTTCGGGCGCGTAAAGCGGCCGTACACCGCATACAGCACCAGCGTGGCGAGTAGCAGCAGCGCACCCAGCGCGCACGCCATGCCCCAGTTGATGGTGACGTTGGTGAAGTAGGCCACGTAGTAGCTGACCATCTGATCGTTCGGGCCGCCCAGCAGCGCAGGGGTGATGTAGTAGCCCAGCGCCAGGATGAACACCAGCAGCGCACCGGCACCGATGCCCGGATACGTCTGCGGCACGTACACGCGCCAGAACGCGGCAAACGGATGGCTGCCCAGCGACACGGCTGCGCGCTGGTACGTCGGCGGGATCGACTTCATCACGCTGTACAGCGGCAGGATCATGAACGGCAGCAGGATGTGCGTCATCGAGATGTACACGCCCACGCGGTTGAACAGCAGCGCGAGCGGCTCCTTGATGATCCCCAGGTCCATCAGCCCGTGGTTGATCAGGCCCTCGGTCTGCAGCAGCACGATCCACGCCGCCACACGCACCAGGATGGAGGTCCAGAACGGGATCAGCACCAGCACCATGACCAGGTTGGCGCGGCGCTCCGGCAGCGAAGCAATCCAATACGACAGCGGATAGCCGAGCAACAGCGCGAACAGCGTCACCATCGCGCTGATGACGAAGGTGCGGATGAACACCGTCACGTAGATCTGCTCGTCGGGGTCGGTCGCTTCGATATGGCCGAAGGCGTCTTGCCGGTGGTCGAGCGCGGCCAGCAGGTAGAACGGCGACGTGCGGCTACCGTTCTTGGCGATGGCCTGCCAATAAGTTTTATCGCCCCAGCGCTCGTCGAGTTCGAGGAGCTTGGTGCGCGTTTGTGCGGGCGTGAGCGCCTGGGGCTTGCCACTGTCATCGGCCAGCGGCATGGCGCGCGCGGTCTTGGCGACGAGCGAGCGGAAGCCGGGGATTTCGGTGTTCAGGCGGCGGGCGAGGGCGCCCATCGCTTCGCCTTCGCTCACGGTGGTGAGGTCGGCGGCCAGTGCAGCGTAAGCAGCGTCGGTAGGCGGTGCTTTGCGGTCCCAATTCTTGAGCGCAGCCACCGTCTTGGGCAGCGCGTCGGCCACCTCGGGGTTCTGCACGGCGCGCGTGAGCAGGGCGCCGATCGGTACAACGAAGATCAGCAGCAGAAAGATGGCGAGCGGCGCCACCAGCGCCAGCGCCATGGCACGCCTGCGCGCCTCAGCGCTCTTCAATTCGCGTTTGAGTTTGGCCGTCGATTCCGGAACCGATTCAGCCGCGATCGTCATGGTGTTCAATGCTGCCTCGCCGAGTGCTACGGAGATTCATCTGGCGGATGCCACACCAGGGTGGCGTGGCATCCGCACAGGTCACTGCCTTACGTTGTTACTTCGACGCCCACGAGGCGAAGCGCTGCTCCAGCTCGTCGCCGTGGTCGGTCCAGAACTGCAGGTTCTGCAGCACGGCGTTCTTGCTGTTCTCGGGCGAGTTGGGCATGTTGGCCTGCGTCTTGGCATCCAGCGCCTTGATGGCAGCGACGTTGGCCGGGCCGTAGGCGATGTGCTTGGCGTATTCCTGCTGCGGCTTCTGCGAGAGCGTGTAGGCGATGTATTGCTCGGCCAGCGCCTTGTTGGGCGTGCCCTTGGGGATGGCCCAGTAGTCCAGGTCGTAGATGCTGCCGTTCCAGACCACCTTCAGGTTCTTGCCTTCGCGTTGCGCGGCGTCGATGCGGCCGTTGAAGGCCGTGGACATCACCACGTCACCCGCCACCAGGAATTGCGGCGGCTGCGCGCCGGCTTCCCACCACTGGATGTTGGCCTTCAGTTGGTCGAGCTTCTTGAACGCGCGGTTCTGGCCGTCCTTGGTGGCCAGCACCTTGTAGACGTCCTTGGGCGGCACGCCGTCGGCCATCAGCGCGAATTCCAGGTTGCCGCGCGCACCCTTGCGCATGCCGCGCTTGCCCGGGAATGTCTTCACGTCCCAGAAATCGGCCCAGCCGGTCGGGGCGGTCTTGAGCTTGTCGGCGTTGTACGCCATCGCGGTCGACCACACGAAGAAGCCCACGCCGCAGGTGCTGGGCGACTCGGGGATCAGGTCGCCTTTCTTGGCGATCTTGCTCCAGTCGAGCTTCTCGAACAGGCCCTCGTCGCAGCCACGGCCGATGTCGCCGGATTCGACTTCCACCACGTCCCAGTTGACGTGCTTGGCTTCCACCATGGCCTTGATCTTGGCCTGCTCGCCGTTGTATTCGACCACGGTGACCTTGTTGCCGGTCTGTGCCTCGAACGGCTTGTTGAAGGCGGCCTTTTGCGCGTCGCCGTTGGCGCCGCCGAAGTTGACGACGGTGATCTCGGCAGCATGCGCGCCGAAGGCAATGGCGAACGCGCCGGCGAGCAGGCTCAGACGCATTTTCGTGCTGTGTTTCATGTTGGCTCCTCTTTTGGCTTTAGCGTGTGATTACGGCTTTGTGGTCGTGTTACGGCTCAGACAAAAACGCGCAGGTGTTCGGGTGCGAACTCCAGCTGGATCGGCGCGCCGGGTGCAAAGCCTTCGAGCGCACGCGTGCCCAGCGGCACCTTGACGAAACATTCGGGTTGATCGGGCAGGGCGCAGCGCATGCGCACGTGGTCACCAAAGTAGACGAGGCCGCGTGTCTGGCCAGTGATGGCGTTGCCGGCGGCAGGTGCGCCATCCAGCAGGCGCATGCGCTCGGGGCGGATGCAGCCGGTGGCGGTAGCGCCCACGTTGGCACCGGCGATGTTGCGGCCGACCACGCGTGCGCCATCGTTCAATTGCAGTTCGCAGTAATCCCCGTCGATGCGGGTGACGGTGCCGCGCAGCGTGTTGCTGTCACCGATGAAGTTGGCGACGAACTCGTTGCAGGGGCGTTCGTACAGGCTGTCCACCGTGTCGAGCTGCTGCACGATGCCCTTGTCGAACACGGCCACGCGGTCGGACATGGTGAGCGCCTCGCCCTGGTCGTGCGTCACGTAGACGAACGTCACGCCCAGCTTTTCGTGCAGCGATTTGAGCTCGTACTGCATGTGTTCACGCAGTTGCTTGTCGAGCGCGCCCAGCGGCTCGTCCATCAGCACCAGCTTGGGCTCGAACACCAGCGCACGGGCCAGGGCAATGCGCTGCTGCTGGCCGCCCGAGAGCTGCGCCGGGTAGCGCTTGGCAAAGCCTTCCATGCGCACCATCTGCAGGGCCTTGTGCACGCGGTCTGCACGCTCGCTGGCGGGCAGCTTGCGCACGGTCAGCGGGTATTCCACGTTCTGCGCCACCGTCAGGTGCGGGAATAGCGCGTAGTTCTGGAACACCATGCCGATGTTGCGCTTGTGCGGCGGCACGTTGTTGAGCAGCGCGCCTTCCAAGCGGATCTCGCCGCCGGTCGGGAATTCAAACCCGGCCAGCATCATCAGGCAGGTGGTCTTGCCCGAGCCGGAGGGGCCGAGCAGGGTCAGGAACTCGCCCTGGTAGATGTCCAGGTCCAGGTGCTTGACCACGAGGGTCTCGCCGTCATACGTCTTGCGTACACCTCGAAAGCTGACGATCACGTCGTCGGTCTTCATTGCTGCCTCCTGCTGTTCCTCAGCCCATCAAGGCTGGTCAACAAGCCGTGTTGTGAAGAATTGTGGATGGACTATAGCGGCTCATTGTTTTGCAAAGTGGACCCAATCCTGGTTATTTGATAGAGCCAATTTAGGCGACTCAACTTGCACCGCAAGCGGGCGAAAGGCCCTCCGGCACCACAATAGGGAAAAGCCCCAAGGCCTTGCCGAGGCAAGCACGGCGGTGGTTTCGGAGGGATGGAGCAACCGTTTGAGTGTAGGTCGCTGCCAGGGCAGGTGCGGCGATGGTCGCGAGGGATCGGATGGAACCAATTCGAGTGCTGAGACAGGTTGCTCGCACGCCTGGAAATGGTGCGCCGCGTCGTCACGGAAGCGGTGCACGGCAGTTGACGCAGCACGCGATGACGGCACGTCTATGTTGTCCTGCAGCAACCGGCCGTGCAAGGCGCGATCAGGCTGAGACTGTGGGTGCGTCAGTCGGGGCGAGTGCCAGGCACACGCTCACGGTCAGCCCGCCCCCGGGTGTTTCAGACAGCACCACCGTGCCGCCATGCACGCGGGCGATCTCACGCACGATGGCCAGGCCCAGGCCGCTGCCGTCCTGATCCTGTGCTGCGGCTGCGGCGGCACCGCGATAGAAGCGGCCAAACACCGCATCGCGCTCGGGCACGGCAATGCCAGGGCCATCATCTTCCACCTGCAACACAGCCTGGTCGCCCAGCATGGCCATCGTCTGGCGTTTGACGCGCAGCGTGACGCGGGCGCCATGGCCTGCGTAGCGGATGGCGTTATCGAGCAGGTTGCCGATCAGTTCCTGCAGCCATTGCGGCTCGCCGGCCACGGTGACGGGGTCGCCTTCAAAGCCGAGGTCGATGCCGGCCTTGCGCGCCACCGGGGCGAGTTCGAGCGCCACATCACCGGCCAGCGTGTCGAGGCACAACGGCTGCAATTGCGGGGCGTAGCCACTGTCGGACTCCAGCCGCGAGAGCGACAGCAATTGCTGCACGCCCTTGGCCGCCTGGCGCACGGTGCCGTGCAGCGGTTCGAGATGACGGCGGATGCGATCGCCGTCGGGCTCGCGCAGGGCGAGTTCCGATTGCGCCTGGATGACGGCGAGTGGCGTCTTCAATTGATGTGCCGCATCGGCAAAGAAGCGTTTGCGGGCCTGCACCATGCGCAGCAGCCGCGCCACGTACTGGTTGATGGCCTCGACCAGCGGTGCGACTTCCGCAGGCAAGCCGTGCTGGTGCAGGGGCGCCAGTTCATCGGTGCCGCGGCTGGCCATGCTTTCACTCAACTGCCGTAGCGGCCGCAGCCCGCGCCGTACGCCCAGCCAGACGATGCCGACGGCCAGCACCACCAGCAGCACCTCCTGCTGCAGCGAGCCCGCCAGGATCTCGTGGGCCAATGCTTCACGCGGCTCCAGCGTTTCGCCCACCAGTAGCCACACCAGCTGAATCTGCGAGGACTGCGCATCGCGCACGGGTACCGCCTGGGCCGCCACGCGCACCTGCATGTTGCGGAACGTCGTGTCGTAGAAGGCGGTGCGATACGGCGTAGGTTGCCGCCCACCGGGCAGAGGCAGTTCGTTGTAGCCGGTGAGCGTGTTGCCAGCGGTGTCGGCAATCCGATAGAAGATGCTGCTGCCGGTTTCCGACTCCAGAATTTCCAGCGCCAGATAAGGCAGGTCGATGGCGAAGCGCCCTTCGCGCAGGCGCACGCCTTCATGCATGGCCTTGAGCGATGCACCCAGCGTGCGGTCAAACGCGGCGTGCGCGGCGTTCATGGCGCGCGCGTAGGTCAGCCAGGCATCCAACGCAAGCAGCCCCAACAGCGGCAACAGCAGCCAGAGTGAGAGCTGCCGGCGTAGGCTCGGCGGGCTCATGGGGCCGCGTCTACTGGCGCGCCCGGTGTGGCTTCCAGCAGATAACCGAGTCCGCGCAGCATGACGATAGCCACGCCACTGCCGTCGAGCTTCTTGCGCAGGCGGTGCACATAGATCTCGATGGCATCGGCGTTGACGGATTCGTTGATGCTGAAGATCTTTTCCGAGATGGCGGCTTTGTTGACGGCACGGCCGTCGCGCAGCATCAACACCTCCAGCACAGCGCGCTCGCGGCCGGTGAGGGCGAGCAGTTCGCCATGGAGCGTGAAGGCGCCGCTGATGCCGTCGTAGTGCAGCGGGCCGCATTGCAACTGCGTGCTTTCGTGGCCGTGGCTGCGGCGGATCAATGCGCGGGCACGCGCTTCCACCTCGGTCAGGTCGAACGGTTTCGCAAGGTAATCGTCAGCCCCGAGGTTCAGGCCGCGCACGCGTTCTTCCACGGCGCCATGCGCAGTCAGGATCATCACCGGCAGCGGATTCTTGCGGGCACGCAGGCGGCGCAGCACTTCCAGCCCGTCCAGGCGCGGCAGGCCGAGGTCGAGAATGGCCAGGGCGTAGTCCTGCGTGGTCAGCAGCAGATCGGCCGCGTGGCCGTCGTGCACGCAGTCAACCGTAAAGCCGGCCTGGCTCAGGGCGTCTTCCAGCGTACTGGCCAGCTTCAGGTTGTCTTCGACCAACAGGATGCGCATATCGGATTTTTCTCAATAAGGCGCAGAGAAATACAGGCATCCCCCTGTGTTTTGAAGCTAGGGAAACCCCCAGGAACAGGCCCCCACACCCTCCCAATTTCCCGGCAATCGAAAGTGAACTGAAAGTGCGTCCCTCATACGATCCGTGCCGCCCCAAGAGCCCGGTTGTAGCGGCCCTTGCGGCTGAACAACGATAAAGGGAGACCTGATGAAGAAGACTTCGATGGCGCTGGCGGCAGTTGCGTTGGCCACCGCCGGCTCTGCAGCCGCACAATCGTCCAACGTGACCCTGTACGGGATCGTCGACTCGGGCATCGAGTACGTGAACCACGCCGGCCCGAACGGCGGCAGCGTCACCCGACTGGTGTCGGGTGGCAAGAACACCTCGCGCTGGGGCATGCGCGGCACGGAAGACCTGGGCGGCGGCCTGAAGGCGGTCTTCAACCTGGAAAGCGGCATCGCCGTCGACACCGGCAAGCTCGACACCGACAACGTACTGTTCGACCGCCGCGCCGTGGTGGGCCTGGCAGGTGGCTTCGGCCAGGTGGTGGCGGGTCGTACCTTCACGACCACGTACGACTTCATGCTGCCGTACGACCCGATGGGCTACGCGCCGAACTACTCGTGGGCCACGTCGTCCACGGCAACGGGCGGCCGCAAGGACGGTCTGTTCTCGCGTTCGTCGGATGCCATCCGCTATGACGGCACCTTCGGCGGCCTGAAGCTGGGCGCTACCGTTGGCTTTGGCGAGGCCGCAGGCAACTTCAAGCGCTCGTCCAAGTACGACCTGGGCATCGGCTACAGCGTGGGCGGCTTCTCGGCTGCTGCCACGTGGGACCGCCAGAACGGCGCAGGCACGAGCGTGACGCCGGCCGACACGACGGACTACATCCAGGGCATCCACGCCGGTGCCAGCTACGACTTTGGTGCACTGAAGCTGTTCGCGGGCTACCGCAACTACAAGCGCGCGTTCACCACGACTGCTGCCACCCAGCGCAGCGACATGTATTGGGCCGGTGCCAGCTACGACTTCACGCCGGCATTCACGCTGTACGGCGCGGTGTACAAGCAGAACATCAAGGGCGTGAACAACTCGGCGGATCCGATCCTGTTCTCGCTGCGCGGCCAGTACGCGCTGTCCAAGCGCACCACGGCCTATCTGTCAGCGGCCTACGCCAAGGCCCAGAACGGCCAGAACGTGAGCCTGTCGCGTGATGTGGTCGGCTACGGCAACAATCAGGTCGGTGTGACGGCGGGTCTGCAGCACCGCTTCTAACTGGCGTACACGGCTTTGCAGGCCGTTGTACGGCCACTTAGCTACCCAACAAAACGGGCACCTTCGGGCGCCCGTTTTGTTGGATTGAACCGATTCCCTTTCAAAAGGGCATCGAATCGCTGGTCGATTGCGCGCGTTTCAGCATGCGCCTCAGGTCCTTGATGTCGTCGAACGCGGCAAGGTCCTGCTCAAGGTTGCGAATCGTGTGGTGCAGGGCACCGATGTTGGTGGCGAGATTCTGCAGCGGTGCATCCGGAGACAGCGCCCCGGCCCGGTGGTAACCGTAGGTGTGCCGGAACGTCGTCTCGACGCGGTGGATTTGTCGGTCGAGTTCGCGCACCTGATCCTTCAGGATCTCGTTGTAGTGCGTCAGCCGCGCTTCGCTCAGGTGGTTGATTGAGCGCTGGTCGATGTGGTCGAGCTCAAGCTGCAACTCCAGCAGGTGCAACAGGTTGCCCTTGTCATAGGCCTCGTTGACACGCTGCATGAGCCGGGTCTTCCGATCGCGTTCCTGTGGATCGGTCTCGCGGTCGGGGTGCAAGGCGCTGGCGAGCTTGCGATAGACCTCGCGAATGGACAGGCTGATCTGCGCCTGTTCCTCTTGCTCGCGGGCTTCCGCCGCGAGCTGTTTGGGGGATTTTTCCCGGGCAGCCCGGCGTGCTTCACGCTTGCTTGCGAGGGCAGCCTTTTTCTCTGCCTGTTGCTGGATGTGCGCCCGGGCGCGTTGCAGTACGGCGTCCTGCGAATGCGCATCCGCGTCATCCCCCAGATCGACACCGAGCATTGCCTCCAGCCGCGACTTCATTTCCGCGGCTTGCGCTGCAGTTTCACGATCGAAGTCCGTTCCGCTGTACTTGTTGTAGATGGCCTTGAGGCTGGCATCTTCATTGATCAAGTTGCCGGCCAGATCGACGATGAGGGCGGATATCTTGCGGCGCTCAGGCTTGGTCAGTCCGTCGTGCTCATAGGCCTGGTCCAGGGAATGCACCATGCGGATCTTCAAGTCGGTGCTGGTCCGCTGCAGCGGTAGGAACTCGCCCGCATAGCGCGCCTGAAACTGCGTTGTGGCGGCTTCCCAGTCAGCCAGCCGCTTGCGCCGATTCTCGATCTGCTTGATCAGTGCGTTGAATGATTTCTGCCCTTTCGACAGCGTTGGCGCGTCTTGTTGGTTCTGATCGGGCGCAATGCTGATGGCCGGACGGCGTGCCTTGGTCATGGCAGGGTGTTCAAGAATGCGAAAGACATCACGGTTGACTGTGCATTGTAGGCAGGCGGCATCATGCCAACCTTGTGGCGACTCCATTCGCGTAAAAAAACGGGCACCCGAAGGTGCCCGTTCTTCATGGTGCGTTGGAACGCTGCGTTGGTCTCAGCCCAGTAGCAGCGCGTCGTCGTCCACCTTGGCGCCGCGCGTTTCTTCGAACTTCTGCAGCAGGTGCGGCACGTCCAGGCCTTTGCGCTCCTCGCCTTGCACGTCGAGGATCACGTTGCCCTGGTGCAGCATCACCGTGCGGTCGCCGTAGTCAAGCGCCTGGCGCATGGAGTGCGTGACCATCATCGTCGTCAGCTTGGACTCCGAGACGATCTTGGCGGTCAGCTCCAGCACGAAGGCGGCCGTTTTCGGGTCCAGCGCAGCGGTGTGCTCATCCAGCAGCAGAATGCGCGACGGTTGCAGGGATGCCATCAGCAGGCTCACAGCCTGACGCTGGCCCCCCGACAACAGACCAATGCGATCCGTCAGACGGCTCTCGAGGCCGAGGTCCAATCGACGCAGTTGCTCGCGGAAGATCTCGCGCCACTTGCGATTGGTCGCGAACTTGAAACCACGACGCTGGCCGCGGCACATGGCCAGCGACATGTTCTCTTCGATGGTCAGGTTCTCGCAGGTGCCGGCCATCGGGTCCTGGAACACGCGGGCGACCTTGTCGGCGCGTTGCCATGCGGTCTTGCGGGTGACGTCTTCACCGTTGATGGTGATGCTGCCCGAATCGACCAGTTGGTCGCCGCTGATGGAGTTCAGGAACGTCGACTTGCCGGCGCCGTTCGAGCCGATCACGGCCACGAACTGGCCCGTGGGGATCTCCAGCGACAGGCCACGCAGCGCGCGCGTCTCGATGGGCGTGCCCGGGTTGAAGGTGAGGGTGAGTCCTTGTGCGCTCAGCATGTCAGTTCCCCTTGGTAGCGGTCTTGGCGAACTTGCCGAACACCTTGCGGCGCACACCCGGCAGCACGAGGGCGATCACCACCAGCGCGGCGGTCACCATGTTCAGATCCTGCGCCTGCAGGCCGATGAAATCGCTGTTGAGCGCCAGGGCGATGAAGAAGCGATACAGGATTGCGCCAATCACCACGGCCAGCGTGGTCAGCACCAGGCGGCGTGCGGGCAGCACGGTCTCGCCGATGATGACGGCGGCCAGGCCGATCACGATGGTGCCGATACCCATCGACACATCCGCTCCGCCTTGCGTTTGCGCGTAGAGCGCACCAGCAAGGGCGACCAGCGCGTTGGACAGCGCCATACCGGCCAGCGTAGCGGCACCGGTAGCAACGCCCTGGGCGCGTGCCATGCGCGGGTTGGCGCCGGTGGCGCGCAGCGACAGACCGACTTGCGTCGAGAAGAACCAGTCCACCAGCAGCTTGACGATCACGACCACCACACCCAGCAGTACAGGGCGGAAGACGTAGTCGGGCATCCATTCCGGCTGCAGCAGCGAGAACACCGTCGGCTCGGAGATGAGCGGCACGTTCGGCTTGCCCATGATGCGCAGGTTGACCGAATACAGCGCGATCATCATCAGGATACTGGCGAGCAGATCCATGATTTTCAGGCGCACGTTGAGCCAGCCCGTGATGAAGCCCGCAGCGGCACCAGCCAGCATGCCGCAGAAGGTCGACATGAACGGATCGTGTCCGCCGGCGATGAGCGTGGCCGCCACAGCGCCGCCCATGGGGAAGCTGCCGTCGACAGTGAGGTCAGGGAAGTTGAGGATGCGGAAAGAGATCAGCACCCCGAGCGCCACGAGACTGAAGATCAGACCGATCTCCAGGGCGCCGAGCAATGAAAAAAGTGACATGACAGAGTAGGGCACGGCGGTTGGGCACCGCGCCAGAAGGCAATGAACGGGGACGCTTGTGGGTGGAGCGCGAGCGCCCGGCCATGATGCGGCGGATCACCGCGTTTTGGAACCGGGCTGCCATGACCCGCGCCGGCCATCTCCGTTGGATGGAGTTGGCCGGCGCCTTGCGGCTTACTTGATGACTTCCTTGGCGTCCTTCAGCAGGTCTGCCGACAGGGTCACACCTTGCTTCTTGGCAGCGCCTTCGTTCACGAACAGTTCCAGGTTGGAGCTGCCGGCCGAGGCGATTGCGCCCGGCTTCTCGCCCTTCAGGATGCGGGCAACAACGGCACCGGTCTGCTTGCCCAGGTCGTAGTAGTTGATGCCCAGCGCGGCAATGGCGCCACGCTTCACGCTGTCGGTATCACCGGCCACCAGCGGGATCTTCGCTTCGTTGGCCACCTTCACCAGCGACTCATACGCCGACACCACGTTGTTGTCGGTGTTCGTGTAGATCACGTCAACCTTGCCGATCAGGTTCTTGGCCGACGGAGCGATGTCCACGGTGCGCGGTGCAGCCGATTCCACCAGCGTCATGCCCTGGGCCGTCAGCAGCTTCTTCAGCTCGTTGACGACCACGACCGAGTTGGCTTCACCCGGGTTGTAGACCATGCCCACGCGCTTGGCATTCGGCACCACGCGCTTGATCAGGGCGATCTGCTTGTCCAGCGGCAGCTTGTCGGACACGCCGGTCACGTTGGTGCCGGTCGGCTCCCAGTTCTTGACCAGTTGTGCGGCAACCGGGTCGGTCACGCCGGAATACACCACCGGGATGGTCTTCGTGGCAGCCACGACAGCCTGTGCCGACGGCGTAGCGATGGCGACGATGGCATCCGGCTTGTCGCCGATGAACTTGCGGGCGATCTGCGCGGCCGTGGCAGGGCTGCCTTGCGCGCTCTGGTATTCCCACTTCAGGTTCTTGCCGGCGTCGAAGCCCTCGGCCTTGAGTGCTTCCTTGGCGCCGTCGCGAATGGCATCGAGTGCCGGGTGTTCAACGATGGCCAGCACTTCGACCGACTTGGTGGCCTGGGCCAGCGCCGGGGTGGCTTGCAGAAGCGCCATCGGAATGGCGGCAAGCGCTGCGAGGCGGAAGGCGTGTTTGAAGCTGGACATACGGATCTCCTGTTTCCCTTTTGGGTGGTTTCGCTCTGGCGACGGGCGGGATGAGCCCGTGCTGGCGTGGTTGGTTTTCAGACGTTCTTGAGCGCACCGAAGCGGTGCAAAGCCGGCGCACGTGGGCGCACATTATGAGACAAATCTCAGCGCTTTTCAGCAAACACTTCAGAAGCGTTTTGGAGCTCACCTGATTGATCAGGCAAGGGACTCGGGTTGCGCACGATTCATCCGGAGCCCAAAAATCAAAAAGGGGCACGAGGCCCCTTTTTTACAGCCCCTACGGGGCGTTTATTACTGGATCTTCGCCTTTTCGCGCAGATCCTTCAGCATTGCCTGGAACTTGCTGCGTTGCCAGTTCTGGTCGCCCATCATCATTTCGAGCAGTTGCGGCTTGACCTCTTCATACGACGGGATCTTCGCATCGCGCGTGTCGTCCAGGCGGATCACGTGCCAGCCGAATTGCGTCTTGACCGGCGTCTGGGTGATCTCACCCTTCTTCAGGCCCGTCAGCGCTGCCGAGAACTCCGGCACATAAGTGCCCGGGTTGGCCCAGTCCAGATCGCCGCCGTTGGCGCCCGATCCCTTGTCCTTCGATTGAGCCTTGGCGATGGCTTCAAAGTTGCCGCCAGCCTTCAGCTTGGCGATGATCGCCTTCGCGTCGGCTTCCTTGTCCACCAGGATGTGGTGGGCGTGGTATTCCTTGCCGTTGCCAAACTGCGCCTTGATCTTGTCGTACTGCTTGTGCAGTTCGTCTTCGGTGGCGGGGCTGTTCTTGACGTAGTCTTCAAACTCCGCAGCCACCAGCACGTTCAGGCGGGATGCGGCGAGTTGTTCCTGCACGTCATCGCGCTCCAGCAGACCACGCTTGGCGGCGTCCTGCTCGATCAGTTCGCGGTCGATCAGCATGTCGCGGGCTTTGCTGCGCAGCTCCGGCGATTCGGGCTGGCCCGACTTCTTGATCAGCGCGTCCACCTTGGCGCTCGGGATGGCTTTGCCGTTGACGACGGCGGCATTCTGGGCCATGGCCGGAGCAACGGTCGCAGCAAGGGCAACAGCCAGCAGGCTGGCAGTGAGGCTGGAAATCTTCATGGGATTGCGTTCGAGGGAAGGACGAGTGAGCGTGGAATGCGCTTACGTGTTTTCTTCGGGAGTGACCGCGCGGATCGCCAGGGCATGAATCGCCGCCGGCCACAGCGTGTGCAGCGCATCATACACCATGCGATGACGCGCAACGCGGCTCTTGCCGGCAAAGGCTGAGCTGACGATTTCGACGTTGTAATGCCCACCGCCGGAGGCCGCGCCGGCGTGGCCGGCATGCTTGGCGCTGTCGTCTTCAACGACGAGGTGGGCAGGCTGGAAGGCGTCGCGCAACAGGCGCTCAATCTCGCGTGGATCGGCGGCCATCAGATCTGTTCCTTCGAGTTGTCCTTGGCGCTGGGGTCATTGGCAGCATCGGCGGGGCGCTCCTGCATGTGGCGCGCCAGCCAGACGCTCTGCGCCAGGATGAACACCACCATCAGGCCCATCGAGCCAAACAGCTTGAAGTTGACCCAGACGTCGGTGTCGTAGTGGTAGGCCACATACAGATTCAGACCACCCATCGCCAGGAAGAAAATCGCCCACACCAGATTCAGGCGGCCCCACATCGACTCCGGCAGCGACACCTGATGCTCCATCATGGCGCGAATCAGGTTCTTGCGAACAAACACCACGCTGCCCAGCAGCACGACGCCAAACAGCCAGTACAGCACCGTTGGTTTCCACTTGATGAAGGTGTCGTTGTGGAAGATGAGCGTCGCGCCGCCAAACACGCCGATGATGAGCAGCGACAGCCACTGCATGGCGTCCACCTTGCGGTGCTTGAACCACACCCAGGCGATCTGCAGCACGGTGGCGACCATCGCGACGGTGGTCGCCACATAAATACCGGCCACCTTGAAGGCAGCAAAGAACAGGATGACCGGGAACAGATCGAACAGGAATTTCATGCGTGAATGTGCGTGTAGGGCGCTTGTGCGGGCCTATGCGAAAGATCAATCGCCGAATTTTAGCGCAGCCGAGTTGATGCAATACCGCAGGCCGGTCGGGGCGGGGCCGTCTTCGAATACGTGGCCCAGGTGCGCGCCGCAGTTCTTGCATTGCACCTCGATGCGCAACATGCCGTGCGAGCGGTCGGTTTTCTCGGCGATTACCTCGCCGTTGATGGGCTGGAAATAGCTGGGCCAGCCGCAACCGGCATCGAACTTGGTCGACGATTCAAAGAGCGGGGTGCCGCAGCACACGCAGTTGTAGACGCCGCGCTCCCAGTGGTCCCAATACTCGCCGGTGAAAGGGCGTTCGGTGGCGGCTTCGCGGGTGACGCGGTATTCGATGTCGGAGAGCTGGTCACGCCATTCGGCGTTGGTTTTCTGGACGGTCATGGTGATGAGACTCCTTGTTGGTGTCGTTGGCGGCTTCGTGGGCAGCCAACGTTGTTTTGTCGTGTTGCGGCGGCGATCCTGACAGGCGCGGATTAGAGCACGGCGTCAGTTCCGGCGCATCACTTGTGCCGCATATCGGATCACGACGAGCAGCTCACTTCCAGCGACGACGCCCAATCGGGTGCTGGCTGCGCGTAGTGCTCGAAGCCAGGGTGATCGTCGAATGGGCGGGCCAGCACGGCGCGCAGGTTCTCGACTTCGGAGAAATCCTTTTCTTTGGCGCGGCGGATGGCGACTTCGGCCAGGTGGTTGCGCAACACGTACTTCGGGTTGACGCGGCGCATGGCGGTCGCGCGCTCATCGTCGGATTGCGGTTCGGCCTGCAACCGTTGGCGATACGCGTTCAGCCACACGTCTGCGGCAGCGCGGTCGAAGAAGAAGTCGCGCACGGTGCGCGCTTCTGCCGCGGCGGGTGTGTCGTCACGACGCACATCGGCGAGGTGGCGGAAGAAGAGCGTGTAGTCCGTACGTTGGGTATGCAGCAACTTGAACAGGTCGCCGAAGAGGGTCTCATCGGCATCCTGCGCGGTCGACAGGCCCAGCTTGGCGCGATAGCGGGCGTGGAAGGCTGCGCCGTAGACGTCGCGGTAGGTGAGCAGCGTATCTTGCGCGGCGTCGATGGCAGGCTGGGCTTGTGCTTCGTCGCTTATGTCGACGAAAACGTCGGGATCTTCGCCGAACAGCGGCAGTAGGGCCTGCGCGAGGCAGAACAGGTTCCAATAGCCGATCTGCGGCTGCTGGGCGTAGGCGTAGCGGCCGCCGGTGTCGGAGTGGTTGCAGATGTGGTTGGCGTTGAAGCCATCCAGGAAACCGAACGGGCCGTAGTCGAGCGTGAGGCCGAGGATCGACATGTTGTCGGTGTTCATCACGCCGTGGCAGAAGCCGACGGCTTGCCATTGCGCCATCAACTCGGCGGTGCGGCGGGCGACTTCACGCAGCATCGCCAGGTAGGGCTGTGGTGCGGTGCGGCAGTCCGGGTAGAAGCGGTCGATGACGTAGTCAGCCAGCGCGCGCAATTCGGGCAGCTTCTCGTTGGCGGCAAAGTGTTCGAAGTGACCGAAGCGCACGAACGATGGCGCCAGGCGCGTGACGACGGCGGCGGTTTCGATCTCTTCGCGGCGCACCGGGGCATCGGAGCCGGTCACGCACAGCGCGCGCGTGGTGGGGATGCCGAGGCCGGCCATCGCCTCCGAGCACAGGAATTCGCGAATGGACGAACGCAGTACGGCGCGCCCGTCGCCCATGCGCGAATACGGCGTGCGGCCCGCACCCTTGAGCTGGATTTCGCAGGGGCCATCGGCGGTTTGCAGTTCAGTCAGCAGCAACGCGCGGCCGTCGCCCAGCTGACCGGCCCACACGCCGAATTGGTGACCGGAGTAGACCGTGGCGAGCGGGTCGCTCCATGCGGCAATCGTGTTGCCCGTGAACACATCCAGGCCGGCAGGTGTATCGAGTTCTGCGCGGGCAATGCCCAGCGGGGCGGCCGCATCGGGTGAGAAGCCCACGAGATACGGTGTGCCCGCCGTGGGCATCGGCATAGGCGACAACCGGGTCAGAAACCGCTCGCCGAGTGTGGAGAATCCGGGGGCAGCGGCAGGGCGGCCGGCCCAGTCGAAGGTGCTGATAAGGGAATCGTCAGGCAAGGCGGCAGGGGAAGTCGGCATGGATCGGGGCGCTCGATTAGCACGGGAAATGGCGCAAAAACAGTGCCAAATCGTCAACAGTTGTGAATTCCGCAGTGCAGAAAAATGCGCTCTGTGTAGGGGAAAACGCCATGTTGAGACGCAGCAACGCTATCGCGTATTGTACTTGGCAGTAAAAAAAGCTGCAGCCTGCGAACCCTTGCACCACAACGGTTCGCAGGGTTTTTTAGATGGCCGGGTAAACATGGGGGCCGCGATTGTGTGACATGCCGCAGCGCACAACAACAACCCGTTGACGTGCTAGACGATCACGGGAACAATCGGCCAAAAAATAGAACGGTTGTTCAGTTTTTCTAGGAGACACCATGGCCCTGATGGGACAAATGATGAGCAACCCTTTGCTCATCTCGACCATCATCGAACATGCAGCGCGCAATTCCGGTTCGACTGAAGTCGTGTCACGCCGTGTCGAGGGCGATATCCATCGCACCACGTATCGGCAAGTGCGGGATCGTTCCAAGCAACTGGCAAATGCGCTGGCCGCATTGGGCGTGCAGCCCGGCGAGCGCGTCGGCACGCTGGCTTGGAACGGCTATCGCCATCTTGAAATCTATTACGGCGTGTCTGGCTCGGGTTCGGTGTGCCACACCATCAACCCGCGGCTGTTTCCAGACCAGATCGCCTATATCGTCAATCACGCTGACGATCAGTACGTCTTCTTCGACCTGACGTTCGTGCCGCTCGTCGAGGGCATCGCCGCGCATTGCCCGAACGTGAAGGGCTGGGTGGCGATGACTGACCGGGCGCACATGCCCAACTCCAGCGTGCCGATGCTCTGTTATGAAGAGCTGCTCGACGCGCAGAGTGCCGAATACACCTGGCCGCAGTTCGACGAGAACACCGCTTCCAGCCTCTGCTACACGTCGGGCACGACGGGCAACCCGAAGGGTGCGCTGTATTCGCATCGTTCTACCGTGCTGCACTCGTACGCATCGGCATTGCCGGATGCGCTGGGGTGCTCGGCGCAGGACGTGATCCTGCCGGTGGTGCCGATGTTCCATGTCAACGCGTGGGGCCTGCCGTATTCGGTGCCGCTGGTGGGCGCCAAGCTGGTCTTCCCGGGGCCGAAGCTGGATGGTGCCTCCGTCTACGAGTTGTTCGAGCAGGAGAAGGTGACCTTCTCCGCCGGCGTGCCGACTGTGTGGCTGGGCTTGCTGCAGCACGTGCAGGCGAACAACCTCAAGTTCTCGACGTTCCGTCGCACCGTCATTGGTGGTTCGGCCGCGCCGCCGGCCATGATTCGCGCGCTGAAATCGCTCGACGTGGAAGTCATCCACGCCTGGGGCATGACGGAAATGTCGCCGTTGGGGACGACCTGCAAGCTGATGGGCAAGCACACCGATTTGCCCGAAGAAGCCAAGCAGCACGTGCTCGAACGCCAGGGCCGCGCCATCTACGGCGTCGACATGAAGATCGTCGATGCAGAGGGCCACGAACTGCCGTGGGACGGCAAGGCCTTCGGCGACCTGTATGTGCGTGGGCCGTGGATCATCGACAGCTATTTCCGCGGCGACCATTCACCGTTGGTGGACGGCTGGTTCCCGACGGGTGACGTGGCCAATATCGACGCCGACGGGTACATGCAGATCACCGATCGCAGCAAGGACGTGATCAAGTCCGGCGGTGAGTGGATCTCCTCCATCGACGTGGAGAACGTGGCCGCTGCGCACCCCGCTGTGCATATGGCTGCGTGCATTGCTTGCCGCCACCCGAAGTGGGACGAGCGCCCGCTGCTGGTGGTGATGAAGAAGCCGGGCGCCGAACTCACGCGTGAGGAGATGCTCAAGTTCTTCGAAGGCAAGGTTGCCAAGTGGTGGATTCCGGATGACGTGGTGTTCGTCACCGAGATACCGCTCACGGCCACCGGCAAGATGCAGAAGCTCAAGCTGCGCGAGCAGTTCAAGGATTACCAGTTCCCGGCCGCACAGGCCTAGCAGTCAGAACAGAAACCGCCGCCCGCGCATCGGCAACAAGCCGAGCGTGAGGACGGCGGACGCAAGACAACCGGATCAGGGCCAGCCACCGCACACCCACCAGCAATCGGGTCGCGGCGGAATGAAGCCCGGGCGCGTTGCAACCTGGAGACGCAAGCAGCCGACGTGCCCATCCGTGGCACGCGGGAGAGTGACTCGCCGGCGACTCCACCACCTGAAGGAGACACGCATGACGAAGTTCCGTCCGTTGATTGTGGCTGTTGCAAGTGTCGTGGCAATCGGTGGGGCGCTGGGGAGCGCTGCTGCGTCTGCCGCCGAAACCGTCAAGATCGCCTGGATCGACCCGCTGTCGGGCCTGATGGGTGCGCTGGGGCAGAACCAGTTGCGCAGCTGGCAGTACATCGCCGACATGGCCACGCAGAAGAACTGGGCCGGCGACGGCACCAAGTTCGAGGTGGTGGGGTTCGACAACAAGCTCTCGCCGCAGGAAAGCCTGACTGTGCTCAAGCAGGTGGCCGACCAGGGCATCCATTACATCGTGCAAGGCAACGGCTCGAGCGTCGGCATGGCGCTGGAAGACGCCGTGGCCAAGTACAACGAGCGCAATCCGGGCAAGGAAATCGTCTACCTGAACTACGCGGCGGTCGACCCGGACATGACCAACAGCAAGTGCAACTACTGGCACTTCCGTCTGGACGCCAATTCCGACATGAAGATGGAGGCCCTGACCAGCTACCTGGCCAAGGACCCGAAGGTCAAGAAGGTCTATCTGATCAACCAGAACTATTCGTTTGGTCACCAGGTGGCGCGTGCGGCCAAGGAATACCTCAAGCGCAAGCGTCCGGACATCGAGATCGTGGGGGAAGACCTGCACCCGCTGGCACAGGTGAAGGATTTCTCGCCGTATGTCTCGAAGATCAAGTCGTCGGGTGCGGATACCGTCATCACCGGCAACTGGGGTAGCGATCTGGCTCTGCTGATCAAGGCAGGCAAAGATGCGGGCCTGAACGCCAACTTCTATACGTACTACGGTTCCACCACCGGCGTGCCGACGGCCATGGGCGCCGCGGGCGCCGATCACGTGAAATACGTGGGCTACTGGAACACCAACAATGACGGCTACAAGGGTGCCGATATCGTCGACGGCTTCAAGAAAAAGTACAACGACGACTTCTACCTGATGGCCTCTTACACCGGCATCGCCATGCTGGCCAAAGCCATCAAGCAGACCAAGTCGGCCGAGCCCGCCAAGGTTGCCAAGGCCTTCGAAGGCATGAAGGTCGACAGCCTGAACGGCACCTTCGAGATGCGCGCATCCGACCACCAGGGTCAGCAGCCGCTCTACATCGCCACCTGGGAAAAGACCAACGGCAAGAACGTCAAGTACGACCAGGAAAACACGGGCTACGGCTGGAAGACCGATGCTGTGCTCGATCAATACATTGCGTCGCAGCCGACTTCCTGCCAGATGAAACGCCCGCAATAACACGGCGAGTGGTGTGCCGAAGGGCCGCCCGATGCTATCGTGCGGCGATGTTTTAAACGGGGAAAGGCATGGACCAGCACCGCATTTTCGCGGGACGGTCCATGCCTTGCCGAGAGGGCTGCAGCGTGGAATTTCTAGTCATCAATCTCTTGAACGGCATCAGCTACGGGTTGCTGCTGTTCATGCTGTCTTCGGGCCTGACGCTGATCTTCAGCATGATGGGCGTTCTCAACTTTGCGCATGCCAGCTTCTACATGCTGGGGGCGTACTTCGCCTACGTTGTCAGCGGGTACCTGGGCTTCTGGACCGCGCTGATCGTTGCGCCGCTGCTGGTGGGTGCGTTGGGCGCGGTGGTCGAGCGCTTTGGCCTGCGTACCGTGCATCGCTACGGCCACGTCGCCGAGCTGCTGTTCACCTTCGGCCTGGCTTACCTCATTGAAGAAGGCGTGAAGCTGGTGTGGGGCCTGCCCGCCGTACCGTACCGCGTGCCAGAAGTGCTGGACGGCCCGCTGTTCACACTGTTCACGTCGTCGTTCCCCAAGTACCGCGCGTTCATGATGCTGGTGTCGCTGCTGATGCTGGTGGGCATCTTCCTGCTGCTCACGCGTACACGCATCGGCCTGGTCATTCAGGCAGCGCTCACGCATCCGGACATGGTGGAAGCGCTCGGCCACAACGTGCCGCGCGTGTTCATGCTGGTGTTTGGCGGCGGTTGTGCGCTAGCAGGGTTGGCTGGCGTGATTGGCGGCAATGCCTTCGTGACAGAGCCGTCCATGGCGGCGGCAGTCGGCTCCATCGTCTTCGTGGTGGCGGTGGTGGGCGGCATGGGGTCGCTGGTGGGCGCGTTTATCGCATCGCTGCTGATCGGCTGCATTCAGACGTTTGCCGTCACGCTGGATATCTCGGTGACGAGCGTGCTGCAGACGATCGGTGTCACGCTCCATCCGGACGTGCCGCTCATCTCGGTCTGGAACCTGACGATTGCGCAAGTCGCGCCGGTGCTGCCGTACCTGCTGCTGGTGCTGATGCTGATCTTCCGCCCGCGTGGGCTCATGGGTACGCGGGAGAGCTAAATGGAACGCACTATGCACCAACAAGCGCAACAACACGGGGCATTGCCGGCCAATGATCGCGCGCGAACAATGAAGTTCAGGCCGGTCAACCTCGCCCGCTGGCTGATCTGGAGCATCACGGCGCTGGTGATGATCGTCCTGCCGCTCATCTGGCCGCAGGGTTTTGCCATCACGCTGCTCTCGCAGATGGGCATCATGATCATCTTCGCGCTGTCGTACAACATGCTGCTGGGGCAGTCCGGCATGCTGTCGTTTGGGCACGCGGTGTACGCCGGCCTGGGTGCCTTCATGGCCGTGCACGTGCTCAACAAGATCGGCGCCATGCAGTCGCTGGGTGTTGCCGGGCCGCTGGCGGTGGCGTTGCTGCCCATCGTAGGCGGCCTGGGCGGCGCGCTGTTCGGCGTGATCTTCGGCTACGTCACGACCAAGAAGGCTGGTACGACGTTCGCGATGATCACGATGGGTATCGGCGAGATGGTCTTCGCCAGTGCGCTCATGTTTCCGGACTTCTTCGGTGGTGAAGGCGGTGTGTCGACCAACCGCAGCATCGGCGACGCGCTTGCCGGCGTCAGCTTCGGCCCGGCGCGCCAGGTGTATTACCTGATCGCCGCATGGTGCCTGATCTCGATGGCGCTGATGTATGCGTGGACGCAAACGCCGCTGGGCCGTATCGCCAACGCCGTGCGTGACAACCCCGAGCGCGTGGAATTCATCGGCTACAACACGCAGCGCGTGCGTTTTCTGGTGGTGATCCTGTCAGCGTTTTTTGCAGGTATTGCCGGTGCGCTGTCGTGCATCAACTTCGAGATCGTGACGGCAGAGAACGTCTCGGCCGTGCGGTCGGGGGCGGTGCTGCTGGCGGCGTTCATTGGCGGTATGGGCAGCTTCTTTGGCCCGATCATCGGCGCGGTGCTCACGGTGTTCTTTACCGTGGCGCTGTCGGGTATCACCAAAGCGTGGCTGCTGTATCTGGGCTTGTTCTTCGTGCTGATGGTCATGTATGCGCCGGGCGGCATCGCTAGCCTGCTGGTGATGCATCTGCCGATTGCACGGCGCGGCAAGTTGAAGACACTGCTGCCGGCCTACGGCGTGGCATTCGTGCCCGCCGCCATCCTGCTGGTGGCGCTGATCTCCACCGTAGAGATGATCTACGCCGTGCAGGACGAGGGCTCGGGCGGCGTGGCCACGCTGTTCGGCATGTCCGTCGCACCGACCACCTGGATGCCGTGGGCCGTGACCGCCGTGCTGTGGCTGGTGGGCGCCTTCGGCTTGCGTGCCGCAGCGGGCAAGCTGCGCACCGCCTGGGACAACGCCTTGCAGGAGCCGCAACCATGAGTCAACCCGCATTGGGTCCCACCGCCGCGCTGGAACTGCGCGATGTCCGCAAGCGTTTCGGTCAGACCGAGATCATCCGGGGCGTGAACCTTACCATCGGCAAGGGCGAGCGCCACGCGCTCATCGGCCCGAATGGCGCAGGCAAGTCGACCACGTTCAACCTGATCTCGGGCCGCTTCCCAGCCACGTCGGGCAGCGTGCAGCTCAATGGCGAAGAGATCAGCGGCCTGGCGCCGTTCGAGATCAACCGCAAGGGCCTGTCGCGCAGCTTCCAGATCACCAACATCTTTCATCGGCTGACGGTGTTCGAGAACCTGCGTTGCGCGGTGCTCTGGTCGCTGGGCTACAAGTATTCGTTCTGGCACAAGCTGGCCGAACTGCGCGATGCACGTGAACGTGCGGAGGAAGTGCTGGAGCAGATCGGCATGACGCATCGGCGCGATGCCGCCGCAGGCATGCTGACGTATGCCGAACAGCGTGCGCTGGAGATTGGCATCACCATCGCGGGCGGTGCCGACGTGATCCTGCTGGACGAGCCGACTGCCGGTATGAGCCGCTCCGAATCCGACCACGCGGTCGACTTGATCCGCAAGGTGACTGTCGGCAAGACGCTGGTGATGGTCGAGCACGACATGAGCGTGGTATTTGGCTTGGCCGATCGCATCTCGGTGCTGGTCTACGGCGAGGTGATTGCCACCGACACGCCCGAGGCCATTCGCAACAACCGCCGCGTGAAGGAGGCCTACCTCGGCACCACGCTGGATGAACCTGCAGGAGCGCATTGATGGCAACGAATACTCCAATGCTGGAGGTGCGCAACCTGCACGCGTACTACGGCAAGAGCCACATCCTGCACGGCGTCGACATGCACGTGGGCGAGGGCGAGATCGTCGCCCTGCTTGGGCGCAATGGGGTGGGGCGCTCGACCTTGGCCAAGTCCATCATGGGGATGGTCAAGCACGAAGGCGAGATCCTGCTGCGTGGCAAGAACGTGAGCGGCATGCGCACCTTCGAGGTGGCGCATCAAGGCATCGGTTACGTGCCGGAGAACCGCGACATCTTCCCAACGCTGACGGTACGACAGAACCTGCTGCTGGGCGAGAAGCGCAACCCGAGTCAGCCGAAGCCGCGCTGGCAGTTGGAAGACATGTATCGCATGTTCCCCCGGCTGCAGGAGCGGGAGAACACCCCGGCAGGTGTGCTCTCCGGCGGCGAACAGCAGATGCTCACGCTGTGCCGCACGCTGATGGGCGATCCGGATTTCATCATCATCGATGAGCCGACCGAAGGGCTCGCGCCACTGATCGTAACGCTGGTAGGCGAGTATCTGAAGACGCTCAAGGAGCGGGGGATCTCGGTGCTGCTGGTGGAGCAGAAGCTGGCTATTGCCCTGGACATCTCACAGCGCGTGTATGTGATGGGGCATGGGCAGATCGTGTTTGAGGGAACGCCGCAACAGTTGAAGGCAGATGCGAAGGTCCGCCAGGAGTGGCTGGAGGTTTAAACACGGCTCCCAGCATCACGATCGATAGATGGCCCGCATGGATGCCCGTGCGGGCTTTTTCTTTTGTCGATCGGTAGCCAACAGTTGACAAATTTCTCCTTGAAGTCGGGGGCACCGGTCATTACGACATCGAATGGGCCGTGCGTTCGGCACGGCCTGGTTCACTCGATAACACTCAATGGAGACACCATGCGCAGAAGTAGTTTTCGGCAGCGCTTTTACCGTGCAGCAGTGATTGCCCTTATCTCATTGGCCTCTTCAGTGCCACATGCGGACGAGGACTACCGGGCCAACGGATTCAACGGCCGGTGGGTCGCAACCTGGACGGTCAGCCCCGATCGCAACATCTATCCGACTGCCCCCAAGAACTTTCCCGCAGCAACAACCATTCGCCAGATCGTCCATGCCAGCATTGGAGGCAATCAGCTGCGCCTGCGGTTAAGCAATGAGTTCGGGACAGCACCGGTGGTCGTTGGTCCGGTGCATGTTGCCTTGTCTGCCGGCGGTGCGAAGATCCGCCCCAACTCTGACCGAACCGTTACGTTTGGCGGGAAAACCACCACCACGCTCTATGCCGGCGCGCCGTTGATCAGTGACCCGATCGACCTTCCCATTGCGCCGTTGTCAGACGTTGCCATCACGCTGTTCCTGCCCAACGCCACGACGCTGGGGACGATCCACAACTACGCGGCACAGACGGCCTATGTCTCGAGCGGCGACAACACAGCCGCACCGGATCAGCCATCGCCAACCTCGTACACGAGCCGCTTCTATGTGTCCGGCCTGCTGGTCGAGGCACAGAACCAGCCGCGCACCGTTGTTGCATTTGGGGACTCGATTACGGATGGCCAGAATTCCACGACCGATGCCAACAAGCGCTGGCCCGATGTGCTGTCGCGGCGCCTGAACAGCAATGGCCCATGGGGCGCGTATGCCGTGCTCAACCAGGGGATTGCCGGCAACCGCGTTCTCGCAGACCTGGCGGGCGTCAGCGCGCTGGCCCGATATGACCGGGATGTCCTGAGCCTGCCGGGCGTGCAGTGGGTGGTCCTGCTGGAGGGCATCAACGACATTGGCTACCCCGGTACATCGTTGGCCCCCGCCAGCCCGCTCGTTGCGGCGGAAGACATCATCAACGGGTACCGGCAGATCATCGTGCGCAGCCGGCAACACGGCATCAAGATCATGGGCGGCACCCTGACGCCGTTCAAGGGCTCGGAGGTGCCGTATCCGAATTACTGGTCGGCCCAGAAAGAGGCGACGCGCCAGGCCGTGAACCGCTGGATCCGCACTAGCGGCGCGTTCGACGCCGTTGTCGATTTCGATGCGGTGGTGCGCGATCCGGCCAGTCCACAAAACCTGCTGCCGGTATTCGACAGCGGAGATCACCTGCACCCGAATGACGCGGGCTACGCGGCAATGGCCAATGCGGTCAATCTCTCGACGCTGCGATCCGTTGGGCCGTGAACCCCCGGGCGTCGCTTAGTGAGTGACGACGCCAGCAGCAGGCGAGGCGGCTTCCGAGGCCGCCTTGGCCTGCTGGAGATGCGCCCCGCTAAATTGCATCTCCGAATACTTCACAAACCGCGTCTTGAACTTCCAGCGGTATCCCAGCCAGATCGCCACAAACAGAAACACCCCGCAGTACGTCGCAACGAAGGGGCCAAAATTGTCGATCGGTGCAAACAGCGCTTTGGTGTTCTGCCCAAGGATGATCACCACACACAGGATCGCCACCATGATCGGCCCGAACGGGAAGAACGGCGACCGATACGCCAACTGATCCAGCGAATGCCCCTGGCTCGTGAACCCCTTGCGGAACCGGTAGTGCGCCACGGCAATGCCAAACCATGCGATGAAGCACGTCACCGCTGACGTGTTCAGCAGCCACAGGTAGACCACCTGATCGCCAAACAGCGAACTGAAGAAGCAGAGCGCCCCCACGGCGGACGTGGCCATCAGTGCCCGGAGTGGCACGCCATCGCCCGACACCTTGGCAAACCAGCGCGGCGCCTGGCCTTCGAGCGACAGGTCATAGAGGATCCGCGTCGATACATACAGGCTCGACGTGCCCGACGACAGCAGTGCGGTTAGCACCACCGCATTCATCATCCCGGCGGCAAATGCCAGGCCGGCATGCTGGAACACCAGCGTGAACGGGCTCACACCCACATCGGTTGCCTCATTGCGCAGCAGGTTGGGATCGGTATAGGGCAGCAACACACCGATGATCAGGATCGCCAGCACATAGAACAGCAGAATGCGCCAGAACGTCTGGCGAATGGCGCGTGGGATCGTACGAGAGGGGTTCTCCGCTTCACCAGCGGCCACACCCACGGTCTCGACGCCCTGGAACGAAAACCCCGCGATCATGGCTACGCCAATCATTGCAGCGGGGCCGCCCACGAACGGCGCATCGCCCACGGTGAAGTTTTGCCAGCCTGACTGCGGGCCACCTTGCATGATGCCGAAGATCATCGCCAGGCCGATCAGCAGGAATACGACAATCGTCACCACCTTGATCATCGAGAACCAGTATTCCGCCTCGCCAAAACCACGCACGGAGATCGCGTTGAGGCCGAACATCAGCAGCAGGAACGCCGCGCTCCACACCATGCCCGACACGCCCGGAAACCAATACTTCATCACCAGTTGCGCGGCGGCCAGCTCGACGGCCACCGTCACGGCCAACGAGAACCAGTAGTTCCAGCCGAGCGCAAAGCCGAAGCCTTCTTCCACATACAGGCGGCTATAGGTCACGAACGAGCCCGACACTGGCAGATGCACGGCCAGCTCACCCAGGCTCGTCATGAGGCAATACACCATCACGCCGATCAGCGTGTAGGTCAGCAGGGCGCCGCCGGGGCCGGCCGTTGCAATCGACGCGCCGGATGCCACGAACAGGCCCGTGCCGATGGCGCCGCTCAGGGCGATCATCATGATGTGCCGCGAGCGCAGGCGTCGGCGCAGTTCGGATTGGGCTTCGAGGCCGGTCGGGGTAATCGGTGTGTGCATAGGGGATGCGCCGGGGTGGGGCGCGCAAATGAAAACGCCTGCCGAGTGCGATGCAAACGGCAGGCGAGGCAAATGTTATTGCTGCGTGCCGGACACGCGGGTGGCGATGGTCGGCAGTTCGGGGCCAGGGTCCTGGCCTGCCAGCGGATCGCGCGTCACGGGCGGGCGCGGGAAGTGCATGTCCTGGTAGCGGACAATGCCGCCACCGCGCACCAGCCGGTAGCCAATCCAGATCAGGAAGAAGATTGGAATGCCGATGTACGTGGCAATCACCGCGGGCCAGTCGATCGTGCCGCTGGTGAATGCTTGGTAGTTCTGGCCGAGCGTAATGACCAGGCACAGCCCGAACGCGAACAGCGGGCCATACGGGAAGAACTTCGAGCGATACGGCAACTGCGCCGGATCATGCCCCTGCGCCACCAGCCCCTTGCGGAAGCGATAGTGGCTGATGGCAATGCCCAGCCACGCCACGAAGCCAGTCATGCCCGAGGTATTCAGCAGCCACAGATAAACGGTTTTGTCGCCATACAGCGAGCTGAGGAAACACAGCGCGCCCACAGCGGTCGTTGCCAGCAGCGCATTGCGCGGCACACCGTTCTTCGTGAGTTGCGCAAAGATGCGCGGCGCGCGGCCTTCGGTGGCCAGGTTGTAGAGCATGCGCGTGGATGCATACATGCCCGAATTGCCCGCCGACAGCACGGCGGTCAGGATCACCGCGTTCATCAGCCCGGCCGCAAACGCCAGACCGGCATGCTTGAACACCAGCGTGAACGGGCTCACGCCAATGTTGGTGACTTCTGTCGAGAGCAGATTCGGATCGGTGTACGGCACCAGTACACCAATGATGAAGATGGCCAGCACATAGAACAGCAGGATGCGCCAGAACACTTGCTTGACTGCCCGCGGAATCGTGCGCGCCGGGTCAGCCGATTCGCCTGCTGCCACGCCGATCAGCTCCGTCCCTTGGAACGAGAACCCCGCGATCATCGCCACGCCGATCATCGCCGGCAGCCCGCCCACGAACGGCGCATCGCCCAGCGTCAGGTTCTGAAGGCCCGATTGCGGACCGCCCTTCATGATCCCGAAGATCATCGCCAGGCCAATACCGATGAAGAAGATGACGGTGACGACCTTGATGAGCGCGAACCAGTATTCCGCCTCGCCAAAGCCCCGTACGGAGATGGCGTTGAGCAGGAACATGATGAGGAGGAACACCGCACTCCACAGCACCCCCGGCACATCCGGGAACCAGTAGTGCATGACGAGCTGCGCGGCCGCCAGTTCCACCGCAATGGTCACCGCCCAGTTGTACCAATAGTTCCAGCCCAGCGCGAAGCCGAAGCCTTCATCGACATACAGCGCGCCGTAGGTGGCAAACGAGCCCGAGACTGGCATGTAGGCGGCAAGCTCGCCCAGGCTGGTCATCAGGAAGTAGACCATGACCCCGATCAGGATGTAGGCGGCGAGTGCGCCACCGGGGCCCGCTTGCGAGACCGTCGCGCCCGAGGCCACGAACAGCCCGGTACCGATCGATCCGCCAATGGCGATCATGGTGAGATGGCGCGCGCGCAATGTGCGGCGCAAGCCCGGCGTCTCTGTGGACGGGGTAGCGTGTTCTGACATGGATACAGAGTGGACGACTCCACTCGGATCGCGAATGGAATCGACGAAATGTGACGAGACGTCCCCGCGCCTGATGGGCACCCAGCGGACGAAATGCGCGACTCTATCAAAACCGTCATGTGCCGGGCAAAAAATCGATGCTGCAGCACACGCGTTTGAACCCGCCGCAGCCCGCTTCATGGCCCGCTGGATGGCGCCGTGCAGCGCAAAAATAAAAATTGAACGACCGTGCTATTTTGTGTATTCTGTGTCGAGTCGCGGCCTTACCGCGCGTTAAAAAAACGATACTTGAGAGACAGTTCAACCGCGAGGCACGGTGCGCTGCTTTGGCGTCAATCGAGCCGGCCCTCGCATCACCAAAGGAACCAGCATGACTGCGGAGTACAAGGTCCAAGACGGCGTTGCCGTCATTACGCTCAGCAACCCGCCGGTCAACGGCCTTGGCCATTCCACGCGCCTGGGCATCGTTGAGGGCATGGTCAAGGCTGGTGATGACCCCAGCGTCAAGGCCATTGTGATCACCGGCGCAGGCAAGGCCTTCTCGGGCGGCGCCGATATCCGCGAATTCAACACGCCCAAGGCCACGCAAGAGCCGACGCTGCACGCTGTCATCAAGGCGGTTGAATCGAGCGGCAAGCCGGTCGTCGCGGCCATCCACTCGGTGGCGATGGGCGGCGGGCTGGAACTGGCATTGGGCTGCCACTACCGTGTGGCTGCGCCGGGCGCGCAGATCGCGCTGCCGGAAGTGAAGCTGGGCATTCTGCCGGGCGCCGGCGGTACGCAGCGCCTGCCGCGTGCGATCGGCCTGGAGCCCGCTCTGAACATGATCGTTTCGGGCACCGCCATTCCGTCGGAAAAGCTGGCCAAGAGCGGCTTGTTCGACCAGATGGTCGAAGGCGACCTGATGGCCGGCGCCATCGACTTTGCGCTCAAGGCCGCTGCCGAGGGCAAGCTGCCGAAGGTGCGTGATCGCAAGATCGAGCACGACAATCCCCAAGGTTTCCTGCAATTCGCCCGCAACACCGTTGCGGCAGTCGCCAAGAACTTCCCGGCACCGGGCAAGTGCGTTGACGCAGTGCAAGCTGCCGTTGAGAAGCGCTTTGACGACGGCATCAAGTTCGAGCGTGACCTGTTCATCGAACTGGTGAATACCAGCGAATCGCGCGCCCTGCGTCACGCCTTCTTCGGCGAGCGTGCTGCCAGCAAGATTCCCGACGTGCCGGAAGACACGCCGGTGCGCAAGGTGGAAAAGGTGGCCGTGATCGGCGCCGGCACCATGGGCGGCGGTATCTCCATGAACTTCCTGAACGCGGGCATTCCGGTCACGATGCTGGAAACCAAGCAGGAAGCGCTGGACCGCGGCGTCGCCACCATCCGCAAGAACTACGAGAACAGCGCCAAGAAGGGCAAGCTGACGCAGGAGAAGGTCGAGCAACGCATGGCGCTCCTGACCCCGACGCTCTCGTACGACGACATCAAGGACGCCGACCTCGTCATCGAGGCCGTGTTTGAAGAAATGGGCGTCAAGGAAGTCGTGTTCAAGAAGCTGGACGAAGTCGTCAAGCAAGGTGCAATTCTGGCGTCGAACACGTCCACGCTGGACGTGGACAAGATCGCCAGCTTTACCAAGCGCCCGCAAGACGTGGTCGGCATGCACTTCTTCAGCCCGGCCAACGTGATGAAGCTGCTGGAAGTGGTGCGCGGCAAGGACACCGCCAAGGACGTGCTGGCGACCGTCATGAAGCTCGCCAAGGCCATCAAGAAGACGGCGGTCGTTTCCGGCGTGTGCGATGGCTTCATCGGCAACCGCATGATCGAGCAATACAGCCGCCAGGCCGGCTACCTGCTGGACGAAGGCGCGCTGCCGGAACAAGTCGACAAGGCTATCGAGAAGTTCGGCTTTGCCATGGGCCCGTTCCGCATGGGCGACCTGGCCGGCAACGACATCGGCTGGGCCATCCGCAAGCGCCGCGCCGTGGACAAGCCAGACATCGCCTACTCCAAGACGGCCGACCTGCTGTGCGAAATGGGCCGCTTCGGCCAGAAGACGGGCGGCGGCTGGTACGACTACAAGCCGGGCGACCGCAAGCCGTACCCGAACCAGCAAGTCAACGACATGATCGTCCAGCACTCGAAGGACCTGGGCATCACGCGCCGCAAGATCTCGGATGAAGAGATCGTCGAGCGCCTGGTGTTCGCGCTGGTGAACGAAGGCGCAAAGATCCTGGAAGAGGGCATTGCCTCCAAGGCGTCGGACATCGACATGGTCTACCTGACCGGCTACGGCTTCCCGCTGTTCCGCGGTGGCCCGATGCTCTACGCAGACACCGTCGGCCTGTACAACGTCGCGCAGACCATGCACCGCTACAGCAAGGGCTACCACGGTGAAGCGTGGAAGGTCGCGCCGCTGCTGCAGAAGCTGGCCGATGAAGGCAAGGGCTTTAACGGTTAATGCGCGGCTAATCAACCAAGCGACTGAGCCGCCATGCAACTCACGCCCACCGACTGCCTGCTGATCATCGACGTGCAGAACGATTTTCTGCCCGGCGGTGCGCTGGCGGTGCCGGACGGCGACCAGGTCATCCCGGCCGTCAACCGGCTCGCCAAGGCATTCGGGCCGCTTGCGCGAACCGTGCTGACGCAGGACTGGCACCCGCGCGAGCATGTGTCGTTCGCAGTCAATCACCCCGGTAAGCAGCCGTTCGGCACCATCGATTTGCCGTACGGCCAGCAGGTACTGTGGCCGGTGCACTGCGTGCAACACGGCACCGGTGCCGCGCTGGCCGATCGGCTGGACGTGCCGTATGCGCAGTTGATCGTCCGCAAGGGCTATCACCCGCACATCGACAGCTACTCCGCGTTTTTTGAAGCGGATCGCAAGACGCCGACGGGTCTGCTGGGCTACCTGCGCGAGCTTGGGATTAAGCGCGTGTTCTGCGTCGGGCTGGCCACGGACTTTTGTGTGGCGTGGTCAGCGCTGGATGCGCGGGCGGCGGGGCTGGACGTGGCTGTCATCGAGGATGCTTGCCGCGCGATTGACCTGAATGGGTCGCTTGCGCAGGCGTGGCAGCGCATGACGGATGCGGGCATCGCACGGTTGCAGTCGCACGAGATTCTGAACGGATAACAGAGATACCGGGCGCCTGCCGATGCAGCGCGCCTCCACCAGATACGAGGAGCAACACCATGACCGAAGCAGTCATCGTTTCCACCGCACGTACGGGCCTGGCCAAGAGCTGGAAGGGCGCCTTCAACATGACGCATGGCGCCACGCTGGGCGGCCATGCAGTCCAGCACGCCATCGAGCGCGCCAAGATCGAGCCGGGTGAAGTCGAAGACATCCTGATGGGCTGCGCGAACCCGGAAGGCGCGACCGGCGCCAACATCGCCCGTCAGATCGCCCTGCGTGCCGGCTGCCCCGTGACCGTGCCGGGCGCGACCGTCAACCGCTTCTGCTCGTCGGGCCTGCAGACCATCGCCATGGCCGCGCAGCGCGTGATTGCCGATGAAGGCGATATCTTCGTGGCCGGCGGTGTGGAGTCCATCTCGTGCGTGCAGCAAGAGATGAACCACCACATGCTGCAAGAAGGCTGGCTGCGCAAGCACAAGCCCGAGATCTACTGGAGCATGCTCCAGACCGCCGAGAACGTCGCCAAGCGCTACAACATCGCCAAGGAGCGCATGGACGAATACGGCGTGCAGAGCCAGCAGCGCGCTGCCGCTGCCGCCGCCGCCGGCAAGTTCAACGACGAAATCGTGCCGATGACGACGGTGATGGGCGTGGCCGATGCCAAGACAGGCCAGCTCATGACGCGTGAAGTCACGATCTCGGCTGACGAAGGTATCCGTGCCGATACGACGCTGGAAGGCGTGTCGAAAATCCGCACCGCCATGCCGGGTGGCGTGATCACGGCCGGCAACGCCAGCCAGTTCTCCGACGGCGCATCGGCAGCCGTGGTGATGAACGGCAAGGTGGCCGCTGCCAAGGGCCTGCAGCCGCTGGGCGTGTTCCGTGGCTTTGCTGTGGCCGGTTGCGAGCCGGATGAAATGGGCATCGGCCCGGTGTTTGCCGTGCCCAAGCTGCTCAAGAAGGCCGGCCTGAAGGTCGAAGACATCGGCCTGTGGGAACTGAACGAAGCGTTTGCCGTGCAAGTGCTGTACTGCGCTGACAAGCTCGGCATCCCCATGGACCGTCTGAACGTCAACGGCGGCGCCATCGCCGTGGGCCACCCGTACGGCGTGTCGGGCGCACGCCTGGTCGGCCACGCGCTGATCGAAGGCAAGCGCCGCGGCGTCAAGTACGTGGTCGTGACCATGTGCATCGGCGGCGGCCAAGGCGCTGCCGGGCTGTTCGAGGTACTCTAAAGAGACACAGGCTCCCACCAAAAACGGGAGCCTGTTTTCTTTGGACGGGAACGTCCCCACTAGGCTCCAACCCACGCATTCCAATGGTTTGGCCGTTGACGTTCCTGCCCTTGATGGCGCCTTGAATTTCCGTAAACGGGCGGAAACAAGACGGGAAACTGTCTGAGCGAAGCGAGTTTTTCCCGTCTCCGCCCGGTTACGGAAATTCAAGAAATCTTTCGCCATCTCGGGCGCGCATTTCTTTGCTTACTTTCTTTGGGCAAGACCAAAGAAAGTGAGTCAGCCCCGGCAGGGGATGAAACAAGGGATGGACCACAAAACATCATGTCTTCTCTGCTGCTGTCGCGCCGCGACCTGAACTTCCTGCTCTACGAATGGCTCAACGTCGAGTCACTCACAAGCATTCCCCGTTACGCCGACCACTCCCGCGAAACCTTCGACGCCGCGCTCGATACCTGCGAGCGCATCGCAACGGACCTCTTCGCCCCGCACAACAAGAAAAACGACCAGCAGGAGCCGCATTTCGACGGCACCTCGGTCCACATCATTCCCGAAGTGAAGATCGCGCTGGACGCCTTCAACAAGGCCGGCCTGATGGCCGCCGGGCAAGACTTCGAGCGTGGCGGCATGCAACTGCCGACCGTGGTGGAGAAGGCCGGCTTCGGCTTCTTCAAGGCTGCCAACGTCGGCACCAGCTCATACCCATTCCTCACCATCGGCAACGCGAACCTGCTGCTCGCCCACGGTACGCCCGCGCAGATCGAAACGTTCGTGCAGCCTGAGATGGAAGGCCGCTTCTACGGCACGATGTGCCTGTCGGAGCCGCAGGCGGGTTCGTCGCTGTCGGACATCGTCACGCGCGCTGAGTACGAAGGCGAATCGCCGCTGGGCCAGCAATATCGACTGACCGGCAACAAGATGTGGATCTCCGCCGGCGAGCACGAACTGTCGGACAACATCGTCCACCTCGTGCTGGCGAAGATCCCCGGCCCGGACGGCAAGCTGATTCCGGGCGTGAAGGGTATCTCGCTCTTCATCGTGCCCAAGTTCCTCGTCAATGCAGATGGCTCACTGGGTGAGCGCAACGACGTGGTGCTGGCCGGCCTGAACCACAAGATGGGCTATCGCGGCACAACCAACTGCTTGCTCAACTTTGGCGAAGGCACGCAATTCCGCCCGAAAGGGGCAGATGGCCAGCCGCGCGCCGGCGCCATCGGCTACCTCGTCGGCGAGCCGCACAAGGGCCTCGCCTGCATGTTCCACATGATGAACGAGGCGCGCATCGGCGTCGGCATGGGCGCGACGATGTTGGGCTACACCGGCTACCTGCATGCGGTGGATTACGCGCGTAATCGCCCGCAGGGTCGCCCGATTGGTCCGTCAGGCAAGGATGCGGCGTCCCCGCAAATCTGCATCGTCGATCATGCTGACGTGCGCCGCATGCTGCTGGCCCAGAAAGCGTACGTGGAAGGCGCGCTCGGCCTGAATCTGTATTGCGCCAAGCTCGTCGATGAAGAGCGCGGTGAAACGGATGCCGCCAAGCGCGCCAAGCTCGGGCTGCTGCTCGACATCCTCACGCCCATCGCCAAGAGCTGGCCGTCGCAGTGGTGCCTGGAGGCCAACAGCCTGGCGATCCAGGTACACGGCGGCTACGGCTACACGCGCGAGTACAACGTCGAACAGTTCTACCGCGACAACCGCCTGAACCCGATCCACGAAGGCACGCACGGCATTCAGGGTCTGGACCTGCTTGGCCGCAAGGTTGTAATGCAGGACGGCGCCGCCTTCACCGCACTCGGCGAGCGCGTACAGGCCACGGTCGGTCGTGCGCTGGAGACCGGCGATGAAACGTTGATCAGCTACGGCCGCGCGCTCGGCATGGCCATGCAAAAGCTGGCCAAGGTCACGCAGACGCTGTGGGCCGCTGGCGACCCGCGTGTGACGCTGGCCAATGCGTCGGTCTATCTGGAAGCCTTCGGCCACGTCGTGGTGGCATGGCTCTGGCTGGAACAGGCGCTGACCGCGGCCAAGGCATTGCCGAACGCCCAGGGCGAGGACGCCGATTTCTACCGCGGCAAGCTGCAAGCCGCACGCTACTTCTTCCAGTGGGAGTTGCCGAAGATCGACCCGCAGATCGCGCTGCTGGGCTCGCTCGACACGACCACGCTGGACATGCAGGACGCTTGGTTCTAACGACACGTCACAACGAAAACGACATAGGAGACACCATGGGTACGCTCAAGCATCTGTTCGATCTTTCCGGCAAGACGGCGCTGATTACTGGCGGTTCGCGCGGGCTTGGCCTGCAGATTGCCGAAGCACTGGGTGAGCAGGGCGCGCGCATCGTGCTGTCGGCGCGCAAGGCCGACGAGCTGAAAGATGCGCAGGCGCATCTGAAGTCGCTCGGTATCGAAGCCGACTGGATTGCCGCCGACGGCGCGGTCGAAGCCGACATCCAGCGCCTGGCTGACGAGGCGCTGGCCAAACTGGGCCACATCGACATTCTCGTCAACAACGCGGGTGCGACGTGGGGCGCTCCGGCCGAAGATCATCCGGTTGAGGCGTGGGACAAGGTGATGAACCTGAACATCCGTGGCTTGTTCCTGCTCACGCAGCAGATCGGCAAGCGTTCGATGATCCCGCGCAAGTACGGGAAGATCGTCAACGTGGCATCGATTGCCGGCCTGAAGGGCAACCCTCCGGGTTCGCTCGACACGATTGCCTACAACACCAGCAAGGGCGCGGTGGTCAACTTCACGCGCGCATTGGCCGGCGAATGGGGCGAGCACGGCATCACCGTCAACGCCATCGCCCCGGGCTTCTTCCCGTCGAAGATGACGCGCGGTTCGCTGGAAAAGCTGGGCGTCGACAAGCTGACCGAGAAGTCGCCGCTGCATCGCATTGGCGATGACGAAGACCTGAAGGGCGTGGCCGCGCTGTTCGCATCGGATGCGTCCAAGCACATCACCGGACAGATCCTGGCCGTCGACGGCGGCGTGAGCGTGGTCTAATTTCGGCTGCTTTCCACTCTTTTGAACGCAGCATGAGCGCAGACAACAACGGTTTTCCGATCGACATTCCTTTCCTGAAACTCATCGACATGCGCTGCCTGAAGGCGGCGGATGGTGAGGGCATCGTCGAGCTGACGCTGGAAGATCGCCACATGAACAGCTGGGAGATGGCCCACGGCGGCGTGACCATGACGATGCTCGATGTGGCAATGGCGATGGCCGGCCGCTCGGCTGACGTGCACGGTCGCGGCGTGGTGACGATTGAGATGAAGACAGCGTTCATGCAGCCCGGGCGCGGCACGCTCAAGGCCAGTGCGCGCTGCGTGCATCAGTCCACCACTATGGCGTTCTGCGAAGGCGAGGTGAGGGACGATACCGGCAAGCTGGTCGCCCGCGGCTCGGGCACGTTCAAGTTCGTCAAGCGCATGCCGCCGCCGCGTACGCCCGAATTGGACACATCAGCAGGCGCGGACGGCTGATCACAGAGGTTGCAGTTGCAGTACCCAGTTGCACACCCCAGGCCCGGGGGCCTGGACAACAAGAAAAGCAATCACGGAGACAACCATGCAACAACCCGCACGGCGAACGGCGTCTGCCCTTGCCATCACTCTGCTTTGCTGCACCGGATTGATCATGACCCTGGAAGGATGCGCCTCGAATTCTGCGCCGGCCGCTGCGCCCGCTGCTGACGCCCAAACCACCGTACAGGCACCGCCCGCACCGAAGCCCCCCATGCAGAAGCCGCTCACCGCGGACGAGTCCGACCCGAACAAGATGGGCTGGATGCAGGGCTTCCCGCCGCCGCCCGATCGCATCATCCGCTTTGACCTGGCGGGCAACATGTTCCCGCGCACGCGCTATGGCTTCAGCCATGTGCGTGAGTTCGTACCGACACGCGCGGTCTGGCACGGCGATGGCCCGGTCAGCAAGCTGCCGCGCGCTGAACGCGATATCAACGGCGTGCTGTTCACCGACCCTGAGGGCGTGCGCCGCACTTTTGCCGAAGCCCTGAAGCTGACATACACCGACGGCATTCTCGTCATGCACAAGGGTAAGGTGGTGTATGAGCGCTACTTTGGCGCGCTCGATGCACACACCCAGCACATTGCCATGTCGGTCACGAAATCGTTTGTCGGCACGCTGGCCGCCATGCTGGTGGCCGACGGCAAGCTCGATCCCGCCGCGCCCGTCACGCAATACGTGCCGGAACTCAAAGACAGTGCGTATAGCGACGCCACCGTGCGCCAGGTCATGGACATGACCATCGGCGTGCGCTATTCCGAAAACTACGCCGACCCGAACGCCGATGTCTGGGCCTACGCCCGTGCCGGCGGCATGCTGCCGCGCCCGGCGGGCTACAAAGGACCGGATAACTTCTACGACTATCTCGTCACACTGAAGAAGGAAGGCGAGCATGACGCAGCGTTTTCGTACAAGACCGTCAACGCAGAAGTCCTGGCCTGGATTGTCCGTCGCGCATCCAACAAATCATTGGCCGCGCTGCTGTCTGAGCGTATCTGGCAACCGATGGGGGCAGAGAACGATGCGTACTTTGGGGTGGACAGTATCGGCACCGAATCCGGTGGCGGTGGCCTGAACACCACGCTGCGTGATCTGGCCCGTTTTGGCGAGATGATCCGCAACGACGGCCGCTTCAACGGCCGCCAGATCCTGCCCAAGAGCGTGATCGACGACATCCGCCGTGGTGGCGACCCTGCCAAGTTTGCCAAGGCCGGCTACGCCACACTGCCGGGCTGGTCGTACCGCAATATGTGGTGGATCTCGAACAATGCCCACCACGCTTTTGAGGCGCGCGGCATCCATGGTCAGGCGATCTATATTGATCCGGAGGCCCAGATGACGGTCGTGCGCTATGCCTCGCACCCCATCGCCGCCAATGGCGCCAACGATCCGATCACGCTGCCGGCCTTTGCTGCGCTGGCGGATTTCCTCATGCATCAGAAGTGACCCATTCGCATACCTAGGAGTGTTTTTCATGTCGAAGACTTATCAGCGCATCGTTCTGGCGTCCCGTCCGCAAGGTGCCGTGACGCCGGACAACTTCCGCCTAGAGACGGCCGACATCCCCGAACTGCAGGACGGCCAGGTGCTGGTGCGCAACCATTTCCTGTCGCTCGATCCGTACATGCGCGGCCGCATGAACGACAGCAAGTCGTATGCGCAGCCGCAGCCGCTGGATGAAGTGATGATCGGTGGGACGGTGGGCGTGGTGGAAGCCTCGAAGAACCCGTCGTTTGCCGTGGGCGACAACGTGGTCGGCATGTTCGGCTGGCAGGAAGTGGGGGTGTCCGACGGGCGTGGCATTCAGAAGGTGGATACGCGCCATATTCCGCTGTCGGCGTATCTGGGTTCAGTGGGCATGCCGGGCGTGACGGCGTGGTACGGCCTGAACAAGATCATGCTGCCCAAGCCCGGCCAGACCGTGGCGGTGAGCGCCGCATCGGGCGCCGTGGGCAGCGTGGTCGGCCAGCTTGCGAAGCTCAAGGGCTGCCGCGCCGTGGGCTTTGCCGGCGGCAAGGACAAGTGCGACTACGTGGTCAACGAGCTGGGCTTTGATGCCTGCATCGACTACAAGGCCGCCAAGGACCCGAAGGAGCTGTACCAGATGCTCAAGGCTGCCACGCCGGACGGTATCGACTCGTACTTCGAGAACGTTGGAGGCCCGATTTTGGATGCGGTGCTGTCGCGCATGAACGCGTTCGGCCGCATTGCCATGTGCGGCATGATCGCCGGCTACGACGGCCAGCCGTTGCCGCTGCAGAACCCGCAACTGATCCTGGTGTCGCGCCTGACCATCGAAGGTTTCATCGTCTCCGAGCATATGGACGTGTGGCCGGAAGCACTGCGCGAGCTTGGCGGCTTCGTGGCGCAAGGCAAGCTGAAGTTCCGCGAGAGCGTGGCAGACGGTCTGGCAAGTGCGCCGGAAGCCTTCATTGGCCTGCTCAAGGGCAAGAACTTCGGCAAGCAACTCGTGAAGCTGGTCTGACGTTTTAACGTCGATGTGCGGACTGTCAATCGCTTGACAGTCCGCGGTGTGAGGGCCACCACAGAATGGCTCCACCCACAACGACTGCGTGAAGGAGACACCATGAACGCACCCGACACCGCACACGCTAAGCGGCCCGAAGACATGACCAGCAACCTCAGTCCCGAGGCCGCTGCCCGTTATCGCAACCTGCCGCGCCCGCCGCAGTTCGCCACCGTTGCCGAAGAGCGCCTGCATCGTAAGCAGCGTCTGGCAGCGGCGTTCCGCCTGTTCTCCAAATTCGGTTTCGACGAAGGTGTGGCCGGGCACATCACTGCACGCGACCCGGAGCACCAGGACAGCTTCTGGGTCAACCCGTTCGGCGTGCATTTCAGCCAGGTGACGGTGTCGAACCTGATCCGCTGCGATCACCATGGCAACGTGGTCGAGGGCGACTACCCGGTCAACGCAGCGGCGTTTGCCATTCACTCGCGGGTGCATGGTGCACGGCCGGATGCCGTCGCCGCAGCGCACTCGCACAGCACGTACGGGCGCGCATGGTCGACGCTCGGCCGCAAGCTCGATCCGCTCACACAGGACGTGTGCGCCTTCTATGGCGACCATGCGGTGTATGACGATTTCGGCGGCGTGGTCGTTGAGCTGGACGAAGGCCAGCGCATTGCCGAGGCACTCGGCAACAACAAGGCCGCCATCCTGCAGAACCACGGCCTGCTGACCGTCGGCAAGACGGTCGACGAGGCGGCCTGGTGGTTCATCACCATGGAACGCTCCTGCCAGGTGCAGTTGCTGGCCGAAGCTGCAGCCGCACGCACCGGCGAGGCACCGCGCACGATTTCCGACACCGCCGCGCGACAGGCGTATTCCATCGTCGGCTCGGCGCAGGCAGGGTGGTTCCAGTTCCAGCCGCTGTACGCGCGCATCGTCAAAGAACAACCCGATCTGCTCGACTGATCGGTTCTCAACACCTGGAGCATCCATGACGGACTTGATCCTGCATCACTACGCCACCTCGCCGTTTTCAGAGAAGGTGCGGTTGATCCTCGGCTACAAAGACCAGCCGTGGAAGTCCGTCACGGTGCCCGTGATTTTGCCCAAGCCGGACGTGATGCCGCTCACCGGCGGCTACCGGCGCACGCCGTTCCTGCAGATCGGCGCAGATATCTACTGCGATACCGCGTTGATCGCGCAGGTACTGGAGTCGATTCATCCGCTGCCCAGGCTCGTGCCGTCCGAGCATGCGGCAGCGGTGTTTGCCGTGGCGCAATGGGCGGATACGACGCTGTTCTGGGCGTCAGCCACCTTTGTCATGCAGCCTGCGGGTTTTCAGAGTCTGTTCGGCGGCATGCCTGAGGAGTTCGTCAAGGCTTTCGTGGAAGATCGCAAGGCCATGCGCGCGGGCGGCACCGGCCTGCGCACGCCGCCGCAGGAGGCCGCGTCGACGCTGCATGTCTTCCTCGCGCAACTGGAGCGGCAATTCGCCTCCGGTGAGCACATCTTCCTGTTCGGTGAACAGCCGACCGTGGCGGATTTCTCCGTCTACCACTGCCTGTGGTTCATCCGCCGTGCGACGGGCGTGGCGGGCATTCTGGACGCGCATCCGGAGGTCGTGGCGTGGATGCATCGCATCGCCGCGTTTGGGCACTCACAGGCCCAGCCGATGACGCCGGCGGAAGCGCTGGACGTTGCCCGCGCCGCCACACCGCACGCGCTGACCGAGCCGAACGCGCCATTCGACGATCGCTACGGCTTGCCCAAGGGCACACGCGTAACGGTGGCCGCAGTCGACTACGGCGTTGACCCGATCGAAGGCGAGTTGATCGTCTCCACCCGCGACACGGTGGGCGTGCTGCGTGAAGACGCACGCGTTGGCCAGGTGGTGGTGCATTTCCCGCGCGTGGGTTACGCCGTGCGCAAGGTTGAAGCGGCCGGCTAAGGGGCTTGCTGTTTCTATCATCCTTCATGACAACAACACGAGAGAGACACGTATGAAGCAATTCGCAGGCGGCGTGGCCGTCATCACGGGTGGTGCGTCGGGTTTCGGCAAAGAGTTCGCCAAGAACGCCGCCGGGTTGGGCATGAAGCTGGTGCTGGCCGATATCCAGCAGGACGCCCTGGATGCCGCAGTGGCTGAGTTTGCGGCGCAGGGCGTCGAAGTCATCGGCCTGCGCGTTGACGTGTCGAAGGTGGAAGACGTCCAGGCGCTGGCCGATGCCGCCATCAAGACGTTCGGTAAGGTCAACCTGCTGTTCAACAACGCAGGCGTGGGCGCTGGCGGCCTGATCTGGGAGAACACCGAGCGCGACTGGGATTGGGTGCTCGGAGTGAACCTGCATGGCGTGATCCACGGTGTGCGCATCTTCACGCCGCTGATGCTGGCAGCTGCGAAGAAAGACCCGTCGTACGAGGGCCATATCATCAATACGGCATCGATGGCCGGGCTGCTGAATGCGCCGGCCATGGGCATCTACAACGTGTCCAAGCACGCGGTGGTGGCGTTGTCTGAATCGCTGTATCAGGATTTGAGCCTGGTGACGGAACAGATTCATTGCTCGGTGCTGTGCCCGTACTTTGTGCCGACGGGCATTACGAAGTCACACCGCAATCGCCCGCAGGACCTTGCCAATACGGCGCCGCCCACGAAATCGCAGCTTGTGTCGCAAGCCATGTCGGACAAGGCGGTCAGCTCCGGCAAGGTGACGGCGGAGCAGGTCGGCCAGATGACGTTTGATGCGATTCGCGATGCGAGCTTCTACATCTACTCGCACCCGCATGCGCTGGCACCAGTGCAGCATCGTTTTGAAGACATCATTTCGCAGCGTAATCCGTCAGACCCGTTCGAGGGCAAGCCGGACGTGCGCGCACGTCTGGTGGATGCACTGCGCGACTAATGCTCACCCCACGACTCCGGAGCCGCCATGACCGCCACCACTGCAACCGCCATCACTGAATCGCAGTTCGCCGATCTGCCCAACGGCACGCGGCTGCATTACGCCAGCGCCGGCAAGCGCGGTGCGCCGCTGATGCTGTTCGTGCACGGCTTTCCGGAGTTCTGGTACGAGTGGGAAGCACAGCTCGCGGCATTCGGTGATACGCACTTTGCCGTGGCGCCTGATATGCGCGGCTACAACCTGTCGAGCAAGCCAGCGGCGGTGGATGCGTATCGCCCGAAGCTGCTGGTGCAGGATCTAGCGCAGTTCATTACGGCGCTGGGGTATGAGCGCGCCATCGTGGTGGCGCACGACTGGGGCGGGGCGATCTGCTGGAACCTCGCCATCCAACATCCGGAACTGGTTGAGCGATTGGTGATCATCAATTCGCCGCATCCGTGGGTGTTTGCGAATGCGCTGCTGAGTGATCCGGCACAGCAGGCTTCATCTGCGTACATGAACTGGCTACGCCAGCCGGGCTCGGAAGACGCGCTGGCTGCCAACGAGTTCGAGAAGCTGGAAGGCTTCTTTCATGGCATGGGACAGCCGGTGGCCGAGTGGTTTACGCCGGAGGTACGGGCGCGCTATCACGCTGCATGGCGTCAGCCGGGCGAGGGTGGCTCGCATGGCCTCACAGGCGGTGTGAACTACTACCGCGCCTCGCCTTTGCACCCGCCCACGGAAGGCACGGCGCCGCTGCGCATCGATCAGATGCCGCCGGAAGCGTTTGTCGTGAAGATGCCCACGCTGGTGATCTGGGGCGAGATGGACATGGCGCTACCCAAGAGCCTGCTCAACGGGCTGGAGCGCTTCATTCCGGATATGCAGCTCGAACGCATTCCCAATGGCACGCACTGGGTGGTGCACGAGCAGCCGGAGCGCATCACTGCGTTGATCCGGCCGTTCGTTTCGTAACGCGTTCTCAGCGTTACATCGACTCCGCCAGCATGCGGCGGTAATCATCCGCCGTGGCGATGCGCGGGTTGGTCTTGTGGCAGTGGTCGAGCAGGGCGCCTTCCACCACGTGTTCCAGCGCATCTTCCGGCACGCCCATCTGACGCAGGCCGGTCGGCAAGCCCAGGCGCGCCGTCAAGTCATGCACGGCTTGCGCGAGGTCGGCGTCCGCCGGCAGATTCATCACGCGACGCATGCGCGCGTAGCGGTTGTCCCGCACCACGGTTTCCGCTGTCTCGTTAAACCGCAGCACTGCCGGCAGCACCACCGCGTTGAGCGTGCCGTGGTGCAGCCCTGTCTTGCCGTTCACCTTCACACCGCCCAGCGGGTGCGACAACGAATGCACGCACCCCAGCCCCTTCTGGAATGCCATCGCGCCCTGCATGGAGGCGCTCATCATGTTCAGCCGCGCATCGCGGTCTGAACCGTCACGCGTGGCGCGCTCGATGTTGGCCCAGGCGCGCTCCAAACCATCCAGCGCGATGCCATCGGCGGGCGGGTTGAAGGCGGGCGCGAGAAAGGTCTCAATGCAGTGCGCGATGGCATCCATGCCGGTGGCCGCCGTCAGCGCGGGCGGCAGGCCGAGCGTCAATTCCGCATCGCAGATGGCCGATTTGGGCAGCAGGTGCCACGAGTGGAAGCCAAGCTTGCGGCCGTCTTCCAGGATGATGATGGCGCCGCGCGCCACCTCGCTGCCTGTGCCAGCCGTGGTGGGAATGGCGATCAGCGGTGCCGCGGCTTCCGTGATCTTCGCGCTGCCGCCTTCGATAGTCGCGTAGGTGGTCAGCGGCTCCGGGTGCGTCGCTGCAATGGCGATGCCCTTGGCCAGGTCAATCGACGAACCACCCCCAATGGCGATCAGCCCATCGCAACCGGCGTCCTTGTACTGCGCGGTGGCCTTCAACACCATCGCCTCGGTCGGGTTGGACGGCGTCTCGTCGAACACGGTGACGGGCAGCCCACCCGTGGCATCGATGGCCCGCTGGGCTAACCCGGCGGCGGCCACGCCCTTGTCGGTCACGATCATCGGCCGGCGGATGCCGACGCGCGCGCATTCGCTTTTCAGCTCGTTGACCGTGCCAAAGCCGAGGTGGACGTGGGTGAGATAGAAGATGAGGGCCATGCGCTGTCTCCGGAAGGTTTGTCTGCGTCGCCCGTCTTGCTGTGCGGGCGTGGTTCAATGGATACTCCGATGATAGCCAAATTAGAACGATCGTTCAGTTCACGCCTGCATGCCGTCCCCGTCTCTCGACCCGCACGTTGCCCAGTTGCTCGATCTGGTTGCGCGTGCCAAGCGTCCGCCGTTGAATGCGCTTGCCCCCGCCGACGCCAAGATCGCCTACGAAAAGAGCAGCCCCATTGTCGACATCCCTGCCATTCCGTTGGAATCCGTGCATGACCTGACGATCACGGCGCGTGATGGTTATGTCATTCAGATCCGCACGTACGCTGCGCGCGAAGCAAGCTGGGCCGATCCTCTGCCGTTGCTGGTGTACTTCCACGGCGGCGGCTTCACGGTAGGCAGCATCAAGACGCACGATCAACTCTGCCGATCACTCGCGGCCAAATCCGGCGCGATGGTGCTGTCGGTGGACTATCGGCTTGGGCCCGACTGGAAATTTCCGACCGCAGCAAACGACGCGTTCGACGTGCTGCAGTGGGTGTTTGACGAAGCCGCCACCATCGGCGCGGACCCGGCACGCATCGCGTTCGGTGGCGACAGCGCGGGCGGTACGCTGGCGGCCGTCACCGCAATCGAAGCGCGCAATCGTGGCTTTCAACCGGTGCTGCAACTGCTGATCTACCCCGGCACCACAGCGCGGGAGAACACGCCGTCGCACCGCGAATTCGCCGAGGGCTACCTGCTCACGCAGGAGATGATTCACTGGTTCTTCTCGCAATACCTGCGCACCGATGCCGACCGCGACGACTGGCGCTTCGCCCCGCTGGATGCCGGTGGTCACGGCGCCGATGTGCAAGGCGTGTGCCCCGCGTGGATTGCGGTTGCGGGCTTCGACCCGATCCGCGATGCCGGCATTGGCTACGCCAACAAGCTGCGCGCGGCGGAGGTGCCCGTCGAACTGAAGCTGTACGAAGGCATGATCCACGACTTCTTCAAGATCGGCCGCTTTGTGCCGGCGGTTGAAGATGCGCACCGGGACGCCGCCACTGCACTGCGCCGCGCCTTCGGCACTGAAGCTGAGTAACCCCGAACACCAAGGAGACCCGCATGGCGATTGAGGATTTCCGCCACAGCACGCCGCTGCGTGTGCGCTGGGCCGAAGTCGATGCGCAGAGCATCGTCTTCAACGGCCACTACCTGCTGTATGCGGATGTCTGCATCACCGAGTACTGGCGCAGCATCGGCGTGCGGTATCCGGTGGATGTGGTCGATACGTTCGGTGTCGACTTCTACGTGGTCAAATCCACGCTCGAATACCATGCGTCCGCGCGCTTTGACGACGAGTTGGACCTGCGCTGCCGCGTGGCGCGCCTGGGCCGCTCCAGCATGCGTTTTATCATCGAGATGTATCGCGCAGAGGGTGACGAAAATACGCACCTCGTCACCGGCGAGGTCATCTACGTGTGCGCCCGACCAGCCAAAGAGGGTGCCACGCAGACCTCCGCGCCGATCCCCGATACGCTGCGCGATCGCATCCTCAATTTTGAAGTCCTGAAGCCTGAAGTGTGAGAACTAAGCATGACCGCCCCTGAATCTGTCCGCCCGCTTGCCGGCGTTGAAGTTGACCGCTGGGACGCTGTGCGCGAAGAAGCGCGCGCCATCCGCTACGACGTGTTTGTCATTGAGCAGGGCGTACCTGTTGAACTGGAATGGGATGAATGGGACGACCAGTGCTGGCACGCTCTCGCGCGCGACACGGCTGGCCGTGCAGTGGCCACGGGCCGCCTGCTGCCTGACGGCCATATCGGCCGCATGGCGGTGCGCAAGGAAGCGCGCGGCACGGGTGTTGGCGCACGCGTGCTGGAAGTGTTGATCGACAAGGCCCGGTCGCTTGGCTACCCGGAGTTGATCCTGAACGCGCAAACCCACGCCATGCCGTTCTATGTGCGTGCCGGCTTTACTGCCGAGGGCGCTGAGTTTGAAGAAGCCGGCATTCCGCACCGGACCATGCGCCGCGTGCTGTAAAGCCCACCTATACGTTGATCGCCTTGGCGGCCCGCACGATCGCTTCGATTGCTGCCTGTGCCGCCGGCGATGACGTTCTGCCGTGCAATCGCACGATCCCCGTGATGGACGGCGGCGACAGCCAGCCTTTCACCGCCAGCCGGACGAGCGCGCCGGACTCCAGCTCCTCCCGTACCGCGGCATCCGTTGCACCCAGCACGGTGTCGGTGGTGAGCGCCACTGTCTTGAGCACGCCATAGTTGTCGCATTCGAGCGCGATGCTGGCTTCCTCGCCCGCCGGCAGGCCCAGCAAGGCAGCCAGCTCCACTTTTGAGGGGCTCAGCAGCTTCGGCACGGCAATGCCGTACTCCCACACTTCGCGCAGCGTGTGCTCGCGCTGCGCCAGAGGATGGTCGGCCCGCACGTAGAGGTGGGGCGGCTGACCGCCAATCGGCTGAATGTCCAGCGCAGCGTCTCTTGGCATGTCCCGCACGTCTGCCGCGAAGAACTCGATGTTCTCCGTGCGCAGGCTTTCCAGCAGTTGCACCCAGTTGCCGACCTCCATGCGCAGCGCCACTTGTGGATGCTGCTGCCGTAGCTCACGCAGCGCTTGCGGCATCAGGGTGGCGGTCAACAGCGGCCCCACGCCGAAGGCGGTGTCGCCCAATTGGCTGTCGCGGTAGAGATCTACGTCACGCTGCAGGCACCGTGCCTCGAACAACAGTTTGCGCCCCCGTGCGATCACGAATTCACCCGCTGCGGTGGGGCGCACGCCGCCCACATCGCGGTCGAACAGGCGGATGCCCAGGTCATCTTCAATGGCCTGGATACTGCGGCTGAAGGCGGGCTGACTCAAGTGCACCAATTCGGCGGCACGGGCGAAGTGCAGGGTGTCAGCCAGGGCAACGACGTGACTCAGGCGGCGCAAGTCCATGGCGTTGCGTCCATTGCATTGAACAGATGTTCATTATGCATTGGACGCATTGAATTACCACTCCTAGGCTTGTCTTCACAAAAATTCGCAACACAAGCGAGGAGACACCCCGATGAGTTCGCACCAGCAGTTGCTCCTGATCAGTGCCTGCATCCTGGGCTTTGGCGCCATGGAGTTCGTCACCCGACGCTACCAGGCACGCGTCAGCGGCAAGGCCACCGCCAACGATGCGTGGCTGGAAGTGCTGATGTTTGTCAGCTTGGTCGCCATCACCCAGCCGATTGCGCTGCTGGGCAGCAACGCGCTGTGCAACTGGCTCATGCCCGCGCAGCACAACGCCTGGGCCAATCTGCCGTGGTGGGCCATGACCGGCTTGCTGCTGATCGGCGATGACCTCACGCAGTACCTGTGGCACCGCGCCTCGCATTCGCCGCTGCTGTGGCCGTTGCACCGTGCGCACCACAGTTCGTCGTACATAAGCGTGCGCATCACGTACCGCAACAACTTCTTCTACTACCTGATGATGCCCGGCCTGTGGATTGGCGGAGTGGCGGTGTACCTGGGCTTTGGCAGCGTCTACGGGGTGTATCTGGTGGTGAAGGTGGCCGTCATCCTGGGTGCGCACTGCGCCTGGCCGTGGGACGCGCCGCTGTACCGCATCCGCGCGCTGCGCCCGTTGATGTGGGTGATCGAGCGCACCATTTCCACGCCTGCCACACATTGGGCACATCACGCACTCACCAACGCCGACGGCATTGGTCATTACAAGGGCAATTTCGGCAACCTGCTGTTCTTCTGGGATGTGCTGTTCGGCACGGCGCATATCACGCGCAAATACCCTGCACAGATCGGCTTGCAGGATGACGCCTTGTACGGCGCAGAACGGTGGACTGCACAGATGTTCTATCCGCTGGTGCAATCCAAGCGTGAGCATTCGGCGCTGCGCCCGGGTGGCTATGGCTTTACGGAAGTCGAGCCGGCGCAAGAGCAGGCGTAGCCCCTGCGCCGCGCTTACGTATCGGCGTGCGTGACCGTATCAAGCGCGCCAAGGTAGCGCGTCTCGCCAATCTGCCCCTGTGCGTCGAAGCGGCGCTCGGTCACGTCGAAGCAGCCATCGTGGCGGATGCGCAGCACGGTCGTGGCACGCGTGCCATAGCGCGGTGAGCGGATGAAGGCGGCGGAGAGCAGCTTTTCCCACTCAGGTGCCACACCTGTTTCAGGCAGGGCACCTGTGGGGGCTTCTCGCGTCTCGGCCATCAGGTTGAGGTAGCGGGCCACGTCCAGCGCGTTGCCGTGCCGGCCGGTATCCGCGGCCAAGGCCTCGGCAAACGCAGCCATGCGGTGGCGCACCTTGAACCACGGCGTATCGAGCAGCGCATTCGACAGCCCGTACACGCCGGGTGCCAGCTTGCGTGGGGCCTCTGCGCGATTGCTAGTCCACCAGAGTTCGTCGCGCGTGGCGGTCAGCAGGTTGTAGCCGTTGTAGGCGCGGTCGCGGGTGGTCAAGCTGTCGAGGTACGTCGGGATCGACGCCTCTTCGGCCATCAGAAAATTGGAGACCAATTCACCACGCGAACGTGCATCCGGGCGGCGTTCGGATGGTGCACGGTAGTTGGTCAGCGCGGCAAACCGGCCGTCGCGCGTCATCCCCATCCACGTGCCTGCGTGGCCGACCACCTGGGCCAGATCACGCCCGGCCAGCACGTTGGGCGCATCGCTCCACCACGCCAGCGGCGCGGCGGGGCGGTCATAGAATTCGTCCCGGTTGGCGGCCACCACCAGCGCGTAGGCGGGGTGGGCGTGCCAGGCCGTGAGAATCAAACACATGAGCACTTCCTTTGAACATGCCAAGCGAGTGGTCAATGTGACGACCTGTGTCGCGAGGGCTTCGGCCAAGCATAGCAGCCAGCCGAATTTTTGCGATGACGATTACATGGATGCGGGGCTAACCGTTTTCCAGATCGACGAAAAGCTCGGCATGGCGTTCGCCTGCAACAAATTCGCGCGGGCCGCCGGTCTCCCACAGACCGGCCAGCGTGGCGGTAAAGGCCGGCGGGATGTCGTGGTAGCACTCCATCCACGTGGCCTGCCCGTCGCGTAGTTCGGGGCGACGCATCACCGTGCCGGCCACGCCGGTCGCTTCTTCCACCGTGTCGAGCCAGCGTTGCCAGCGTGGCAGGGCGGCGGCAGCCTCGCGTTCAGCGATGCGGAAGTAGACGAACAGGTGGTCGGCCATGATGGGTGTCCGGTATCAGGCGTTTTCTGAAACGGGAATCGTGTACGGCAGGTTCTGCAGCGTCAGCACCGGGCCGTCAAACGTGGCGAGGTGGATGACGGTGTCCAGCGCATCCAGCTTCAGCTCGACGAGCAGGTCCGTGCCGCCGTCTGGTGCCATCGCCGCGTTCACGACCATGCCACACGGCTGGTTCGGATCGGCTGCGCTGTAGACCTCGGCGCCTGCGGAGGTGGGGGCGTTCACGTGGGCGCGCTGCATGCGCCGCTTGAGCGTGCCGCGATACTGACTGCGCGCGACGATTTCCTGGCCGGGGTAGCAGCCCTTTTTGAAATCGACACCGCCCAGCAACTCCAGGTTCACCATCTGCGGGACGAACTGCTCTTGCGTGGGCAGGGTGATTTGCGGCACACCGGCCTGCAAGCTCAACCAGTCCCACACCTCGGTGCCGACGAGCGAGAGGCGTGACGACAGCGTCTTCCATGCATGCTGGAAATGCTCGGCGTGCACCATCCATTGATAGCGCGGGCGGCCGTCGGCGTCGGGCAGGCGGATGACTGCACCAACCTGCTGGCCCACCGTGGCCGGCTGCTGTGCGACGGCGTAGATGGCGTCGAACTCCGGCAGCACGGCGCCGGCGGCCCGCAGGGCGTCAGCCGCATCCGGTCCGGCCACGCCGATGGCGATGAACTCGTCCATCGGACGCAGCTTGGCCTTGGCGCGCAGCACGAACATCGACAGGCGTTTGGTCAGCGCCGGGGCGACCAGCTTGTCGGCCTGCAGCACGATCGTATCGGCCTGACGCCACATCAGCAGCGTGGCCAGCAGGCGCCCCTTGGGCGAGCAGTAGCCGGCCAGGCGCGCCTGGTTGGGCCCCAGGCCCGTGACGGCGTTGGTCAGCTGGTTATGGAGGAATTCGGCCGCATCCGCGCCTTCAACGGCAATGCGCGCGAGATTGGTCGGCGCAGACAGCACGCTGCCGCGCGAGGCGGCATCAAATTGGACGTCGAGCGGGGGAAAGCTGAGCGTATCGACGAAATCCTGAAAAACGTCATTCATGGTGTGCAGGCTGCCAGAGTTTGACCCGGTATTATATGAGGCTGTCTGACGGGCAGTTTGTGCCCTCGCAATCCATTTCAAGAGTGCGGACAAGGCCATGGTCGGGTGTTTCCGCGCATAGATTCGCAACGCAATGTTCTCTTTTCTCAAACGCCTGGTTGTTCTGGCGATCCTGATCGCGCTTGCTGCGGCAGGTGGCGTGGTGTGGTGGGCCCAGCAGCCGGTGAGCCTTCCGGCCCCGACGCTGGAAGTCGTGATCAAGCCGAACTCGAGCGTCATCTCGGTCGGCAAGCAGCTCGCCAGTGCGGGCGTGGGCGTGCAACCGCAGTTGTTCTCGCTCGTGGCGCGCGCCACCGGCAACGCCAAGAGCCTGAAGGCGGGCGGTTACGAGCTGGAGGCGGGCGCCACGCCGCTGTCCATCCTCGACAAGATGGCACGCGGCGAGGTGACGCACTACGTCGTCACCGTCATTGAGGGCTGGTCGATGCGCCAGATGCGCGCGGCGGTGGATGCGGAGCCTGCGCTCAAGCACGACACGGCGGGCCTGTCCGATGCCGATTTGATGCGCAAGATTGGCGCGCCCGAAGCCAATCCGGAAGGCCTGTTCTTCCCCGATACCTATCTCTTTGCACGGGGCAGCAGCGACGTGGAGCTCTACCGCCACGCCTACCAGGCCATGCAGAAACGCCTGGCCGACGCCTGGGCCAAGCGGCCGCTCGACCTGCCGTACAAGACCCCGTACGAAGCGCTGACCATGGCTTCCATCATCGAGAAAGAGACCGGCCAGAAGATCGACCGGCCGATGATTGCGGCGGTGTTCGTCAACCGCTTGCGCAAGAACATGCTGCTGCAGACAGACCCCACCGTAATCTATGGCATCGGCGCCGGCTTTGACGGCAATTTGCGCAAGCGCGACCTGCAGGCCGACACGCCGTACAACACCTACACGCGTGCCGGCCTGCCGCCCACGCCGATCTCGCTGCCGGGCATGGCCTCGCTGCAGGCGGCGTTGAACCCGGCATCATCCGATGCGCTGTACTTCGTGGCGCGCGGCGACGGCAGCAGCCAGTTTTCGACCAACCTGACGGACCACAACCGGGCCGTCAATAAATACGTGCGCGGCCAACCATGACTGGCAAGTTCATCACATTCGAAGGTATCGACGGGGCAGGCAAGAGCACGCACCTGGCGTGGTTCGCTCAGCAATTGCAGGCCAAGCTCGCACCGCAAGGCAAGAAGGTGGTCGTCACCCGTGAGCCGGGTGGCACACCGCTGGGCGAACGCCTGCGTGAAGTGCTGCTGCACGAGCGCATGCATCTGGAAACCGAAGCGCTGCTGATGTTCGCCAGCCGCCGTGAGCACATCGCTGAGGTGATTCAGCCCGCGCTCGACGCTGGTGACTGGGTCATCTCCGACCGTTTCACCGACGCTACCTTCGCTTACCAGGGCGGGGGCAGGGGCTTGGCCATCGACCGGCTCGAAGCCCTGGAGCAGTGGGTGCAGCAGGGCCTGCAGCCGACCAAGACCATCCTCTTCGACCTGGCCCCTGAAATTGCCGCCGCACGTCTGGCCGACGCCCGCACGCCCGACAAGTTCGAAGCCGAGTCCGCCCTGTTCTTCCTGCGCACGCGTGCAGAATACCTGCGCCGCGCCGCCGAAGAACCGCAGCGTTTTGTCGTGCTGGATGCCAACCGCGAGCGCGGTGAACTCCAGAAAGACTTAGAGCAATTGCTTGCAACGCTTTGATTTTGCGCGCAATTTCCGATACCGAAATAATGGTTTCACGGCGAGTTTTCGCATCAACAAGCTAGCGCAACCCATTGATTCATGATGCTTTATCCCTGGCAATCCGCTGACTGGGCGCGCCTGCAGGCCATGCGGGCCAAGCTGCCGCACGCCATCCTGCTGAACGGCCAGGCCGGCACCGGCAAGCGCGATTTCGCCATGCACTTTGCGCAGGGTCTGCTGTGCGACACGCCCGCAGCCGACGGTCAGCCATGCGGTACCTGCGCGGCCTGCAACTGGTTCGCACAGGGCAACCATCCGGACTTCCACCTCGTGCGCCCCGAGGCGATGGAAGACGCCCCCGAGACGGAGAAGGACGCCGAGGGAAAGAAGAAGGCGCCCAGCAAGATCATCCGCATGGAGCAGGTGCGCAACCTGATCGAAGGCATTGGCGTGGGCACGCACCGGGCTGGGCTGCGCGTAGTGGTGCTATATCCGCTGGATGCGCTGCAGACCGAAGGCGCCAACGCGCTGCTCAAGACGCTGGAGGAGCCGCCGCAGGACACCGTCTTCTTGCTGGTGACGGACCGCATCGACCGCATCCTGCCGACCATCCTGTCGCGCTGTCGGCAGTTTCCGCTGCAGCCCCCGCAGCCTGAGGCCGCACGCCAGTGGCTGGAGCGGCAGGGTGTGCCGCACGCGCAGAACCTGCTGGCTGAGTACGGCAACGCACCGCTGGCCGCGCTGGCGGCCGCCGAGTCTGAAGACCGACCGCTGTTGCAGTTTCTGCTCGAACAACTGGGCCAGGGCGCGAAACTCGATGCACTGGCGACCGCCGATCATTTACAGAAATTGTCGGTTCCGGCCGTTCTCAGTACCATGCACCGATGGGTCTTTGATCTGATGGCGGCGAGGTTGGCGGGGCGCCCACGGTATTTCCCAGGGCAGCGCGACGCGTTGCAACGTTGCGCAAGCACCATCCCGCTGGACCGCCTGGAACGTTTCGCGCGCGCCTTGCCAGAGCGGCGCCGCACCGAGCAGCACCCGCTGGCTGCGCGCCTTGTCATCGAAAGCCTTTTGCTGGATTACCGGCAGCTCTTTCCAGCTGCCTGACACTGAACCCCTGGAACCTCTGTGAGCACTGCACCTCTTCGTACGCCTGGCACACCGGTCACCCCTGGCGCTCCTGCCGCTCCCGGCATGGCTGCTGGCGCCCCGACACGCCCGGGCATCGTCTCCCTGGCCATCAAGGATGAAGCCGGCCTGCACGCCGCCTACATGCCGTTCCTGAAGAACGGCGGCATCTTTGTGCCGACCCAGCGCCCTTACCGCATCGGTGAAGAAGTCTTCCTCGTGCTGTCGCTGCTGGACCGTCCGCAGAAGTACCAAGTGGCCGGCAAGGTGGCCTGGATCACGCCCGTCGGCACGCCCAACAAGACACCGGGGATTGGTGTGCACCTGGGTGAAGACGAGCCGTGCCGCGTGCTGCGCCGCGTGGTTGAAGAGTTGCTGGGCAAGCAGATCAACTCGCAGCGCCCCACGCAAACGCTCTGATACTTTTCTGATGCAACACGCGAAGTTGGTGCCGTAACCTTCTGATTATTTGATGTTTGTCGATTCCCACTGCCATATCAATTTTCCGGATCTCCGGGCGCGCCTGCCGGAGCTGCTGACCCGCATGCGCGAAAACCGCGTCACGCACGCGCTGTGCATTTCCGTCACGCTGGAAGACTTCCCGAGCGTGCTGGAGATCGCCGAGCAGGAGCCGAACGTGTACGCCACCGTGGGTGTGCACCCGGATGCCGAAGCGGACATTGAAGAAGGCACACGCATTGAAGAGCCGACGCTGGAGCGCCTGCTGGCGCTGGCCGATCACCCGCGTGTGGTCGGCATCGGCGAGACCGGGCTCGATTACTACCGCCTGGGCGACCGCACCGTGGCCGACATGGAGTGGCAGCGCGATCGCTTCCGCACGCATATCCGCGCCGCCAAGCAGACCGGCAAGCCGCTGGTGATCCACACGCGCTCGTCGGCGGACGACACGCTGGCCATCATGCGTGAAGAGGGCGCCGAGGCCGCACGCGGCGTCATGCACTGCTTTACCGAAAGCTGGGATGTGGCCAAGGCCGCGCTGGACCTGGGGTTCTATATCTCGTTTTCGGGCATCGTCACGTTCAAGAACGCGGTGGATCTGCAGGAAACCGCCAAAAAGGTGCCGCTGGACCGCATGCTGATCGAGACCGATTCGCCTTACCTGGCGCCGGTGCCGTTCCGCGGCAAGACCAATGAGCCGGCTTACGTGCGGCACGTGGGCGAATTCCTCGCCACGCTGCGTGGCGAGCCGCTGGAGCGCATCGCCAGTGCGACCACCGAGAATTTCTTCCATCTATTCAACAAAATACCGCGATAAGTTGCGGTATCACTTGAAGCAAACCATGCGAAAAATCACACTGGCCGCCAGCTTGGCGATGGCGCTGTCGAGCGCCGCATTCGCCGCGCCGCAGGACGACCTGCGCGCTGCGGTGGAATACAACCGGCCGGTGCTGGTGCAGAAGTACGTTGCGCAGGGCGTGGACCCGAACCTGAACACGCGGGAAGGCAATCCGCTGCTGGTGGATGCGCTCAAGGACAGGAACATCGAGGTGGCCGAGGCGCTGATCCGCGCCAAGAACATCGACTTCGAGCGCACCAATGCCGCCGGCGAGAACGCCCTGATGATGGCGGCCTACCAAGGCCTGCTGCCGATGGTGAAGCTGATGGTGGAAACGTATGACGTGGAGGTCAACAAGACCGGCTGGACCGCGCTGCACTACGCCGCCACCAACGGGCACGACGACGTCGTCAAATACCTGCTCGACCATGCGGCCTACATTGATGCGGAAAGCCCCAACGCCACGACACCGCTGATGATGGCGGCCATGAGCGGCCACATCACCACGGTCAAGCTGCTGCTGGACGAGGGCGCGGACATGAACCTGCGCAACCAGCAGAAGATGGACGTGATCGACTTTGCCAAGCGATATCACCAGGACGAGATTGCGGCCGGGCTGGAGTCGCGCCGACGCAAGCTGGCAGAGCAGGCGGGCAAGCCCGCGCCTGCGCTGGCACCCGCAGCGGCAGCGCAGCCTGCAAAGCCTGTGGTGCCCGACGCACCAACGCCGATGCCGGCTGCCAAACCGGCCGAGGCGGCACCGCGTAGCCAAGACGCGATCGGCACCCCCACCAACATGCTATTCGACAGCAACCGCTAGGCACCGGCTGCATTACGGCGGGGCACGATGCGCATCACGCCCGCCGCGCCAGCCGCACCCCGGTGAACTGCCACCGCTGGTGCGGATAGAAGAAGTTGCGATATGTCGCCCGCAGATGCCCCTCGGGCGACACGCATGACCCGCCGCGCAGCACCATCTGGCTGCACATGAACTTGCCGTTGTACTCGCCCACGGCGCCCTCGGCCGGTTGAAAGCCTGGATAGGGGCCATACGGGCTGGCGGTCCATTCCCACACATCCCCGAACAGTTGACGCAAGCCACCGGCCTGCGCGATGCCGTGGTCAGGCAATGGCCTGAGCGCACCACGCTCGACAAAGTTGCCTTGCACTGGCGTACCCTCGGCGGCGTGCTCCCATTCAGCCTCCATGGGCAGGCGGGCGCCGGCCCAGCGGGCATAGGCATCGGCCTCGTAAAAGCTGACGTGCGTGACGGGCGCGTCCAGATCTACCGGCTGCAGACCGTGCAGCGACATCTGCTGCCAACCCTCACCTTCATCCGCGCCGGCTCGCCAGTAGAGCGGGGCGTCGATGCCATCGCGCTGCACCCAGGCCCAGCCATCGGATAGCCACAGCGTGGGCTGGCGATAGCCGCCGTCCTCCATGAAGGTGATCCACTCACGGTTGGTGACGGGGTGCGTCGCCAGTGCGTAGGGCTCCAGCCAGACGGTGTGGCGCGGGCCCTCGCAGTCGAACATGAAATCGGCGCTGGAATCGGTCTTGCCGATCTGCGCGGCGCCGCCCTGGAACTCGACCCAGCCTGGCTGTGCTCCGGTTGCGCGTACTGGCGCGGGGCGCGTCTGCGCGTAGGCCGGACACAGAGGATTCTGCGCGAACAGGTGCAGCAGGTCGGTCAACAGCAACTCCTGATGCTGCTGCTCGTGATGCAGCCCGAGCGTAATCAGCCGGGCAAGCTCCGCAGACACGCCTTCGGCCAGCACCCGCTGCATGGCCGCATCCACATGCGCGCGATAGGTGCGTACCTCATCGAGTGTGGGGCGCGTAAGCATGCCTCGGCGTGGGCGTGGGTGCCGTGCGCCGACGGTCTCGTAATACGAGTTGAACAGGTAGCGGTAGCGCGCATCCGGCGAGCGGTAGCCGGGCACGCTGTGACCAACATTCGGGCCGAGGATGAACTCTTCGAAGAACCACGTGGTGTGGGCCAAGTGCCATTTGGCGGGGCTGGCATCGTCCATCGACTGGACGGTGGCATCGGCGTCCGACAGCGGCGCAGCCAGGGCCAGGGACTGTGTCCGCACGGCGCTGTAGTGCTGCATGAGGTCGGGCAGGGCAGGCGGGGTGTTGGCGGGCACATCGAAGGCGGGTGATACACGCATGGCGTCTTCAGTCTCCAGGCTGGCGGCAAGAGCAGGCGGTCAGAACGGCAGAGCAGCAAGCGGGCCATGCTGCAGAGCGCACGCTGGCGCGCCACGTTCACCCGCGCACGTCTTGGTTTCATAGAAGCATATGCGAGCTTTGTAACTTTGCTATGTGCAACAGTCGGCATGCTGCGTTGCACGAATGTCCGCAGTGCAGCATCGCTTGTCATGAAACAGTCACTCCGATTGCCTAGGATGTAAACGTTTACAAATTCAAACGAGGGCGCCGTGGCAAGCAGCATCAAGGACGTGGCAACACGGGCTGGCATCTCCATCGCCACTGTGTCGCGTGCGGTCAATACGCCGGAGCGTGTGAGCGCTGAGACGCTCGCCCGCGTGCAGGCCGCCATGGATGCGCTGCAGTACCGCCCCAACGCATTGGGCCGCCAGCTGCGCGCGATGCATACCGGTCTGCTGGGCGTGGTGCTGCCCTCGCTGGCCAACCCGGTGTTTGCCGAGTGCATGCAGGGCATTGAAGACGCGGCGTCCGTCACGGGCCAGCGCGTCATGTTGATGACCACCGCCTACGACCTCGAGCGCGAAGCCCGCGCCATCGAGACCCTGCTGGAGCAGCGCGTCGACGGCCTGGTCCTGACGGTGGCCGATGCCGCCGCCAACCCCCATCTCGATCGGCTGGACGCCGAGCACGTGCCGTACGTGCTGGTCTACAACGACACCGTCGGCCAGCCGCGCATTCCCGCACGTTGCTGTGTCACCGTCGACAACCGGGCCGCCGCGCGCGATGCCATCCGTGCGTTGCTGGCGCAGGGCCACAAGCAGATCCGTATGCTGACCGGCACGCTATCGGCATCAGACCGTGCCGCGCTACGCCACGACGGCTACCGCGAGGCATTGGAAGCCGCTGGCATTGCCCCGCAACCGCCGGTGGAAATCGACTTCAACGCCGATGCCATGCTGCCCACCGAACTGGCCCGTCTGCTGGCGCCACCGCGCCCGACCGCCGTTTTCTGCAGCAACGACCGACTGGCATTACTCACGATCCGCTCGCTGCGCGAGATGGGCCTGCGCGTGCCGGAAGACGTGAGCGTGATCGGCTTTGACGGCCTAGCGATGGGGCAGTGGCTCATGCCCACGCTCGCCACGGTGGCGCAACCGCATCGCCAGATTGGCGCGGATGCCGCCCAGGCGCTGGGCCGCCGCATCGCGGGCGAGGTCGTGCCCTCGATCACGCTGCCGCATCGCCTGCTACATGGCGGCACGCTGGCCAGAGCGCCGGCCGTGCCCGCATCGCTTTCCGTTGTGCCTTCTTCCCTCACGTCTGATACGCAAGGAGCGTCTCGATGAAACGTCTCGTTCAATGGCTGCGCGCGTGCGGCCTTGCTGGTGCCACCATCGCTGCTGGCGCCTTCGCCCTCGCGGCGCCGGTGCAGGCCCAGCCGGCCGGCCAGCAGGTCGCCATCTGCTACAACTGCCCGCCGGAATGGGCCGACTGGGCCAGCCAGATCAAGGCCATCAAGGACAAGACCGGCATCACCGTGCCGTTCGACAACAAGAACTCCGGCCAGGCCATCGCACAGATGCTGGCCGAGAAGTCGCACCCGGTGGCGGACGTGGCCTATCTCGGTATCACGTCCGCGTATCAGGCCAAGGAGAAAGGCCTGGTCGCCAACTACAAGCCCAAGCACTGGGAAGACATTCCGGCCAGCATGAAGGACCCGGATGGCGCGTTCTTCTCGATCCACTCCGGCACGCTGGGCTTCTTCGTCAACAAGGACGCGCTGGAAGGCAAGCCCGTACCGCGCTCATGGAAAGACCTGCTCAAGCCTGAGTACAAGGGCATGGTCGGCTACCTGGACCCGAGCAGCGCATTCGTTGGCTATGTGGGCGCCGTGGCAGTCAACCAGGCACTGGGCGGCACGCTGGACAACTTCACCCCCGGCATCGAGTGGTTCAAGCAACTGAAGAAGAACGCGCCGATCGTGCCGAAGCAAACGGCCTACGCTCGCGTCGTGGCCGGTGAGATCCCCATCCTGCTCGACTACGACTTCAACGCCTACCGCGCCAAGTACAAGGATCACGCCAATGTGGAGTTCGTGATTCCGCAGGAGGGCACGATTGCCGTGCCGTACGTGATGAGCCTGACCGCCAACGCGCCGCATGCCGACAACGCCAAGAAGGTGCTCGACTTCGTGCTGTCGGACGAGGGCCAGACGCTGTGGGCCAACGCCTACCTGCGCCCGGTACGCGCCAACGCCATGAGCAAGGAAGCCGCATCGCGCTTTCTGCCGGCCAGCGAGTACGCCCGTGTGAAGACGGTCGACTTCAACAAGATGGCAGCCGGCCAGCAAGCGTTCGGCACGCGCTATCTGGACGAGGTCCGCTGAGCATGAGCACCGTCACCCGAACCACCTTGCCCGAGGACGCGGTACTGCCCGCACGGTGGCGGGTGGCGTTGCTGGCGCCAGCCGTTGCGCTGTTCTGCGCGTTCTGGCTGCTGCCGATGGCAGCGCTGCTGCGCGTGAGCGGTAGCGAAGGGCTGATCGCCACTTACACGGCGGCGCTGACCACGCCGCGCTACCTGAGCAGCCTGGTGTCGACCGTGGTGTTGTCAGCGGCAGTCACGCTGGCAACGCTGGTTCTGTCGACCATCGCAGGGCTGTTCCTGGTGCGCCATAACGTGCCGGGCAAACGGCTCATCACGGCCATGCTGACGTTTCCGCTGGCGTTTCCGGGTGTGGTGGTTGGCTTCATGGTGATCCTGCTGGCCGGGCGCCAGGGCCTGCTGGGCGACCTGACACGCCAGTTGACCGGTGAGAAATGGGTCTTCGCCTATTCGATCGGCGGGTTGTTTCTCGGTTACCTGTATTTCTCGATCCCGCGCGTGGTGCTGACGGTGATGGCGGCAGCGGAAAAACTGGACCGATCGCTGGAAGAGGCGGCGCGCTCGCTGGGCGCATCGTCGTGGCAGGTGACGCGCGATGTGCTGGTGCCGGGGCTGGCGCCAGCGCTCATCGCCTCCGGGGCGATCTGCTTTGCCACGTCGATGGGCGCGTTTGGCACCGCCTTCACGCTCGCCACCGAAATCGACGTGCTGCCGATGACGATCTATACCGAGTTCACGCTCAATGCGGGGATTGCGATGGCGGCTGCGCTGTCGGTCGTGCTGGGCGTGGTGACATGGCTGGTGCTGGCGATTGCGCGCACGGCCAGTGGTGGGCAGACAGGGGCGGCAGCATGAAACGTCTGCTTTCCCTCTCGCAGTGGTTCATCACGCTGCTGCTTTGCCTGTTCCTGATCGTGCCGGTTGTGCTGTCGATGGCCGTGGGCCTGACACGCAACTACATCCGCGGTTTCAAGAGCGGTTGGACGCTCGATTGGGTCGCCCAGGTGTGGGACATGTACCAGGCGTCGATCTGGATGTCGCTGCTCGTGGCGCTGTGCACGCTGGTGATCGTGCTGGCAGCGGGCGTGCCGGCCGGCTATGTGCTGGCGCGCCGCCAGAGCCGCACGAGCCGCCTGATCGAAGAATTCCTGACGCTGCCTGTGGCGCTGCCGGGGCTGGCCACGGCGCTGGGGCTGATTGTTGCGTATGGCGGTTTCGGCGGCTTTCGCGAGAGCCTGTGGTTCATCGTGGTCGGGCACGTGGTGTTCACGCTGCCGTTCATGGTGCGCTCGGTGGCGGCCGTGGCTGCGGGGCAGAACCTGAAGACGCTGGAGGAGGGCGCGGCCAGCCTGGGTGCAACGTTTGCTCAGCGCTTCCGCACCATCGTGCTGCCGAACGTGCAGCCCGGCATCCTGGCCGGTGCGTTGACGGTGGTGACACTGTCGGTGGGTGAATTCAACCTGACCTGGATGCTGCACACACCGCAAACCAAGACCCTGCCGGTCGGCCTGGCCGACACCTATGCGTCGATGCGACTGGAGATTGCCAGCGCCTACACGCTGATCTTCTTCGTCATGATCGTGCCGCTGCTGGTGCTGATGCAGCGCTTTGGCGGCCTGCGCACGAGCGACACCCGCAACGGAAAGACTTCCCGATGAGCAACGATTCCCTCAATCTCGCGCCCGTGCCAATCCAGTTGCGCGGCTGCGGCAAGCACTTCGGCGGCCAGCGCGTGCTGGACCCGCTCGACCTCGATATCGGCGCAGGCGAGACCGTCGTGCTGCTCGGCCCCTCGGGCTGCGGCAAGACCACCACGCTGCGCATCGTCGCCGGGCTGGAGGCGCCAGATGCCGGCGGCACCGTGCGCTTTGGTGACGAGGATGTCACCGCACGCCCCATCGAGCGCCGCCGTGTCGGCATGGTGTTCCAGAACTACGCGCTGTTTCCCAACCTGAGCGTGCGCGGCAACGTGGAATACGGCCTGCGCATCCAGCGTCGCCAGAATGGTCTGTCCGACGCACAGATCGGCGCCCGTGCAGACACGCTGCTGGAGATGATGCATCTCACGCCGTATGCCGATCGCGCTGTCGATCAGCTCTCCGGCGGCCAGCGCCAGCGCGTGGCCCTGGCGCGTGCCCTGGCGCCCGAACCGCGCGTGCTGCTGCTCGACGAACCGCTCACGGCGCTCGACGCCAAGCTGCGCGAATCCGTGCGCGCCGAAATGGACCGCCTGCTGCGCAGCCTCGGCATCACCACCATCTACGTGACGCACGACCAGGAAGAGGCGATGGCACTGGCCGATCGCATCGTCGTGATGGAAGCCGGGCGCATTGCGCAGATCGGCACGCCGCGCGAGATCTACTTCCAGCCGGCCAACCGGCATGTGGCGGATTTCATCGGCATCAT
>NZ_ASZV01000016.1:0-152897 GCF_000442475.1 Ralstonia sp. AU12-08 | reverse complement strand
CTTCCAGCCGGCCAACCGGCATGTGGCGGATTTCATCGGCATCATGAACCGGCTCGACGGCCTGCGGCGCGATGGAGCGTTTGTCTGTGCGGGTGGGCTTGTGCCCGTGCTGGCGGGCGAGGGCGATACCGTGTTCTTCCGCCCGGAAGATGCCGTGCTGGCCGATCCGGCGCATGCCGCGCTCAAGGGTACGGTGGAATCGGCGGTGTTTCTCGGGTTCCGCACCCGTGTGCGCGTGGCAGGGGTGTCGGCCACGCCGTTGTTCATTGACGTGCCCGGCCGGCAGCATTTTGCGCCGGGCCATGCGGTCGGCTTTGATGTTCCGGCAGACCGCCTCCTCACCTTGCAAGCGTGATGCACTTCCTGCAACTGACTGACCTGCATATCAAGCGCCCGGGGCGGCTGGCGTATCGGCGTGTGGATTCCGCTGCCTATCTGGCACGTACCGTGGCGCACATCCTCGCGCAGCCGGAGCGGCCCGAGGCCATCGTGCTGACCGGCGATCTGGTGGATGCCGGCTCCCCCGAGGAATACGCGCACCTGCGCGCCGTGCTGGCACCACTGGATGCAGCAGGCATCCGCATGCTGCCGGTGCTCGGCAACCATGACGCCCGAGACGCCGCGCGTGAAGCCTTTGCCGACTGGCTCGCGCCCATTCCGTCGGCTGCACAAGACCCGCATGCCTTCCAGTACTGGACCGATATTGGTGACACGCGCGGCGACGTGCGCCTGATCGTGCTCGACACGCTGGACACCGGCCATCCGGGCGGCCGCCTGGGCGCGCAGCGGCTCGACTGGCTGACAGAAGCGCTGGCGCAGGAAACGCAGCGCCCGACCGTCATTGCCATGCACCATCCGCCGTTTGCCACGGGCATCCATCACATGGATGTGCAGTCGCTGGCCGAAGATGACATCCCGCCGTTCGCGCAGATCGTGCGCGCCGCCGGCAATGTTGAGCGCATCATCTGCGGCCATCTGCATCGCTCCATCGACGTGCGCTTTGCGGGCACGGTGGCATCAACCTGCCCATCGCCCGCGCACCAGGTGGCGTTGGATCTGGACCCGGCAGGCGAACCCGGTTTCGTGATGGAGCCGCCTGCCTACAAGGTGCACGCGTGGGTGCCGGGCCAGGGGCTGGTGAGCCATCTCGCCTACGTGGGCGAGTTTGATGGCCCGCACCCGTTCTTCGAGCCGGATGGCCAGTTGATCGACTAGGCGGCTTTAACAATCGCGCTGGTTGCCATGCGTGCGGCCAGCGCATCGACATCGGCTTCTGCGGATGCAATCGACGCACGCAGCCGATCATCCGCAAATTCGTCGTACTCAATCGCAACCGATGCCACATCGGTGATGCCGATGTAGCCGAAAGCGGTGGCCACGCCGCCTTCCACGTGGTTCATGTGGGCAATGCGCTGACCAGGGCCATAGCCGAAATCACCGCGTGAACTGAGAATGACGAGGCGCTTGTTCATGCCAGCAAGCAGCGGCCAGTAGGGCTCACCAGCGCGGCTGCGGTCGAAGCCGAAGGTGCGACCCACGCGCACGATGTTGTCGATGTACGCCTTGAACTGCGCAGGCATGCCGAAGTTGTACATGGGCACGCCGGCCACGATCACATCCGCAGCGAGCAACTCGTCGATCAGTGCGTCGCTTTGCGCAAGCCGATCGTGCATCCACGGTTCGCGTTGCGCGGGTGGCGTGAATGCAGCATGGACCCAGCGGCCGCCGACGGGCGAGGGCGGTTCGGCACCGATGTCCCGGTAGATGACGTGCGCATTGGGATCACGTTCGCGCCAGCGCGCCACGAAACGTGCCGAGAGCCGGCGGGTGTGTGAACCGTGGCGAGCCGTGTCGGAACTGCCCGGCCGGGCGCTGGAATCGAGGTGCAGAAGACGGGTCATGTCGAATCCGTTGTGAGTGGAGGTGTGCCCACTCTATGAACCGCGCTGCACTGCGACAAACGACATGTTTTGCGCACGATGGATGACATGGATTCATCCATGCCGACGATGCGGGTAACGTGCCCGTGACACAATCCGCGCATGCGAAAACTCCCACCCCTGAGCGCGCTGCGGGCCTTTGAGGCCACCGCGCGCCATCTCAGCATGAAGCGCGCTGCCGACGAGCTGTCGGTCACGCCCACGGCCATCAGCCACCAGATCCGCCGGCTGGAAGAGACGCTGGGTGTGACGCTGTTCGAGCGGCAGGTGCGCGCGCTGCGGTTGTCGGAGGCCGGCGAGCGGCTGTATCCGGTGCTCAACACCGGCTTTGATGCGTTTGCGCAGGCCGTCGATGCCATCCGGGCGCCGGAGGCTCAGCCGGCACGCCAGCGCGTCACGCTCACCGCGCCAATGGGGCTGGCTGCCCGCTGGCTGGTGCCCAAGCTTGGGGAGTTCGCCACGCAGCATCCGGCGGTGGATCTGCGCATCCATGCGTCTGACACGGTGGTCGACCTGCGTGGCGGCAGTGCGGATCTGGCCGTGCGCTATGGCGAGTTGCCTGCCGCCAGCGCTGGCCTCGTCGCCGAGCACCTCTTTGACGACGCCTATGCACCGGTCTGCCACCCAGGGCTGAACATCCGTTCGCACGACGATCTGGCGCATGTGCCGCTCATCCATTCGGAATGGCAGCGCACGTTGCCGCAACCCATCGGCTGGCCTCTGTGGGCCCGTGCGGCTGGCATCGAACACGTGCTCAAGATCGGGTCGGGCATTGTGCTGTCCGACGATGGGCACGCCATGTCTGCGGCCATGGCGGGGCAGGGCGTGATCCTGGCGAACCTGCCGTTGGTGCGCGACGCGCTGGAGGCGGGCGCGCTCGTGCAACCGTTCGACGGGCCGGTCATTCGCCGCTATGCGTTTTGGGCCGTGATGCCAGCAACACGCCTGGACGAAGGCGCCGTGCGAGCCGTGTGGGATTGGCTACGTCTGGCCGGGAGCCGCGGCCTTTGAAGACTCGATCCAGCTGCGCAGGCTGACAACCTGACCACCGGCCTGCGACGCCGCGGCTGTGCTGCGCTCACGCGGCTCGTGGTCGTGGATGGTGGCGCGCACCATCGGGTAGATCTGCGTTTCCCATTTGCGGCCGTTGAATACACCGTAGTGCCCCACGCCGGTCTGCACGTGGTGCCGCTTCATGTACGGGCGAAGACTGCTGCACAAGTCCTGCGCGGCCACCGTCTGGCCGACCGCGCAGATGTCGTCCTTCTCGCCCTCGATGGTCAACAAGGCGGTGTGGCGGATGGCACGCGGCTCGACCCGTCGGCCACCTACGTGCAACTGCCCGAGCGGCAGCGCGTACTGCTGAAACACCGTGCTCACGGTTTCCAGGTAGAACTCGGCCGTCAGGTCAGTGGTGGCGAAGTACTCCTCGTAGAACGTGCGGATCGCCTCGGCCTTGGTTGGGTCGCCCTTTGCGCGCTCGCGGTGCAGGTCAGAGAACGATGCCGCGTGCCGATCCAGGTTCATCGACATGAAGGCGCACAACTGCATGAAGCCTGGGTACACGCGCCGTTGCGCGCCCACAAAGCCTGCCGGCACCACGCTGATCAGGTTGCGCTCGAACCACTCGATCGGCCGGCTGTTGGCCAGTGCGTTGACCTTGGTCGGATTGACGCGGCAGTCGATCGGCCCAGCCATCAGCGTCATGCTGGCGGGCTGGGCGGGGTCGCCGTCTTCAGCCATGAGCGCCACGGCGGCCAGCGCGGCCACGGTGGGTTGGCAGATCGCCACGAGGTGAGCATCGGGCCCGAGTTGTTGCAGGAACCCAATAACGTGGCCAACGTAGTCGCCAAAACCAAAACTGCCGGCGGACAGTGGAATGTCGCGCGGGTTATGCCAATCGGTGATGTACACATCGTGGTCGGCCAGCATGGTCCGCACGGTACCGCGCAGCAGCGTGGCGAAATGTCCGGACATTGGCGCGACGATCAGCACCCGTGGCTGTTGCGGACCGCCGGCCTTGCGGAAATGCAGCAACGCGCCAAAGGGGGTATTGCAGACGATCTCTTCCGTTACGGCGACAGGCTCGCCGCCCGAGCGCACGGTGTCGATTCCAAAGGGCGGCCGGTGGTGCGATAGGCCAGCCATCTGTACGAGTTCACAGCAGGCATCGATGTAGCGGCCGTGCGGGCTCTCGGCCAATGTGGGGTTCGCGGCGATCGTTGCCCGTGCAATGGCTGCAGCATCCCGCCACGGCCGCATCAGCTCCGTGATCGCCTGGTAGGCGGGATAGGCAAGGATGTTCATAGCGTCGTTGGCGCAAGCCTGCAGCGCGGGCGTACCGGTCAGACATGGAGCAAGGCAAGTCATATGCCAGACCGGTTTGCACTGGCATGGTGTTTGCAAATCGCCAGGCACGGCGCGCCATCCAGGGCAACATAACGCGCGCCAGGCGACGACGGCCCGCGTTGCGCGGGCTGCGCGCCACGTCACGCAATGGTGCGCATGCGGCGTTTCGGTGCAGAACGTCCAGATTTGGTGAAGCGCGCCCAGGCAGGCACCCACGGAGACCGCCATGAGCCGGACGACCACTACGCTGACCATCAGCAGCCGCAACTATTCGTCGTGGTCGTTCCGTGGCTGGCTGCTCGCCCGGCTGGCGGGCATCGAGTTCGAAACGGTGGTGGTGCCGGTCGACGATGCCGCCGCGCGTGCGGAGTTGCTGCTGCTGTCGCCGTCGATTCTCGTGCCGTGTCTCCACCACGAGGGCATCAAGGTGTGGGACACCCTTGCCATTGCCGAATACCTCAACGAGATCCGTCCGCAAGCGCATCTGCTGCCGGCCGACCGCGCGGCGCGCGCGCATTGCCGCGCCGTCTGCGGCGAGATGCATTCCGGTTTCAGCGCACTGCGCTCTGCACTGCCGATGAACCTGCGCGCGCAGTTTCCCAACTTCCGGGTCTGGTCGCGCGCGCAGGACGATATCGAACGCATCGTCGCCATCTGGCGAGAATGCCTGCAGCGCTATGGTGGCCCGTGGCTGTTCGGCAAGGCACCCGGCATGGCCGATGCAATGTACGCCCCGGTCGTGACGCGCTTTCTTACCTACGACGTCAAGCTCGATCCCGATATCGCCGGGTACTGCGCGACCGTGCTCAAACATCCGTTCGTGCGCGAGTGGATGGAAGCCGCCCAGCTTGAGACCGAAGACATCGACGAGCTGGACGTCGAGTTCTGAACGCGGCACGCTGCACCGCAAAAACGGAAGCGCCCCCGCGCCTCAGCCAAACGGCTGGACTTGTTTTCGGTCGCCCAACGTCTAGTGTGGGAAGGAGACCAAAAGAACAAAGGGGCTGCAGTCATGACCACGGTCGGCAGCTTTCAGATCGATTTTCTGCAGGTCCTGGATCGCGAGGGCAAGCCGGTCCAGCAACTCCCGGCGTTTGCGCAGGACGTGCAAACGCTCCTCGCGCTATATCGCGCGATGGTGCTCACCCGTGCATTCGACACCAAGGCGGTTGCGCTGCAGCGCACCGGCAAGCTCGGCACGTTCGCGTCTTCTGTGGGGCAGGAGGCGATTGGCGTGGGCGTCGCCAGCGTCATGCACCCGGACGACGTGCTGTTTCCGTCCTATCGAGATCACAGCGCGCAATTGCTGCGTGGCGTCACGATGGCCGAGAGCCTGCTGTACTGGGGCGGTGACGAGCGCGGCAGCGCGTTCAGCAGGGTGCCCAATGATTTTCCGAACTGCGTACCGATCGGCACCCAGGTGTGCCACGCAGCGGGCGCGGCCTACGCGTTTCAATTGCGCGGCGAGCCCCGCGTGGCGGTCGCGATCATCGGTGACGGTGGCACCTCCAAGGGCGATTTCTACGAAGGCATGAACTTCGCGGGCGTGTGGAACGCGCCGCTGGTAATCCTCATCAACAACAACCAGTGGGCGATCTCGGTGCCGCGCAATCGCCAGACCATTGCGCAGACGCTGGCGCAAAAGGCCATCGCCGCCGGGATTGCCGGCCTGCAGGTCGACGGCAACGATGTGATTGCGGTGCGACAAGCCGCGCAGGAAGCGTTGGATCGCGCCAGGGCAGGGGGCGGCCCCACGCTCATTGAAGCCGTGACCTACCGCCTGGGCGACCACACCACCGCCGACGATGCCACGCGCTACCGCGATTCCGACATCGTCAAGCAAGCGTGGGAAGCCGAGCCCATTCTGCGACTGCGCAAGTACCTGACCAGCGTGAACGCGTGGGACAAGGCGCAGGAAGAACAACTCGGACGCGCCTGCTATGCGCAGGTGGAAGAGGCGGTTGCCGAATACATGGCTGTCGAACATCCGGGGCCGGAAGCGATGTTCGACCACCTGTACGCGACCTTGCCCAGCGCACTTGAGTGGCAGCGTGCCATGGCGCTGGCATTCGCCTCCAACGGAGGTGCACATGGCTGACGTCAACCTCGTCGAGGCCGTCAACCTGGCGCTGGCGCATGCGCTGGAGCACGACCCGTCCGTTGTGCTGCTGGGCGAAGACATTGGCGTCAATGGTGGTGTGTTCCGTGCCACGGTGGGCTTGCAGGCACGCTTCGGGACGCAGCGTGTGCTCGACAGCCCGCTGGCGGAAACCGCGCTGGCCGGCGCGGCCATCGGCATGGCGGCGGTGGGTCTCAAACCGGTGGTCGAGATCCAGTTCAGCGGTTTCATCTATCCGGCCATCGACAACGTGCTCAACCATGCCGCGCGGTTGCGTAATCGCACGCGCGGACGGCTGTCGTGCCCGATGGTGATTCGCGCGCCCAGCGGCGGCGGCATCCACGCGCCTGAGCACCACTCGGAAAGCCCTGAGGCGCTGTTCACGCATATGCCGGGGCTGCGCGTGGTGGTGCCGTCGTCTCCCGCGCGGGCGTATGGGCTGCTGCTGGCAGCCATTCGTGATCCGGACCCGGTGATCTTTTTTGAGCCGACGCGGCTGTATCGCGTGTTCAAACAACCAGTGGAAGACGACGGCCAAGCCCTGCCGCTGGACACCTGTTTCGTACTGCGCGACGGCACCGACGTCACGCTGGTGAGCTGGGGCGGTGCCTTGCAGGAAACGCTGGCCGCTGCCGACCAGCTTGCCGAAGAGGGCATCGCCGCCGAGGTGATCGACGTGGCCACGCTCAAGCCGTTGGATATGGATTCGATCCTGGCATCGGTGGCCAAGACCGGCCGGTGCGTGATCGTGCACGAGGCCGCCCGCACGTCAGGGGTCGGCGCGGAGATTGCCGCCAACATTGCGGAGCACGGCTTGTACTCGCTGCTGGCCCCCGTGCAGCGCGTGACGGGCTACGACGTGGTCATGCCGCTGCCCCGGCTTGAACACCACTACCTGCCGAGCGTGGAACGCATTCTCGCGGCGGTCTGGAAAACGCTGGAGGGCGCCTGAACAATGATCGTCTTCAAACTGCCGGACCTCGGTGAGGGGCTGCAAGAGGCGGAGATCGTGGAGTGGCACGTCAAGGTGGGCGATGCCATCCAGGCCGATCAGCCGTTGGTATCGGTGGAGACCGCCAAGGCGATCGTGGAGATTCCGTCGCCGCAATCGGGCCGTATTGCCAAGCTGTTCGGCCAGCCCGGCGACATCGTGCACCTTGGTGCGGCGCTGGTCGCTTTTGAAGGCGCAGGTGGACAGGACGCTGATGCCGGCACGGTGGTGGGCCAGATGCCCGCAGGGCAGCGCGTGGTGCACGAAGCGCCCGCCGCGCTGGGCCGAGGCGCTGCAGGCGCTGGAGCGGGTGGCGTCAAGGCGATGCCCGCTGTCCGTGCACTGGCGCGCAAGCTGGACGTGGACCTCTCGATGGTGACGCCGTCGGGGCCGGATGGCGTGATCACCGCCGCCGATGTCGAACGTGCCGCCAAGACGTTTGCCGACCTGGGCCCACCCGAAGTGCTACGCGGCGTGCGACGTGCGATGGCCCAGAACATGGCCCGTGCGCAGAACGAGGTGGCTGCTGCCACCGTCATCGACGATGCCGACATTCACGCCTGGGCGCCGGGCACGGACGTGACGATCCGCCTGATCCGCGCGCTGGTGGCCGGCTGCCGCGCCGTGCCCGGCTTGAACGCCTGGTTTGATGGCAACGCCGGGCGGCGCCACGTGCTGGAAAAAATCGACGTGGGTATCGCTGTGGATCTGCCAGACGGGTTGTTTGTGCCCGTACTGCGCAACGTCGCACATCGGGATGCCACCGACCTGCGTGCCGGGCTGGATCGCATGCGCGCGGACATCAAGGCGCGCAAGATTCCACCGGAAGAGTTGCGCGGCAACACGATCACGCTGTCGAACTTCGGCATGATCGCGGGCAAATATGCCGCACCGATCGTCGTACCGCCCACGGTGGCGATTCTGGGCGCAGGGCGCATCCACGAGCAGGTGGTTGCGGCCGGTGGCGCGCCTGCAGTCCACCGTGTCTTGCCGCTGAGCCTGACGTTTGACCACCGCGTCGTAACCGGCGGTGAAGCGGCAAGATTCCTGGCCGCAGTGATTGCCGATCTGGAAGCCGCTGCGTAGTCCGTGCTGCAGACAATCAGCGCAGCAAGGGCGATGTGCCGTGCGCCGGCGCAAATGCCTCATGCCATGCCGCAGCAAGCTGCAGCAAGGCAAAGTCCGAGCGCGGTGGTGCAATCACCTGCAGACCCAGCGGAAGACCATCGGCTGTGAAGCCCGACGGCAAGCTTGCCGCTGGAACACCGGCCAGCGTCGGGCCGATGACGACTTCCATCCAGCGGTGATACGTATCCATCGCGCGACCGGCAACCGTCTTGGGCCAATGTTCCTCAGCCGGGAACGGTGCGGTCTGGCTGCTCGGGAGGACCAGGAAGTCGTACTCGGCAAACTGTGCCAGCAACGCCTGATACCAGTTCGCGCGGGTGATGGTGGCGCGGTTGATGTCAACGAACCCGCGGCGATGGCCTTGTTCCACTTCCCAGATGGCTTCGGGCTTGAGCAACTCCCGCGTGGTTGGGTTGGCGTACAACTGGCCAAGGTTGCCGGTCACGATCATGGCGCGCAGCGTGCACCAGCATTCCCACAGCGCATCCATCGGGAAGAACGGCTGCACAGCCTCAACGTGGCAACCCAGGTTCCGGAAGATGTCCAACGCCCGCTCGTTGACGGCCATGACTTCCGGCTCAACGGCCAGATAGCCGCCAAAGTCGCCCAGCCAGCCAATGCGCGCCTGCCGGAAATCGCGATGCAGCGGGCGTGTGAAGCCGGCAGGATCGTCTTGCAATGACAGCGGCGCGCGCGGGTCGTAGCCCGCCTGGGTGGCGAGCAGCCACGCAAGGTCTTGCGGATTGCGCGCCATCGGGCCTTCGGTGCCCAACTGCTGAAAGAACACGTCGCCGGTGGGGCCGTAGGGCACACGGCCAAGGCTGGGGCGCAAGCCATAGATGTTGTTCCACGCGGCGGGATTGCGCAGCGAGCCCATCATGTCGCTGCCGTCTGCCACCGGCAGCATCTGCAGCGCCACCGCGACGGCCGTACCGCCGCTGCTGCCACCGGCCGAGTGAGCCGGGTCCCACGCGTTGCGCGTGATCCCGTAGACCTGGTTGTAGGTATGCGAGCCCAGGCCGAACTCGGGCGTATTGGTCTTGCCGATGAACACCGTGCCCTGCCGGCGCAGGCGCTCCGCCATGATGCCGTCGTGCGCCGGCACATTACGCGCCAGCGCACGACTGCCCATCGTCGTCACCATGCCGGAGACAGCCGTCAGATCCTTGGGCGCCTGCGGAAAACCATGCATCCAGCCGCCCGACAGACCTTGCGACAGCAGCACATCGCGCTCGCGTGCCTGGTCGATCGCCCACGCTGCATCCACACGGGCCACTACGGCGTTGACCGTTGGGTTAAGGCGATCGATCTGGGCCAGGAAGGCTTCCATGACTTCCACGCAGGAAACGTCACGCGCGTGAATGCGCTTGGATAGCTCGATCGCACTCCACTGCACGATCTCCTGGTGCGTCGGCGAATGTGTTGCTGCGGAGGACAGGGCGACGTTTTGCATGGCTCTCATCTGCGCTCAGAGGATCAGGCGGTCAGGTAGGTTTGCGCCAGTCGCACCCAGCAGGCTGCGCCCAGCGGCAACACCTGATCGTTGAAATCGTAACCGGGGTTGTGGACCATGCAGCCGCCAAACTCGCCTTCGCCGTTGCCAAGAATCAGGTAGCAGCCAGGCACCTGATTGAGCATCCAGGCGAAGTCTTCGCTGCCGTTGAGTCCCTTGGGCGCCTGCGTGACGACATTCTCCGCGCCAACCAGTTCAGTGCAAACCTGTTGCGCAAACTGGGTTTCTGCCAAGGTATTGACCATCGGCGGCGTGAGCTGACGGTAGTCGATCTGTGCTTCCACGCCATGCGCTTGCGCGGTCAGGCTGACGATCTCGCGGATGCGCTTCTCCACCATCGCGCGCGTTTCCGGCCGCGCCGCGCGCACGTTGACACCGATCGTCACCGATTCTGGAATCACGTTATGCGTCATGCCGCCACGAATGAAACCGACCGACACCACAGCGGTGTCATCCGGCGCCACGTTGCGTGCCACCACGGTCTGCAGCGCAGTGATGATGGCCGCAGATGCCACGATCGGATCGCTCGCACGATGCGGCATCGCTCCGTGTCCGCCCACGCCCTTGATGGTGACGTCCGCCACATCGGAAGACAGACTGACCGGCCCCGGCAAGACGCGGAAGCTGCCGGCCGCCACGCCCGGCATGTTGTGCAGCGCGAACACGGCATCGCACGGAAAGCGCTCGAACAATCCGTCTTCGATCATGGCGCGTGCGCCGCACAGGTTTTCTTCGTCGGGCTGGAAGATCAGGTTGAGCGTGCCATCAAAGTTGCGGCTGTCGGCCAGTGCCTTGGCTGCCGCCAGCAGGATGGCGGTGTGCCCGTCATGGCCGCAGGCGTGCATCTTGCCGTGGTTGCGGCTGGCATAGGGCAGGCCGGTGGCTTCAACGATTGGCAGGGCATCCATGTCGGCACGGATACCGAGCTTGCGCGTGCCGTTACCGAGCTTCAACTGGCCCACCACGCCGCTCTTGCCAATGCCGGTGTGCACCTCGTAGCCCCAGCTTTTCAGCAGATCAGCCACCAGCATGCTCGTGCCGCCCACCTCGAAACCCAGTTCGGGCTGGGCGTGGATCTGGCGGCGGATGTTGACGAAGGTTTCTGCGTCGATATGGATGGGGGGCAGCAGATGCGGCAGCAGTTGGAAGGGCGTGAGCGTAGGCGCTTTGGTCATGTCGGGGCTCCTTGCTGGAATGGGAATGGGTTGTTAGTGAGACTCGCGCGCTTCGCGCAGGCTCAGCACGGTCAGCAACGTGATGGCGCTGCACGCCATCATGTAGAAGGCTGGGGAGAGCGGGTTGCCGGTGCGAGCCAGCAGCCACGTCACGACAAACTGGCACGAGCCGCCGAACACCGTCACGCCAATGGCGTAGATGACCGACAGACCGCTTGCGCGCACCTTGATAGGCAGCAACTCCATCATCATGAGCAGCATCGGCGTGGTGCCCAGGTACAGGGTGCCGGTGAGCAACGCCGAGAGCGCCAGCACCAGCGGCACGCTCGGGTAATGCGTCATCAGCCAGAAGGCCGGATAGAGCAGCACCACAGTGACCAGCGTTGCGCCCACCACCAGCGGCTTGCGCCGCGGCAGGCGGTCTGCCAGCCAGCCGGAAAGCAGCGAAGCGCCAAAGCTGGTCAGCCCAGTCACGCAACCCGCAAGCAACGACAGCGACGCTGGCAGATGCAGCTCGCGGATCATGTACGTCGGCATGAAATAGATCACCAGATACGTGCCCACCGTGCCACCGATGATGGTGAGAACGCCCTTGACCACCAGCCCGCCGTGCTCGCGGAACAGCATGCCGAGCGGGCTGGGCGCGTGCGTTTCGGCCGTATGGGTTTCGTCCAGATGGGATCGGATGTAGAGACCGACCGGCGCAATCAGCAGGCCCAGGAAAAACGGCACGCGCCAACCCCAGCTCTGCAGCGCTTCCGGCGACAGGCTGCCGTACAGAATGGCGGCGGTGAGCGCGCCACACAGCGCGGCAATGCCCTGGCTACCCAACTGCCAGCTCACGCGAAACCCACGCCCCTTGATGCCGCCGGACTCCATCAGCATGGCGGTCGATGCACCAATCTCACCGCCCAGCGAAAAGCCTTGCAGCAGACGCCCCGCCAGAATCACCAGCGGGCCAAACAGGCCTGCGGTGGCGTATGTGGGCGCCACCGCCAGGCACAGCGTGCCGATCACCATCAGACCGATCGTCAGTGTCATGGCGGCTTTGCGCCCGCGGCGGTCAGCATAGTTGCCGATCACGAAGCCGCCCAGCGGCCGCATCACAAAGCCGATACCAAACGTCGCCACCGCCAGCAGCAGCGAGCCATAGGCGCTATCCGACGGGAAGAACAGCTTGCCGATCATCAACGCGAAGAAGCTGTAGACCGTGAAGTCGTACATCTCCAGCGCATTGCCGATCGAGCATGCAGCAATCAACCGCGCCTGACCGGCGGGCTTGGGTGCAGCAATGGCCGAGGCGGGCAGTGCGGGCTGCAAGGTGGCGTCGTTCATGGGGGTCTCCATCCGCGATGTTGGGGAAGGGCTTCTCTGAGTCCTTGGCGATGAAGTATTCCGGGAACGCGCGCGCAGAAAAAATCGCAAATATTCATCCCGATAACCAAATAGAATCACCGCCATAACCGGTGCATATCCGCCATCAGGGAAAGCCCGCGAAGCCTTGCCCGACAGGCATCAGACGCGCAGAGACGGCCGCGTCACCTATCGCCGGGGTGCACCATGGTGAAGAGGAGGAGCCATATGAAGCTGCACCAATTGCGCATCCTGCTGGCGGTGGCACAGCACGGCAGCATCCATGAGGCGTCGCGCAGTCTGCATGTCTCGCAGCCGGCGCTGTCCAAGGCCATTGCTGAGCTGGAACGGGAGCTGGGCGTCACGCTGCTGTCGCGCTCGGTGCGTGGCGTGAGCCTGACGGCGTATGGGATGGCGCTGGTCAAGCGCGCCAGCGTGGTTGAACAGGAGTTGCGTCACGCGCTGGAAGACATTGAATCCATCCGCGGGCACGCAGAAGCTGAGCTCAACATCGGCTTTACCGCCGTGGCCTCCGGTGGACCGCTACCTGACGCAATGGCAGCGTTGCGCACGCGTTTTCCCAACGTTGCACTGCGCGGCTTCGAGCAACGTCCGCAGCAACTTCTGGAAGGCTTGCGCGAAGGGCGGCTCGATCTCGCACTGATCTCCAGCAACAGCGGGCCTGGCACCGGAAGCTTTCAGTGGGAACCGCTGTTCTCTGTATCAATGCGCCTGGCCGTGCGCCCCGGCCATCCCTTGCGACGGGTGCGTCGGCTGCGCCCGCTACTTGACGCAGACTGGCTGGTGCTGGACCCGTTGGATGACCCCGGCAGCCCGATGGTCAGCCTGATGCGGTTGCATCGGCTCGACATCCCACGCCGCATCGTGCTGAGCGGATCCAATCTGCTCGGGCTGCAATTGGCCACCAAGACCGATCTCATCAGCATGTGGTCGGACTTTGTCTTCAGCGGCACCGGTGGACCATTGCGCATGGTGCCCGGCTCGCTGGAAGTGTTGCCAATGGAGGACGAGTTGCCCGACTTCCACGTCTACATGGTCTATCGGTCGGCCGACCTGATGACGCATGCCTGTGCGGAGTTCAGCAAGGAGATCCGGCACTTTGCGCAGAGCTATCGCCAACGCTGAACGTTGGCAAGACGACGCGCCGGCATGCGTGGTGCGTCATGCGCCAGCTTCCGCGCGTACTGCTCCTGGTGGCCTTCCGACCACGCGCTTGAACGCCCGGCTGAACGCAGCGAGTGACCCGTAGCCAAGCCGATAGGCGACAGCTTCGATCGCCTCGTGGTCACGCGCGATCCATTGCGCGGCAAGCCGCATCCGCAGCTCGGTCAGGTAGCGGACCGGCGTCATCCCGGTCGCCGCAAGAAAGCGCTCGGCAAACACGGAGCGCGACACGCCCGCTTGCGCAGCCAGCTCTGCAACGCTCCAATTGCGGCCCGGATCACGATGCAGCGCGACGATCGCGCGGCCAAGCTTCGGCTCGCGCAGTGCCTGCACCCAGCCGGTTGCATCGCCGCAGCCGCACTCGACCCAGCCACGCACGATGAATGCGGCCACCACATCGGCGAGCCGCGCGAGGATGCCCGCAAAACCCGCACGCTCTGAGCACGATTCACGCTCCATCGCGTCGAGCATCGGGCGGATTTCGGGGTAACGGGCGAGCAGGGTGCCGACGTGCATGAACTGCGGCATCGTGCCGACAAGCGGCTGCATGCCGCCCAGATCCAGCTCCATGCACGCGCTGAAGATCAGCGCATCGCCGGCCGTCTGCTCCGTCCCGGCGCACGCCGGCGACACACCGACCGACGCGACCGTGTCGCAGATCTTTGCAGCCTCAAAGCCACCGATCTCGCGACACGGGGCATCCGCGTCAGACATCAGCGCATGCGTGCTGCCGTGCGGCAGCAGGATTGCATCACCGGCTTCAAGCCACATCGTCGCGCCAGTCGCATCCCGCAGCAGCACGGGCCCGCGCCCAACGAAATGGAACTGCGCGCGCCCCGGCGCATGGCCAAAGCTCAACCCGAAGGGCCGTGCGACCTGGATGCGCCGGTATTGGACGCCGCTCAACCGCATGCCCAGCAACAGCTCGCTGACAAGGTCATGCACGTCGGGCAGGGGAGAAAGCAGGGGCTCGGACATGGATTCCGGACGATCAATCAACAATAGCGGATTGTATGTCATAGACCGTCCCATCATCAGGCCCTACCATGTGGTCTTATTGGTACTTTCCCTGATGTTTCCTGATACGGAACGACGCATGAATCCCGGCATCTCCACTGCCGCCGCAATCGCGGCTCCCCGTGAACCGGCCTGGGGCGCAGTCTTCGCAATGACGCTCGGCGTGTTCGGGCTCGTCACGGCCGAATTCCTGCCCGCCAGCCTGCTCACACCAATGGCCGGAAGCCTGGGCGTGACCGAAGGCGTTGCCGGGCAGGCCGTGACGGCCACTGCTGCGGTCGCCCTCGTTACAAGCCTGCTGACCGCCGCCGCGACCCGCTCAATTGACCGGCGCCGCGTGCTGCTGGCGTTCTCGGCATTGCTTGTTGCATCCAACCTTGCGGTTGCATTTGCGACCAATCTGACGTCGATTCTGGTCGGCCGCGTGGTGCTCGGCATTGCACTCGGCGGCTTCTGGACGATGGCAACCGCGACCGCAATGCGGCTCGTGCCCGCCGCGATGGTCCCGCGCGCGCTGTCGATCATCTTCAGCGGGGTGGCCGTCGCCACGATCGCAGCCGCGCCGCTCGGCAGCTATTTCGGCCACCTGATCGGCTGGCGCAACGTGTTCCTGGTGGCAGCGGGGCTGGGCGGTATCGCGTTCCTGTCGCAGGTCGCGACGTTGCCGAGCATGCCGCCGAGCGGCACAACGCGGCTGCGTACGCTGATTGACGTGCTGCGCCGGCCAACCGTTGGCCTTGGGATGTTCGCGACGATCCTCGTGTTCACCGGGCATTTCGCGTTCTTCACATACTTGCGGCCATTTCTCGAGCAGGTTTCGGGCGTCGACGTGAACGGGCTGTCGGCAATCCTGCTCGGCTACGGCATCGCCAACTTCGTCGGCACGTCGCTCGCAGGCCGGGTGCTCGAACATCGGTTGCGGCCCATGCTGATCGGCATGCCGGCGCTGATGGTCGTACTTGGCATTGCGCTTGTCGCGCTGGGCCGTGCGCCGTTGATCGACGCCGTGCTCGTCGCGCTGTGGGGCATGGCGTTCGGTGGCGTGCCGGTGGCTTGGTCGACGTGGGTGACGCGCACGGTACCGGATGAGGCCGAGAGTGCTGGCGGCCTGATCGTCGCGGCCATCCAACTTGCCATTGCGACTGGCGCAGCGGCTGGCGGCGTCGTGTTCGACGCGAACGGTGCAGCTGGCGTGTTTGTGGGCGCAGCAGTCGTGCTGGCCATCGCAGTCGCAACGATCGTGGCAGGCGTGCCGAAGCGGGTTGGGATGGTGGCTGCGCTGGCTGAGTGATGTGCGGATGCGGGCTGGCGGGTTGATGAGCTGATCGGCTCGCTGGCGGCACTGTTCTCTGGTCCGGATATTTTTCTCATAATTTGCATTATGTTAAATAAGATACGGACCAGCAGCGCCGATCCCAACCCGTTCTTGACTAAGCCTTCTTCAAAAACTCCGGCTTGAGCAGATAGCTCACCCCATCGATTTTGCAATCGATCGGATGGTCGCCCGCAACGAAGCGGATGTTCTTGATCTTGGTGCCGGCCTTGAGCGTGCCCGACCCACCCTTGAGCTTCAAATCCTTGACCAGCGTGGCTGCATCGCCAACGTTCAGGACATTGCCGTTGCTGTCCTTGATCACGAGCTCGGCTTCCACTTCGACTTCCTGCGCTGCCGGGTTCCACTCGTGCGCGCAATCTGGGCAGATGAAGAGTTCGCCATCCTGGTAGGTGTTTTCAGAGGCGCATAGCGGACAAGCTGGAATGGCGGACATATCGATCGAGTTGCGTGAAATTGGCGAAACGGGCCGCACTATAGCAGCCGTGATGCCACCCAACGGTTGATGATCGTCACGCCAGGGTGCCGAGCACACCCATGAAGTTACAAAGCGCCGCACTCTGCGCCTGTGCCCGCCAGAGCAAATGGACTTCCACCGCCAGCGGCAACCAATCCACCCGCTTGAACACCACGCCGGGCGGGTTCATGCGCTGGATGCTGTCCTGCATGACGGCCACCCCCAGGCCCGCACCGACCAGCCCCAGAATGATCGAGATCTGCGGCGCCTCGAACTGGATATCCGGACGGAATCCGCTCGATTCGCACGCCTCCAGCAGCCGCACGCGCCCCGCCGGGTTGAGTGCCTTGGGAAACGCGATCCACGGCAGGCCGTCCAGGTCTTGCGGCGTCACCGTGGGCCGAGCGGCCAGCGGATGGTCTTCGGCCATCGCCAGCACAAACGGCTCGCGCGTCAGCAGGCGGCTGGCCAGGGTGCCGTCGGGTTTTGGCGGGTTGTAGACGAAGCCGACGTCGATCGCTGAACGCTCCAGCGCCTCGGCCTGTTCGCCGGAGCGCATGGTCGACAGCTTCAGGTTCACACGCGGATACGCCGCCCGGAACTGCCGCAGGGCAACCGGCAGCCGCCCACTGTGGACCACTCCTTCGCAGTAGCCGATGCCGAGCGTACAGGCTTCTCCCCTGCCCGCCTGGCGCGCCTGCTCTTCCACCCGTTCGGCCTGGGCGAGCAGGTTGCGAGCCTCCAGGAGGAAATCCCGGCCGGCGGTGGTCAGCCGCACACGCTGCTTGACGCGCTCGAACAGTTGCAGCCCGAGGTGATCTTCCAACTGGCGGATCTGGCGTGAGAGCGGCGATTGCGAGATGTGCAGCCGCTCAGCAGCACGCCCAACGTTTTCCGTCTCCGCCACGGCGACGAAATACCGGAGCTGTTGCAGTTCCATGGTAAGTCCTACGATGCATCAAGTCTGCCAAATTCAGTCTTGGACAGCATTATATGGTCGACCATAGAGTCAACGCATCGCGACTTCGCACCGATTGCGAAAGGACTTGACATGGATACCGCCACACATCGGCCCGGCCTGACGCCGCATCTGACGATTCCCCAAGGCATTCTGCTGACCACGCTCGTCTTGCTGAGCGCATCCGGCCTGGTTGCCTCGGACATCAACCTGCCGGGCATGCCGCTCGCTGCCCAGGCGCTGGATGCCCCCATCACAGCCTTGCAGCAAACCTTCAGTGTGTACGTGATTGGGCTGGCGGTCGCGCAAGCGCTGTATGGCGCGCTGTCGGACACCTACGGGCGCCGGCGTCTGGTGATCGGCGGCATGGCGGTCTATGCGCTGGCGTCGATCGCCTGTGCCCTGGCGCCCAGCGTGGCGCTGTTCGGTCTGGCGCGCGTGTTCCAGGCGCTCGGCGCCGGGGCCGGCATGGTGATCGGCCGCGCCATCATCGGCGACATCTTCGATGCCAAGCGGGCCGCGCGCATCTTTACCACCATCATGCCGATTGTCGGGGCATCTCCCGCACTGGCGCCGCTGGTGGGCGGCTATTTGACGGACTACGTCTCGTGGCGCGCGCCCTTCCTGCTGACAGCCGCCCTGGGCGTCGCGGCAGTCGTGCTGATGCTGCTCCATATCCCGGAAACCATGCCGCAGGCGCGCCGGCAGCGCAGCGCGTTCGTGACGTTCCGCAATTACCCGATGCTGCTGCGTCAGCCGCGTTTCTGGACGTACGCACTCAACCTATGCGTCGCCTATGCGGCCTACCTCGGCTATCTGGCAGCGTCGCCCGTGATTCTTGAACACATGGGGCTGGGGCCCAAGGCCGCCAGCACGTGCTACATCAGCCTGTCGGTCACGTACATCTTCAGCAACCTAGTGTCGCGGCATTTTGCGGGCCGGTATGCGCTCGATCGGCTGCTGGGCGTTGGCTATGCATTCTTTGCGCTTGGCGCAGTGTGCCTGGTCGGCGTAGCGCTGGTTGGCGTGAGCACGCCCTGGCCGGTGATCTTTGCCATCTCCATCATCACGCTGGCCAATGGCGTACTGATACCGCTGTCGTTTGCGGGCGGTGTGACGAGCTTTCCGTCCACGGCGGGTGCCGCCTCGGGCCTGATGGGGGCGATGCACCTGGCCGCCGGATCGGCAGCCATCTATACGGTTGCCGCATTGCCGGGCACCGTTTCCGCACTGGCGGCATTTGTTGCCTGCGTAGCCGCTTTCGGATGCATCGCATTTCCGCTTTCGCTGCACCTGGCACGGCAATCCGAAGAGGTGCCGGCGGCAACCTGTGCCGCACGCTGAGCCGGCATCACCGCGCAATCATCTTGTTGGCATCGCCCTTCGGTATCATCCCGTCTTCAACGTTTTTACCCGATCTGGGAGGTCATCATGGGCGAAGCCAAACGACGCGGCACGCAAGCCGAACGCGTTACCCAAGCGAAATCCCGGCTGGACGCGCTGCGTCCTGAAAAGCTGGTCTGCGGCGCCTGCCAGACCGCCTTCACCGAGTTTGAAGGGATGGAGCCGCGCGACATGCCCGGCATCCACGCCATTTTCGGCGGCGAATGCCCGAACTGCGGCGAGAGCGTGATCTCGTTCAACGGCGAGCCCGAAGCCGTGGCCGCCGCCATGCTGGCGTATCAAGACGCCATGGAAGACGCCAAGCTCGGCGCGCAAACGCAGGAAGGCAAGCACGTGCCGTACGTGGACGAAGAAGACAAGCCCACGCAACATTGAGCACCGAACCCGCCATGCAAGACACCCCGGTGCACCGCTACCGCCACTACAAGGGCGGCGAATACGAATGGCTGTGCGAGGCCACGTACGAGCCGGATCCCTCCATCAAGATGACGGTCTATCGCGCTGCCAACGGCACGATCTGGACGCGCCCGTCGACGATGTTCCACGAGATGGTGGAAGTCGACGGCCGTCAGGTGCCGCGTTTCGCGCGCATCGACTGAATGGCGAGCGATAGCGTTTCAGTACGAGCGGGCCTGCGGGCCCGCTTTACGTATTGGCGCGACTTGAGCGGCGTCTGGGCCGCGCGCCACGGCCAACTGGCGGCGGGGCTGCACGAGTTTGCCGTCTTCGGCATCAAGCAAGCGTGGGCCTGTCTGTTTGGCGGGTTGATGGTCGCCCTGCTGATCGGTACGCACCTCTGGTATCCGGCCGATGCGCCGATTGCCCGGTACGACGCGCTAACGATTGCCGCGGTCATCATTCAGATCGCCCTGCTTTGGCTGAAACTGGAAACTTGGGATGAAGCCAAGGTGATCCTGATGTTCCACGTGGCCGGCACGGGCATGGAGGTGTTCAAGACAGCCGTCGGCTCGTGGATCTATCCGGAAGCGTCATTGCTGCGCATTGGTGGCGTGCCGCTGTTCACCGGCTTCATGTATGCCGCGGTGGGCAGCTATATCGCGCGGGCGTGGCGCGAGTTTGATCTGCGGTTCTCACACCATCCTCCGCTGGTGGTCACTGCCCTGCTCTCGCTGGGTATCTACGCCAACTTTTTCCTGCACCACTACTGGTGGGATTTGCGCTACGTGCTGATGGCGCTGATTGCCGTGGCGTTTCGCCGCTGCTGGATTCATTTCCGCATTGACCGCGTGCACCGGCGCATGCCGTTCCTGCTCGGCTTTACGCTGGTGGCGCTGTTCATCTGGCTGGCAGAAAACATCGGCACATTCACACGCACCTGGCTCTACCCGAACCAGCTGCGGGGCTGGGAAATGGTGTCGATCGCCAAGCTTGGCGCGTGGTTCCTGCTGACCATCATGAGCTACGTCATGGTGACGCTGGTCAACCCGCCGCGGCCCGTTGAGGGTGCTTGAGATCAGCCAGTTCAGCGGGCGCCCGATCGCGCAGTTCGAACGTCACGCGCACACGGCGTGAGAGTTGCAGGTAGACGCCGCAGGTCAACAACATCGCCACGGCCACCACCACGCCATCGATCACGGTGGTGCGTGCACCGGCAACGCCGCCCGCCATCAGCATCAGCCCGATCATCGGGGGCAGCAGCGCCATGTGCACGATCGTGGCCAACCGGAACGCGCTGTCGTGCGTAGTGGCCAACACCAGCACCGTGACGCACGAGATCAGATAAAGCAGCGTGGTCAGGTTGACCGCCCCACTGCCCGGCGTGTTGGCATCGAAGAGATCAGCGCCGGCCAACTGCAGCGCATCGACCGACAAGCCCTGCCAGAACACCCACGTTGGCCCCGCGATGGCAACGGCCAGCACCCACGGCAGCCAGCCGGCAATGCCATATAGCGGATGGTGTTCTGCTTCGATCGGGTCAATGTCGACCCAGCGATGCGTCAGCATGATGCACCCCCAAAACAATGCGCGCCCGTTCTGGTAACGGGTGACTTCTGCAGGTGCCCGGCGGCACTCGCTTTCCCTCCTTCCAGCTTAGTGCTTGCCGCAATGCAAGCAAGCCGTCACCGCTTGGTGGAAACCACGATCACGTTGCCGCACACGGCAGGCAGGCGCGATCAAAAGTGTGGAAATTGGTACCGACGTGTCAGGTATCGCATGCCTGGGCGACCAACCTGCATAGCTCGCGTCCGAGCGGGTGGCCGGGCCGCTTGTGCCCGCTCTCTCGGATGCGCCTGCCAATACCGTTCATCGGACGGAACCCCACCAGGAGGTGTTGCATGCAACGAGAACTGTTCTCCCCGACGGCCCTGCAGAAAGCTGGGCAAGCCATCGTCTTCTATACCGTCGCACTGATTTTTCTGGGGTACGGTGCCTACAAGTTCACGGCGGTCGAGGCTGAGGCCATCTATCCGCTGACCAGCAATAGCCCGCTGTTTTCCTGGCTCTATAGCGTGCTCAGCAAGCAAGGGGTGTCCAACCTGATCGGCGTGGCCGAAATTGCGCTGGCGCTGGCCATGCTGTGGCGCGGCCACTGGCGCGTGCGCTTGGCCGGCAGCCTGGGGATCGCTGGCGCGCTGTTGAGCACGCTGTCGTTTCTCATTACCACGCCGGGCATTGGTCTTGATGGGTTCATCATCAAGGACGCCGTCTTGCTGGGTGGCGCGCTCTGGGCAGCCGGCGCTGCGTGGCAATCCGGCTTGGTGCATCCGCGCCAATCCGGCGCTCTGGCTTAGCCTATCGACGGAAAAGGCGCGGGCGATCCGGGTCGTACAGTGGGTCGGGCGTGATCTGCGTGAGCTGCAGCACGCCAGCCGGATCAAAGTAGAAATGCATCAGCGATGGCCAGACGTCGTCCGACTTGAAACGGTATGACCAGACGAGCCGGTCCATGCGGGGGAAATACGCCGTTTCGACCGGCTTGCCAAAGTGCCGCAGCACGTCGTCTTGGGTCCAGGTGCCGATCTTCGCCTGGGCAAACTCAAGGCTGCGCAGCACCTGCTTGAAGTCAATCAGCTTGCCGCTGGCATCGAAGTCCGCCGCGTAGGTGAACTGGCCATAGGGCTGCGTGGGATACAGCCAGCGCGTGCCGCCATCCAGGGGGTAGGACTCACGCGGCGGGCCAAACTGCGCCTGCACCGCAGATTGATCACTGCCGACCAGGCGCTGCCCCTTCGTCACTGGGGATTCCAACGCGGCACACCCTGCCAGCGTGGCCACCATCATGATCGCCGCCAGCCAACGCATTGCGCGCATGACAACCGCCTTCATCCTGTCTTTCGAGGGTGGACAGTGTAGCGCTGGCTAGCGGTTCAGCGTGCAAGCAACGGTGCAGTGTCGAGGTGTGCAGCAGCAAGGCGTGCATCTGCTTGCGGCAGACGCGGAATGGTGCCCAGATGCGGCGCCCCGATCCAACGGCGCAGGGTAGCGACGTTATCGTCCAGGCCAGCCATAGCCGGGTCGACCACGTTGCCAACCCAGCCCGCCAGGTGCAGCCCGCGCGCGGCGATCGCCTCGGCGGTCAGCGCTGCGTGGTTCAGGCAGCCCAGGCGCAGCCCGACCACCAGCACCACTGGCAGGCCCAGCGCCACGGCCATTTGTGCCGTATCAAAGTCGTCGGACAGCGGCACGCGAAAGCCGCCTACGCCCTCCACCACCACGGCGTCGGCCAGCGACTTGGCCTGCACGAATGCATCGAGAATGGGCGGCAGCGCAATCGTTACGCCTTCGCGCGCAGCCGCCAAGTGCGGCGACATCGGTGCATCCAGCAGCCACGGGCAAATCGTTGCCAGCGGCAGATCCACCGAAGCGGCGGCGCGTAGCTGCTCGATGTCTTCATTCGTGCGCGTTGGCGCGCCGGCGCAGTTGCCAAGCAAAGTTCCCGCCGCAATCGGCTTGAGGCCGGCGCTGCGGTAGCCGGCATCTGCAAGCTTGGTCAGCAATGCGGCACTGACCAGCGTCTTGCCGATCTCGGTATCGGTGCCGGTCACGAAACAGTCGAAACGCGGTGGCATATCAGGCAGCCTTGGCAGGCGAATGCAGCGACTGGCCGGCCGCTTCCAGCGCCTGTGCCAACCGTTCGATGTCGTCGTCAGTATGCGCGGCCGACAGCGTGATGCGCAGTCGCGCCGTACCGGCCGGTACCGTCGGTGGGCGGATGGCGGCGATGCGGATGCCTTCGCGCTCCAGTGCGGCGGCCAGTTCCAGTGCAGGCGCGTTCTCGCCGATGACGATGGGTTGAATGGCCGTGGGCGATGGCATCCACTGCCAGCCGAAGCGGGCCGCCAAGCGCTGCGCATGCGCGCTCCATACGGCGATATGGCGGTTCAGGCGCGCACGGCGTTCGGCGCCTTCCTCGCTCGCAATCACGTCCAGCGCGGCTTCCACGGCGCAAGCGATTGCCGGTGGCGTGGCCGTCGTGAAGATATAGGTGCGTGCGCGCTGGACCAGCCAGTCGATCACCATGCGGTGCGCCACGATGGCCGCGCCCGCGCCTCCCGCTGCCTTGCCGAATGTGCCGACGTAAACGAGACGCTCCGAATGCAGCCCGAAGTGCGACAACACACCCGCGCCGTTCTCGCCGAGCACGCCTAGACCATGCGCATCGTCCACGATGAGCCAGGCGTCGTAGCGCTCAGCCAGCGCGAGCAGTTCGGGCAGCGGTGCGATGTCGCCGTCCATGCTGAACACGCCATCGGTCACGATCAGCTTGTTGCGGCTCGTGCTTGCGGCCAGTTGCGCTTCCAGCGCAGCCAGATCGACGTGCGGATACACCTTAACGGGCGCCCGCGATAACCGTGCACCATCAATGAGTGAGGCGTGGTTCAGCGCGTCGGAGAAGATCGTGCAGTCTTGGGCCGGCTGGATGCCGCCAGACTGCGCCAAGGCACTCACCACGGCCAGGTTGGCCATATAGCCGGTGCAGAACTCCAGCGCATCCGCCTCGGGAATGTGCGGTGCCTGCAGCGCCGCCATGCGCGCCTCCAGGCGTGCGTGCGCAATCGAATGGCCACTGACCAGAGACGATGCTCCGCTGCCGAAACCGTACTGGCGTATGCCCTCCACCACCGCTTCGCCCAGGGAGGGATACGCTGCGAGGCCCAGGTAGTCATTGCCGCAGAAGCCGAGGATGTCGCGCGGTTCCCCACCCGGCACGCTGATGCGCTGGCTGCGGTCGGTCGGGCTATACGCGGTGCGGCGCACGCGACGCAAGTGGGCGGCGTCAATGGCGTCCAGGCCTGCCTGCAGGTCGTCAAGCAATCGCATAGGTTTCTCCTTCGTACGCATCGCCAGCATGGGCGAGCGTGTCCTCCAGGGTTTGCAGCGTGCGCTCGACCAGCGTGTCGGTTTCTGCGTCAGTCAACACGTAGGGCGGCAACAGATAGACGGTATTGCCGATCGGGCGCAGCAGCAGGCCGTGCGTGCGTGCAGTCAACGCAAAGCGTTCGGCAAAGCGCGCGCCGGCCACGTCGGGGTGCACGTCAAACGCGGTGATCATCCCGGTCTGCCGCAGATGCGCGAATCGTGCGTCGTGCGACAGCGGCGCCAGCCCCTGTGCGATGCGCGCGGCGGTTACGCGGTTGCGGGCGAATACGTCCTCCTCCGCAAACAGATCCAGCGTGGCAAGTGCTGCACGGCAGGCCAGCGGATTGCCCGTGTACGAGTGCGAATGCAGGAAGCTGCGCACCGGCGCGTCGTCGTTGAACGCGTTGTAGATGGCATCGCGCGACAGCACGATCGACAGAGGCAGATACCCCCCGCTGATGCCCTTGGACAGGCACAGCAGATCGGGCCACACGCCAGCCTGCTCGCACGCGAAGAAGGTGCCGGTGCGGCCGCAGCCGACGGCAATCTCGTCCGCAATCCAGTGCACGCCAAACGCATCGCACAGCGCACGCACGCCGCGCAGGTAGCTCACGTCGTGCATGGCCATGCCGGCGGCGCACTGCACCAGCGGCTCAATGATGACGGCGGCGATCGTGCCAGCGTTGGCGCTCAGGCAATCGCGCAACGCGGCCAGCGCGCGCTCCGCCACGTCGGCGGCGGTTTCGCCCGGACCGGCCAACCGTGCGTCAGGTGACGGCACACGGTGCGATTGCAGGATCAGTGGGTCATACGCATCGCGGAAGATCGCCACGTCCGTCACGCCCAGCGCGCCGAGTGTTTCACCGTGGTAGCCGTGTTCCAGGCAGATGAAGCGGTTGCGCGCGCCCTGCCCCGCGTTCCGATGAGCATGGAAACTCATCTTGAGTGCGATTTCCACCGCGGATGCGCCATCCGAGCCGAAGAAGCTGTGGCCGAGCGCTCCGCCCGTCAGGTCAATCAAGCGCTCCGCCAACTCGACCGCCGGGCGGTGCGTGGCGCCGGCCAGCATCACGTGCTCCAGCGAGTCAAGCTGTGTCTTGAGTGCCGCATTGATGTGCGGATTGGCGTGACCGAACAGGTTGACCCACCACGAGCTGGTGCCGTCCAGATAGCGCTTGCCGTCAAAGTCGATCAGCCACGGCCCCTGGCCGCGTGCGATGGGCAGCGGCGGCATGGCATCAAGCCGTGCGTTTTGCGTGCACGGGTGCCAGACGGCCGCACGGCTGCGCGCTTGCCACGCCGTGTTGGCGCTGGTCACGCCGTCGGCCCCAACCAGGCTGGGATGCGGAATGGGGGGGTACGCCATACGAGGCCTCCTCGAAACAGAACCGGGGGATTCGGCGGCGTATGGTAGGGGGCATGTTGATCAAAGAACAAGCCCACACGTTAAATGAAATTAGCTCCACATAAGAAGTAAAAGCAAGAAGAAGCGCACTTCTTCGCTAGACACTCAACCTCCTGCGCAGAACTCGCTGTTAAAAAATCTTTTGTGTTCCTCAAAAAAGATATTTATGAATCACATTTAACCGCTAATCAGTTAACCTCTGCGGCGCTAGCGGTGCCCTGTGCCACCAGCCAATCAAAGAACTGCGCCACATAGGGGGACCGCGGCTCGCCTGCCACACGCGACATCCACCAAGTGACGCCCTGCGAGCGCGCATAGCCTGGCAGCGCAACCAGGGTGCCCGCGCGCAGTCCTCCGTCTGCCAGGGTCTGTGACAGGCAGGCGATGCCCTCTCCGCGCTCAACGGCGTCGAGCACAAGCCGGGTGTCATCGAAGATGGCGTGCCGCGCAAAGCCAGCCAGTGGCCCGCGAAATACGGCGGCAGTCTGGTCGCTGGTCAGATCCTGCTCCGAGCAGACCACCCCGGTGTACTCCGGATGGCGCTCAATCGGCACCTGCGCGAGCTGTTCAGCAACACCGCGGCTGGCGACAGTCACCCAGGCGTCTGTCAGCAACGGCTGTTGCTGCAGGCTGGCTTGCGGCAGTGGCCGGTCGCTTATGACGATGTCCACGTCGATCTCGTCGACGAACCGCGCGGATTCATCGCAAGACAACAAGGGGCACAGGCCCGGCACGGCCGCGCGCAACGCGCCGATGCGCGGCATGAGCCAGCCACGCAGCAGCGGCGCCGGCGCGACCAACGTCACCAGCCCAGGGTCGAGATACGTGGCAATGCGCCCCAGGCCGCTGCGCAAGGTGTCGACCGAGCGTTGCACGCTGCGCTGCAGTACCTCTCCGGCCACCGTCAGCTCCACCCCGCGGCCGAGGCGCCGGAACAGCGGCTGCCCCAGTTGCTCTTCCAACTGCTGGACTTGATGGCTGACGGCCGATTGCGACAGACACAGCTCATCGGCAGCGCGCGAGAAATTGCCGTGGCGTGCAGCCGCCTCGAAACCCATCAGCAAGCGGAGTGAAGGGATCTTTGGATTAGCCATGAGATAACTTGATTAATAGAGGCAATAAAGCTCAATTTTTTTCAAGGCTTGTCATGGGCACAATGCGCCAACTTAACAACACATGACTTGCCCCGTCGTTTTCCCATGTCCCGCACCCGACGCCAGTTCCTCCATACCTCCATTTCCACCGCCTACTCCGTCATGGCTGCCTCGATGCTCGGCGCCTGCGGTGAAAGCATCGGGCAGGAAGACGGGCCCGCCTCCAAGCCCCTGCCATCCTCGGAGGCCTGGACCATGCCGGACGAGGCTCAGCCGCACGTCGGCACCTGGATGGCCTTTGCTGCATCGGATGCCATCTGGGGCAACCAGCTCAAGGGGCCGGTGCAGGATGCGCTCGCCCGCATCGCCAACGCGATCGCTCAATTCGAGCCGGTGTACATGCTGGTCGGGGAGCATGACCTGGCCACGGCACGCCAAAAATGTGATTCACGCGTCAATCTGATCGTGCAGGCCTTCGATGACTTGTGGATGCGCGATTCCGGCCCGGTTTTCGTAAAGGGCCCGCGCGGCGAATTGGGCGCCGTCAACTTCAACTTCAGCGGCTGGGGCGGCAAACAGGTGCACGCGCTCGACAGCCAGGTGGCGGCTGGTGTGGCGAGCCATACTCACGCCCGCTTGATCGGCACCAAGCTGGTACTGGAGGGCGGCGCCATCGAGGTGGATGGCAACGGCACAGCCATCCTGGCAGAAAGCTGCGTGCTCAACCGCAACCGCAATCCGGGCCTGACCAAGCCCGATTGCGAGCAGGCGCTCAAGAATCTGCTGGGCCTGCGCAAGATCATCTGGCTGCCGGGCATTGCCGGCCGCGACATCACTGACGGCCATATCGACTTCTATGCACGGTTTGCGCGCCCGGGCACGGTGTTCGCCGCCAGCGATACCGATCCCGCGTCGTACGACCATGCCGTGACCCGCCAGCACCTGCAGATCCTGCGTCAGGCCACGGATGCGGACAACAAGCCACTTACCGTCATTGAGTTGCCGGCGCCACAGCAAATCCGCCCGGCCTTCGACAACCGTGACTTTGCGGCCGGCTACGTCAACTTCTACGTGTGCAACGGCGGTGTGGTGATCCCCGAGTTTGGCGACAGTCAGGCGGATGCCTTGGCCAAGCAGCGCATTGCGGCGGCTTTTCCGGGGCGCCGCGTGGTGCAGGTCAACATCGACCCGATTGCGGCCGGGGGCGGCGGAATCCACTGCACCACACAGCAATGGCCCGCCTGACCGATTATTTACTTCCAGTGATGTTCAGAATGGACTGAAAGGTTGCGCTGCATCATTGCTCAACCCTAGGGATAACCCTATACTCGGGAAAACCCTAGAGACCGAGAGAAAACATCATGATCCAGCAAGCCTATTACACCCCGAAGTTCGCCGGCCAAGCCCAAGCTCAAGCCGCTCGCCGCCCGTCGCTGCTGCGCGCAGTCGTCAACTATTTCCGCAAGGGTTGGGATGACAACCTGGCGTACGCTGAAGTGGTTGGCAAGTCGGGTTCGTACCTCGGCTAAGCCCCGCGGCTGAACTTTCAGCCCAGCCGCAAAGGCACATCGCAAAAAAACGGCGCATTGGCGCCGTTTTTGTTTTTTGCCGCAGCGTGCTGACTCACCCTATCGGTCAAGGCTGGATCAGACGAATCTCGACCCGGCGGTTCATCGCGCGCCCTGCTGCCGTGGCGTTGGAGGCAACCGGGCTGTCCTTGCCGAAACCACGCACGATCAAATCGTCGCATTGCAGGCCATGCTCGCGCAGGTAGGCCGCCGCGCTGTCGGCACGGCGCTGCGAGAGCGCAAGGTTGTGCGCAGCGGAGGCACGCGAATCGGTGAAGCCGCTGATCTCGCCGTGTTTGAAGGTGATGCCACGGCTATCAGCAACAAGCTGGTCCAGCTTGCGTTTGGCCACGGGCGTGAGCGTAGCCTGGTCGGTATCGAAATTGGCATCCCCACCCAGATCCAGGCGTTTGACCATAACCGGTGTGGCGACTGGCGCCGGCACCGGCGCGGGCTCCGTCGCCGCGACAGGTTTGGCGGGCGCCTGCCCGCACTGGAAGGTCAATGTACGCACATCGGTACTGCGGCCGAACGGTGTCACCGGTTCCAGCGGGCGTACAGGCTGGTCGCCGCACATCTCTTTGGCCTTGTCGGTGCAGACGCTCTGCCCCTGGAGCAGACCATGGCATTCGACGCGGTACGTCGGCACGCCGTCTTGCGGGTTGACCTGATAAGCGTTGAAGGTTGGCCCCGACGCGCTTGAGCACGCGGCCAACGGCACGGCAAGGGTCAATACCCAAATTGCGGATGTCTTCATGATGAATGTGTACTGAGGAGCTCTGTGGATTGGGCGATGCGGCTTACCACTGCATGGACGCGCCCATGCCGAATGTCGTGCCGTTGCCGGGGCTCGTGCTGACCCCGGCCCGAACCTTGATGTTCTCGGTCACGCGTGCAGTGCCACCCACGGCCACGGCCTGATAACCGTGGTAGAAGCCCGAGCCGATGCCGAGCGAGAGCGTTTTGTCCTTGTCGACGTCGGGGATCATCGTCAGCGCGGTTGCCGCCGCAACCCCGGCATAGGCGTTGCGTGCCACGTTGTTGACGTTCTGCTGCAAGCCATTGAGCTGCTGTGTCACGTTGGCGTTCGACTGGCCGATCGCGGAGTTGAGCTGGCTCAGGTTGACGGCATCTGTGCTCTGCGTGCCGGCAGCCACATTGGTGATCTGCCGCTCGGCGCCGGCTGCCCCCACGCTCACCACGTTTGCCCGCCCGCTATCGCTGGAGTTGCTGCCCAGCGCAACAGAGTTGCTGCCCGTGCTGACGGCACCGCTGCCAGCAGCCGTGCTATTTGCGCCCGTGGCCAGCGGCGGCGTATAGGTGGTCGGGTTGCCCGTGATCCAGGTGTTGGCCGCAGCCTGCAGGCCTGACGACACATTGGCCGCTGGCCCTGTCCCTCCACCCACGTTGTTACCTAACCCGCCATTGCCGTTCCCTGCGTTGCCGTACGTTGGCGATGTCACCGCGCCGGTCGACGTGTTGTAGCTCGAACCGCCCCCAAGGTTGTTTGCCACCGTCGAGCCCAGGCTGTTGACCTTGCTGCTCAGCGCGGCAATGGCCTGATCGGCGGCGTTCAGTTGCGAGCCGTTGATCGCATCCGTGCTGCTTGCGTTGATCCGCCCTGCTGCCACATTGGTGATGGTGCGCTCGGCACCCGGCGTGCCCACACTGACCGTGCTGATCGGGGCGCCACCGGCAAACGTGTAGAGCGTTCCGTTGATCGTGGCAGACGGCGTGGCAACCGTTGCTGCAGTCACGCTGCCAGCGCCCAGTGCGATGTCGCCGGCATAGTTGGAGATGGCATTCGGACCGATCGCCACACTGTCCATGCCCAATGCCTGGCTGTCCGGAGCCGTGCTGTTGGCGTGGAAGTACTTGATGCCCGTGCTGTTGATGGCGTCCAGCGCCGCACCCACGTTATTGACGGTGGACGTTGTACCGTTGGCGTTGCTGACGGTGTAGGTCGGCCCTGTGACCGCGCCGGTCGACGGGTTGATGGATGCCCCGCCGCCCAGGCCAGCCACGGCACTACCGAGTTGGCCGACGTTCACGGCATCGGTCTGCGCGACGCCGGGGGCCACGTTGTGCAATGTCACCGGCCCGGTTGCTGCGCCCACCAGCGTCAGGTCTTGCGATGGCTTACCACCATTGGGCGTCGTGGGCGAAGACGGAGTGCTGTATTGCACCGGCCCCACACCGCCATTTGCCACGGAACTGACAAGATTGTTGATCGTCTGGTTGGTCGCATAGAGCTGCGAGCCGTTGACGGCATCCGTGCTGGTCGCGGAAACCTGCCCCTTCGCCACGTTGGTGATGACGGTGTTGGCTGCATTGATGCCGGTGATGGTCAGGCTCGGGCCGCTACCACCATTGGTGGTCACGCCTGTGGAGGTGATGCTCGTGCCGCTGGCAGCCGGCCCCACCGTCACGCTGCCGGCCACGTTGACGTTGTTGGCCAGGTTGAAGGTGACGTTGTTGCTCGTCGCTGACTTGCTCACCACGACGTTGCCGTCCGTGTTTTTGAGGTCAACGGTGCTGCCGGTGGCGCTGTTCGGGCCCACGTTGGTGGCGTTCGCACCTTGTGCACTGACATTCCAACCGGCACCGGCCGTCGCATTTACGGCGTTGAGCTGGCTGACATTCACCGCATCGGTCGGGGCTGTACCGGCCGCCACGTTGGTGATGACGGTGTTGGCTGCATTGATGCCGGTGATGGTCAGGCTCGGGCCACTCCCACCATTGGTGGTCACGCCTGTCGAGGTGACGCTCGTGCCGCTGGCAGCCGGCCCCACCGTCACGCTGCCGGCCACGTTGACGTTGTTCGCCAGATTGAAGCTGACGTTGTTGCTCGTCGACGACTTGCTCACGACGATATTGCCGTCCGTGTTTTTGAGGTCAACGGTGCTGCCGGTTGCGCTGTTCGGGCCCACGTTGGTGGCGTTCGCACCTTGTGCACTGACATTCCAGCCGGCACCGGCCGTCGCATTTACGGCGTTGAGCTGGCTGACATTCACCGCATCGGTCGGGGCTGTACCGGCCGCCACGTTGGTGATGACGGTGTTGGCGGCGTTGATGCCTGTGGTGGTCAGGCTCGGGCCCGTGCCGCCGTTGGTCGTCACGCCCGTCGACGTGATGGTTGTACCACTGGCCGACGGCCCCACCGTCACGCTGCTTGCCACATTGACGTTGTTCGCCAGATTGAAGCTGACGTTGTTGCTCGTCGACGACTTGCTCACGACGATATTGCCGTCCGTGTTGTTCAGGTCAACGTTGCTCCCGGTGGTGCTGTTCGGGCCTACGTTGGTAGCGTTAGCGCCCTGAGCGCTCACGTTCCAACCCGAGGCTGCCGCCGTCAACGCGCCTTGCACGTTGTTGTAGGTGTTGCCGCCCACGGTCAGGCCGGTGTTGATGGTGTTTGTGGTCGCGTTGTACGTGGACGTACCACCCAGCGCATTGGCCACCGTATTGCCCATCTGGTTGAGCTGACTGCCGTTGATGGCATCCGTGCTGGTGCTGCTGATGGTGCCGGCTGCCAGGTTGGTCAGCGAAACCGGTGCGGTATTGGCACCCGCGCCGCCTGCGCCCACCAGCGTCACGCTGTTGGTCGGCGCGGTGCCCGGCGCATTCGGCGTCGTGCTGCCCGGTGCGGCGGTGTACTGCACAGGCGAGCCGGCTTGCAACGCATTGACAGCGCCACCGACGGTCGTCTGTGTCGTGCCGTACACGTTGTATGTGGGGCCAGTGACCGTACCGTTGGCATTGATGGTTGCGCCACCGCCTAGTGCATTGACGGCTGGCGTCAGCTGGCTCACGTTCACCGCATCGGTCGGGGCTGTGCCCGCTGCCACGTTGGTGATGACGGTGTTGGCAGCGTTGATGCCTGTGGTGGTCAGGCTCGGGCCCGTGCCGCCGTTGGTCGTCACGCCCGTCGACGTGATGGTTGTGCCGCTGGCGGCCGGGCCAACGGTCAAGCTATTGGCGACGTTGACGCTGGGCGCCAAATTGAAGCTGACGTTGTTGCTCGTCTTCGACTTGCTCACGACGATGTTGCCGTCGGTGTTGTTCAGGTCAACAGTGGCGCCCGTCGGGCTTGCCGACGACACCGTAGTCGCATTTGTGCCCTGCGCACTGACGCCCCACCCTGCACCCGCACCCTGCACGGCGGAGTTGAGCTGGTTCACGTCGACCGCGTCAGTGCCATTCACACCGGGCGCAATGTTGGTGATGGCGTGGCCGCCGCCGTTGATGCCGGCGCTCGTGACACTCGGGCCGCCGATGATGGTCAGGCCATTGGTGTTGAGCACACTGTTGCCGGTCGTCACGCTGGTGAACGTTGGTGTCATGCTGGTTGCCAGCGTGATGTTCGAGCCGTTCTGCGTGATGGCGACGTTGTTGCCTGCGGTGAACGTTGCCGTGCCGCCCGGTGCGACATTGGTCACAGAGGTGCCGCTGGCCGTGCCGGTACCCGTCTGGGCAGTCGTCACGTTCCACCCCTTGTTCGCAACCGCGCTGACCGCATTCAACTGGTTGACGTCAACCGCATCCGTGCCATTCACGCCGGGCGCGATATTGGTCACGGCTAAGCCACCACCGTTGATGCCTGTGCTGGTCACACTCGGCCCGCCAGTGATCGTCAGACCGCCGTTGTTCAACGTCGAGTTGCCAGTCGTTACGCTGGTGAACGTTGGCGTCATGCTCGTTGCCAGCGTGATGTTCGAGCCGTTTTGCGTGATGGCGACGTTGTTGCCTGCCGTGAACGTCGCCGTGCCACCCGGTGCGACATTGGTCACAGAGGTGCCGCTGGCCGTGCCGGTACTCGTCTGGGCCGTCGTCACATTCCAGCCTTTGTTCGCAACCGTGCTGACCGCGTTGAGTTGGTTCATGTCCACGGCATCCGTGCCATTCACGCCGGGCGCGATATTGGTCACGGCTAAGCCACCACCGTTGATGCCCGCACTGGTGACACTCGGGCCACCAGCAATCGTCAGACCATTGGTGTTCAGCACGCTGTTGCCGGTTGTCACGCTGGTGAACGTTGGCGTCATGCTGGTTGCCAGCGTGATGTTTGCGCCGTTCTGCGTGATGGCGACGTTGTTGCCTGCGGTGAACGTCGCGGTGCCACCCGGTGCCACATTGGTCACGGAGGTACCGCTGGCCGTGCCGGTACCCGTCTGGGCTGTCGTCACGTTCCAGCCCTTGTTGGCAACCGTATTGACAGCAGCGATCGCCTGATTGGTAGCGTAGAGTTCCGAGCCGTTGACGGCATCCGTGCTGGTGGCGCTGACGCGGCCTGCTGCGACATTGGTGAGGGTGCGTTCCCCACCTGCGGTGCCCACGCTCACCGTGCTGGTCGGGCTGGTGCCCGCCACGGCATAGGTCGTGCCTGCCACGGTCACGCTTGCGGTGCTCACAGCGGCAGCCGTGGAGGAACCCGAACCCAGTGCCACATCCTTCGTAAAGTTGGCAACCGCCCCGTTGCCCAGGGCAACACTATTCCCCCCGACAGCGGATGCCGATGTACCAAGTGCCGATGCGCCTGCCCCCGCACTCGAAGAGCCCGCACCAATGGCAATGGCACTGCTGCCCGTGGCCGACGCCCCGGCCAAGCCTGCAGTTGTAGACCCAGCCGTACCCGAGCCAATAGCGATCGCGCTTGTGCCGCTTGCCACGGCGCCTGCACCGCCCGAGCCTGCAGCTGCAGAACCCCCTGCTCCACCATCACCGAGCGCAATGGAGCCCGAGCCGGTTGCCGCGGCACCTGCGCCTCCGGTCGCGCCCGCGGCCGAACCACCCGTGCCGCCGGCACCGATCGCAATCACACCCACACCCGACTTCGCCTGCGCGCCAGCGCCTCCCGCAGCCACGCCACCCGCGCCAGCGGAGCCCACTGCAATTGCGCCCGCCGTTGCGGCCGAAGCGCCACCGCCCACGGCAAACGACGCATTGCCCGTGGCACTGGAGCCAACCGTACCGTTGCCGCCCAACGCCACCGAGCCAACACCGGACGAAGTGGCGGAATAGCCCAGCGCCACGGAACCTGTATTCGTGGCGGCGGAAGACTGGCCGATTGCGGTGGATTCATTGCCGGTCGCTTTTACGCCGGCGGCATTCGCATGTCCGCCGATCCCGATCGCATCGACGCCCGTCGCCACTGCCTGGTCACCGATGGCGACTTGAGAACCCGTGCCGTTCGCATTGGAGGTCGCGCCGATGGCAATCGGCGATGTGCCGCCATTGGGGTTGCTGCTCAACGCCTGCGCACCCTGCCCGATGGCGATGGCACCGTTCTGAAACGCCGTGCCTGATGTACCGGCCTTTGCGCTGCCGATGGCGATGGCGCCAGCACTCGTCGAGCCGCCCGTGGCTGCCGCGCCGCTGCCGATGGCAACAGAAGCCGCACCCGATGCACTGGCGGCATTCGCGCCGGTACCGCTGCCGATGGCCACAGCGGTGCCCGTTGCCGTGCCGAACGTGCCATTCGTGTACTGGGCATGGGCGGTGCCGCCAAGCAGAGTCGCCAGCACCAACGCGATGGCGGACTTCCTGTGCCGACCCCCGCCTGCCTGCAAGACACGCGCACCAACGGTCTTACCCCGTGCCGTGCCGGTCTTGCCTCCGCCGCAACATGTCTCTGCCACCACAACCGTCAGGTTTCTGACGGCGCTGTGTTTTGTCTTATAGATCAGGTTCACTTCACTTCCCCAAAAAGCGCATTACTCAGAAGCGGCGCGATAAAAATGCGTCGTTCTGCTTTTCTTGTTGAATGCTCGGCTGCCGTATGTGACGTGCCTCCGATTTCATCGGAGCGGGTGGCATTCGCATTCTTGAAGCAAATGTAATAAGGGGAAGCGCTTTCAATGCAAAGCTTTCACAAGCAACTGTGATGCAATGTCAAATATCGGCAGAGTGATTCACTTTACGGCTTTCTCAACGCAAAAATGTAGAAAATGTGAAGCCATCGACAGGCGGATTCGTCGACTCGAAAGAAAAGATGTTGAGAACTGAGGCGCACAAAGGCCCGGCGGCTATCTAGACATGCTGGCCGCGGAAATCGCCTCAGGGCGCTGGACTGCGGCCGCTGGAGGAAAGCGGCGATAACGAGAAAATTGCTGGTCGCGTTGGGATTCCGTTTGAACCCATCCGCTCAGAGTCGCCGACAAAATGCCATTGCCCATCCGACTCCGCTCGAAAACTCAGTAACTTATAGGTAATACCCCCCTTTTTCAGGTGCGCGGCGTAATCGACATTGGCATAGAGGCCGTCCGGAATATCGCGATCATTCTTATATTCGATACGAACGATGGATGCCCAACCATGATCCAGTATCCCGCCATCGTCTCGGTGGGTGGCTTGCATCTGCTGGACGAACGCCTCTTTGCTGACAACCGCTCGAACCAAGGGTGCGGCCCCGTCCCAGACGGCGCCGTATTGCCCCATCTCCAGCTGGCCAACAATGCGATCCGCCAGCTGCAGGATTTCGTCGGCAGACGTTCCAGGCGCCGCCTGTACCTGTGCCTGCACCGTCGCCGATATCAGCATGCCAAGAGCAAGGAGACCGCTCCGAAAAGCCCACCCATCACGCGTCATGCGCTCTCCAGTCGGTACCCGGCCCCGTACACCGAGATCAGTTTCACGCCGTTTCCTGGGTTCAGTCCCAGCTTCAGCCGGATCTGCGAGATATGTGTGTCCAGCGTGCGGGACTCCCCCGCATAGGACTCGCCCCAGATTGCGCTCACCAGATAGTCTCGCGTCAGGAGCTTTCCCTTGCGGGAGAAAAGCTTGTAGGCAAGCTCGTACTCCTTGCTTGTGAGCTTGATCTCCCGACCTTCCACAAAGGCAACACGACGTGCGTTGTCGAACTTGAACGCTCCCAACTCGAGCGTGCTCGCTGCCTCTTCTTGATACAGCCGTCTCAAGATGGCTTCGATTCGAGCCTCGAGGACAGCGGCGCTGATCGGCTTGATGATGTAGTCATCTGCACCCTGACGCAGGGCGGCCACGATCTCCGACTCGAACGCCGCGCTTGTTACGAAAGCAACGGGCGTTCGATCTTCTTTTTTCTGCCTCAGCCAAAGCAGTATCTCCATCCCTGACATTCTTGGAACATGCCAGTCAAGAATCAAGAGATCATAAGACTCGCGCTGCAGATTCTTGAATATCTGCATGCCGTCTGAGAATGAAACGCAAACATGCCCTAGACGATCAATCACTGATTCCATCAGCGAAAGAAATCCAGGATCGTCTTCCAATACAGCGATCCGCATTGCTACTTCCCCGTTGACTTAGATATCGTTATTTATTTTTAATAATCGATACTATGTACAGCACCAGTCAGCCGCTTTCTTTTTCAGGAAAATTCCTTGTTGAAGCAACGTGACAAGGCTAGAAATAGCATGCCTATCGCGGTGAAATTCCAAACAATTGCAAGATCCTGGCGCCCTTGTTTCATCCATGGTCAGGCGACCGTTTGAAACCGGTGGCGGTGTCAGCTTTTCATCGGAAGATGTTTGCGCAAATGCCTATTCGATCACTCCCATGAAGCCATTGTGAGATCAGGCCTCATGAGAACCCAGATGGATGGCATGCGGAGGCGCTACTGAACCATTGGTATCGCCGCAGATAAAAAACAATCACAATGTGAACCAATCTTGGATATCACGACCGTGGTAACGCATTCGACATTGAGATAAGGCATAGCAGGACACTGCGGGTCGTCAGCGAATAGGCCGCGGCATTTGACAAAGCCTTGCTTTCCTCACAATTGCAATGCTTAACCTGAACGAATCGAACTGCTGCCTCACCCCCCTTTTAGCAGTTCGGTTCCCCGTCGCATGAATGTCCATTCATGCCACGTTGTGCAGCGCCAAGCGGCGTGCCCGCTTGGCGTTTTTTTTATCGTTACCCACCGGGGCTGAAGTGTGTCCCTGACTAGCCCAGGTCTCCGCCGCCAACCGGCAGCACCGTCCCGGTGATATAGGAGGCTTCGTCCGACGCGAGAAAGAGGATGGCCCGCACCTGCTCGTCGATCGTGCCGTAGCGGTGCATCAGGCTGCTGGCAAGGGTCTGGTCGACGATGCCCTGGTACCAGACGGTTTCCTGCTCCGACATGGGCGCCGCGTTGCGCGGGATCTTGCGCGGTGGTGCCTCGGTGCCGCCCGTGGCGACGGCGTTGACGCGGATGTTGTCGTCCGCGTGCTCCAACGCCAGACTGGCCGTGAGCGCATTCACGCCGCCCTTGGCCGCCGAATACGGAATCCGGTAGATACCGCGCGTGGCAATCGACGACACATTCACGATCACGCCCTGCTTGCGCTCCACCATGTGCGGCAGCACCGCGCGGCAACACCACAGTGTCGGGAACAGCGAGCGACGAATCTCCGCCTCGATCTGCCCTTCTTCGTAGTGCTGATACGGCTTGGCCCAGATCGTGCCGCCAACGTTGTTGATGAGCACGTCGATGCGACCGAAGGTGTCGAGTGCGGTCTGCACGGCGTGCTGGGCGCCGGCGTAGGTTTCCAGATCCGCCGTGACAGCGTGCGCCTGCCCGCCGGCTGTGGCGATTTCGGCTTGCACTTCGTAGACCAGTTCGGCGCGGTCCACCAGCAGCACCTTGGCGCCCTCTTCTGCGGCAGCCAGTGCCACGCCACGCCCAATACCCTGCGCCGCGCCGGTCACGACGACGACCTTGCCTGAGAATCGTTGCATGCTCATGCCGCCTTTGCGTTTGGTACCGCGTTGGGCGTGAACTTCTCGTAGTGGAAGCTGTTGGGTTTCACACCTGCGTCGTCGAAGTATTTGCGCACGGCATCGACCATCGGCGGCGGCCCACACAGATAGACATCCACGTCACCATCGTTCAGCGCGTCGGCTGGGATGTGCTGCGTCACCCAACCCTTGCGCGGATGGCTCGACGCGGCATCGGCAACGACGGTGGCGTAGCTGAAATTCGGCAACCGCGCCGCGTAGGCATGGATGGCCTCGACCTGCACGAGGTCAAGGTCACGCGTCACGCCGTAGATCAGATGCACCTTCTGCTGCGAGTTGGCGCGCGCCAGCACCTCGAGCATCGACAGGAACGGCGCGAGGCCCGTGCCGCCAGCCAGGAACAACAACGGGCGCTGCACATCACGCAGATAGAAGCTGCCCAGCGGGCCCTGCAGATCGAGCTTGTCGCCCGGCTGTGCGGTTTCGAGCCAGTTGCTCATCACGCCGCCGGGGATCTTCTTGATCAGGAAGCTGATCTTCGTTTCACCGGGCGCCGAAGAGAACGAATACGAACGGTGCTGGCCGCTGCCGGGCACGCCAATGTTGACGTACTGGCCAGGCAGGAACACCGGCGCAGTCGCATCGACATCCAATTCGAGCACGACGGCGGCATCGTTGTGCTGCTCGACTTTGGACAGCGTCGCCCCGAAGCTGCTTTGCCCGGTCTTGCACGAGGTCGAGGTAGTCGGCACCGCGATCACGCAATCGCTTTGCGGCACCATCTGGCACGTCAGGACGAGGCCGGTGTTCTTCTCATCCTCGGTCAGGGCGTCTTCGATGTAGTCGTCACCGAGGTCGTAGCTGCCGCTTTCGGCACGGCACTTGCACGTGCCGCAGACGCCATCGGAGCAATCCATCGGCAGGTTGATCTTGGCGCGAAAAGCGGCATCGAGCACCTTCTCGCCCGCCTTGCAATCGATGAACCGCGTGACGCCGTCCTCGAAATTCAGTGCAACTGTGAAACTGGACATGGGATACCTCCGCTGCCTCTTGTGCGTGACCTATACGTGGGTGCGATCTCAGACGTGATAGACGTCGAGCACCTGTCGGATGTAGTCGTTCTTCAGGACGATCTTCTTGGATGCAATCAGGAAGTCATCACCATTGCGGCGCAGGGTGACGAACATCGTGCCGAAGAAGTGGTCGGTGGCCTTGTACCGGTGGCTGAGCGTGTGGAAGTTGTAGCGCACGTCGACTTCACCGTCGCGTTCGGCCAGGATTTCCACGTTGGTAATGCAGTGGCTGGTTCTCGGCTCCGGCGTGGATGCGCCGCTGCGCTCGGTCTTGATGCGGAAGACGCGATCCTCCAGTCCGCAGCGATTGGCGTAGTACATCAGCGATATCTCGCTCTGCGGGTCGTCGGTCAACTGGTCGTCGTCATCCCATGCCGGCATCCAGTAGGTGACGTCTTCCGCATAGCAGTCCAGCCACGCGTCCCACTGGCGGTCGTCGAGCAGCCGCGCCTCGCGGTACAGGGCCGCGCAGATGTTCTGGTAATCGGCGCTCATGCTGGCACCCCTTCGCATTCTTTCTTCAGTGCATCGCGCATGACTTGCACCCAGTATTCGTGCTGGCAGACGAACAGGCCTTCGTCTTCACTGCGCTCGCCGGAGATGCGTGGCTTCAGGCCCATCTTGGTGGCGTTCTCATCGGGGCCATGCACCCACAGCGGCGCACCGCGTGACAGGTCGTTCCACAGGGTGGTCGTGCCGGCATAGCCGTTCTGGCAGGCGCGGAATTCTTCCAGGTCGTCCGCCGTGCCCATGCCGGTGACGTTGAAGAAATCCTCGTACTGGCGGATGCGCGTTGCACGGTCGGTTGCGCTCTCGCCCTTCGGCGCGAAGCAGAAGATCGAGACTTCCGTCTTGTCGACGCTGATCGGCCGCACCACGCGAATCTGCGTGCTGAACTGATCCATCAGGAATACGTTCGGATACACACACAGGTTGCGGGTCTGATTGACGATGAAGTCCGTCTGGATTTCGCCCACGCGCGCCTTGATCTCTTCACGGTGCGCATAGACGGGCCGCACTTCGGGGTTCATCGTCTGGGTCCACAGCAGGATGTGGCCGTGCTCGAACCCATAGACGCCTGCCACCGACTTGCTCCAGCCGTTCGCATCCACCGCCTGGGTGCCACCCTCCTTGCGCCGGCCCATCGTGGCGGCGTAGTTCCAGTGCACGGTGCTCACGTGGTAGCCGTCGCAGCCGTTCTCCATCTGCATCTTCCAGTTGCCGTCATAGACATACGTAGAGTTGCCGCGCAGGACTTCCAAGCCTTCCGGCGCCTGGTCGACGATCTGGTCGATGATGACCCGCGCTTCACCCAGGTAGGTTTCGAGCGGCAGCACATCGGCATTGAGGCTGCCGAACAGAAAGCCGCGATAGTTCTCGAACCGCGCGACCTTGCGCAGATCATGCGAGCCATGCGTGTTGAACTGCACCGGATACTCGGTGGTCTTTTCGTCCTTCACCTTGAGCAGCTTGCCGGTGTTGGAGAACGTCCAGCCGTGGAACGGGCACGTGAAGCTGCCTTTGTTGCCGTGCTTACGGCGGCACAGCATCGCGCCCTTGTGTGCGCAGGCGTTGATGACTGCGTTCAGCTCACCCGTCTTGTCGCGGGTGATAACGATCGGCTGGCGACCGATCCACGTGGTGTAGTAGTCGTTGTTGTTCGGAATCTGGCTTTCGTGCGCCAGGTAGACCCAGTTGTTCTCGAAGATGTGCTTCATCTCCAGTTCGAACAGATCGGGGTTGGTGAAGATGTCTCGGCGGCAACGGAAAACGCCCGCCTCTTCGTCATCCACCACCGCGGTTGAGAGCAGGTGATCCAGTTCGTTGGCTTTGTCGATCAAGGCGGACATGGTCGTCTCCACTTAGCGTTCTAAGGTCTCAGACCTCGGCCGAAGCGCGCAGGCGGTTCACGCGCTGGTTGTCCTTGCCCTGCACCAGCGGCGTCAGCACGACGTTGAATTCGATGTCCTTGTACGCATCGGTCTTCAGGTCGAGCGCGGCGCCGCCGGTTTTCTCGACCACGAGCGGAATCAGCTCTTCGCGGGTGGCGTAGGCGAAGTCGTCCCAGATCAGCGGATCGCCTTCGATGTTGAATTGCGTCGTCAGCTTGCGGTGGCCATCGCTCGACACGAAGAAGTGCACGTGCGCCGGGCGATTGCCGTGGCGGGCCAGCCCGTTCAGCAGTTGCTGGGTCGCGCCTTGCGGCGGGCAACCGTAGCCCACGGGCATGAGCGTGCGGAATTCGTACTTGCCATCAGCACCGGTGCGGACTGCGCCGCGCAGGTTGAACGGGCTTTGCGCACCGGTCGGGTCGAAGTGCGAGTAGAAGCCGTTCGAGTTCGCATGCCAGCACTCGACCAGGGCGCCGGCCACCGGCTTGCCGTCCGGGCCAGTCACCGTGCCATGAATGATCAGCGGGCCCGCGGCCGGGTCCGGATCAACGTCGATGCGGGACACGCCATCGCGCACCGTCGCGCCCGCCACGTACAGCGGACCTTCGATCGTGCGCGGCGTCCCGCCGTTGAGGCCAAGCGCGGCGTCCGCAGCGTCCATGCGGATGTCGAGGTACTTCTCCAGGCCCACGCCGGCGGCAAGCAGTGCTGCCTCGCCGTCCTGGCCAAGCTTGTTCAGGTAGTTGATGCCCGCCCAGACTTCATCCGGCGTGATGTCGAGATCGTCGATGGCCTTGAACAGATCGGCCAGCAGACGGTGGGTGATCTGCTTCAGGCGGGCGTTGCCCTCCTTGCCATCCAGGTTGGTAGCAGCCTTTAGCAGGTCCTGCACGTCTTTCGTTTCGAATACGGTCACGCTCATGATGGGTGTCTCCACTGGTTTTTTGGGGGCAATGTCTGGGGTACTCAGGCGTCGTCGCCGTGCACTGACGACGGGTGACGGCACAGCGGTGTCACGGCAATCTGCATGTACGGAAACAACGGCAACGCGGTCAGGATGTCGTGCAGTTCGGCGTTGCTCTGCACGTCGAAGATGCTGACGTTCGCGTACTCGCCGACCAGGCGCCAGATGTGGCGCCACTTGCCGCTGCGCTGCAGCTCCTGCGAGTAGGCCTTTTCGCGCGTCTTGATCTCGTTGGCGACATCGGCGGGCATGTCAGGCGGCAGGCGGACATCCATGCGGACGTGGAACAGCATCGTGGTCTCCTTGGTGGGTGGTCTTCGTCTTGGTTGTTGTTATTGGCGGCGTAGGCGCGCGAGCTTGTCGCGGTCGATCTGGATGCCCAGGCCGGGGCCGGTGGGCACCTGCAACATAAAGTCGCGGTACTGCAGCGGCTCGGTCAGCAGTTCTTGCGTGAGCAACAAGGGGCCGAACAACTCGGTGCCGAACTGCAGATCGCCGAAGGTAGAAAACACGTGTGCCGAGGCAGCCGTGCCAACCGCGCCTTCGAGCATCGTTCCGCCGTAGAGGCTGATGCCCGCAAGCTGTGCGATGGCCGCCACCTGCATGGCCGGGACCAGGCCGCCGGACTGCGCGATCTTCACGGCGAACACATCGGCGCTGGCGTTGCAGGCCAGCTCGAAGGCGTCCAACGGGCCGTGCAGTGCCTCATCGGCCATCATCGGCACAGCGAACTGGCGGGCGAGGCGCTCCAGCGCGGCGCGGTTTTCAGCTCGCACCGGTTGTTCGATCAGGTCGATGCCGCCGGCTTGCAGTGCGGCAATGCCGTTGGCGGCATCGAGTTCGCTCCAGGCCTGGTTGACATCCACGCGCACGCTCACGGCATCACCCAGTGCGCGCTTGATGGCCAGCACGTGTGCCACATCGTCGGCCACGGGGCGCAGGCCAATCTTCAGTTTGAAGATGCGGTGGCGGCGCTCGGCCAGCATTTTTTCTGCCTCGGCAATGTCCTTGATCGTGTCGCCGCTGGCGAGTGTCCAGGCCACCGGCAGCGCATCACGCAGGCGGCCGCCCAGCAGTTCCGACAGTGGCACGTTCAGCCGGCGCGCCTGGGCATCGAGCAACGCCGTTTCCAGCGCGCACTTGGCAAAGCGGTTGCCCTGGATGGTCTTGCGCACTTTGGCCATCGCAGCCGCCACGTTTCGCGCATCCATGCCGATCAGCAGCGGCGCGATATGCGTGTCGATGTTGACCTTGATGCTCTCGGGGCTCTCTTCGCCGTAGTTGAGGCCGCCGATGGTGGTGGCCTCGCCCCAGCCTTCGATGCCGTCTTCGCAGCACACATGCACGAGGACGAGCGTCTGCGTATGCATGGTGGCGACGGAGAGCTTGTGCGGACGGATGGTGGGCACATCCACTAGAATGGCCTCGATCGAGCGAATCATGTTTTCCAGGTATCAGAGGAACTGCGTTCAACGTGGAAACCAGATTACGCAGCGAGATTTACTGCGTCCAACACCGATTTAGTATCAGCTTCATACCTATAAGGTTGGATATGGAACTGCGCCACCTGCGCTACTTCGTCGCCGTTGCCGAAGAGCTGAACTTCACCCGCGCGGCTGAGCGCCTGCACATCGCCCAGCCGCCCTTGAGCCGGCAGATTCAGCAACTCGAAGAGGAGATCGGCGTGCTGCTGTTCGAGCGCGGCAGCCGTCCGCTCAAGCTGACGGAAGCCGGCCGCTTCTTCCATGCACACGCGCGCCAATTGTTGGCGCAGACGGCCGAACTGGCCTCCATGACGCAGCGCGTCGGCCAGATCGAGCGGCGCATGTCGATCGGCTTTGTAGCCTCGACGCTGTACGGGATGCTGCCGAAGGTCATCCGGCGCTTTCGGGCGGAGTACCCGATGGTCGATCTCACCATGCACGAGATGACCACCATGGACCAGATCCAGGCGCTCAAGGACGGCCGCATCGACGTGGGTTTCGGCCGTATCCGCTATGAAGACCCGAACGTGCGACGCATCCTGCTGCGCGATGAGCGCCTGATCGTTGCCTTGCCCTCGGGGCACGCGTTGCTTGAGACCAAACCGGCGGTCTCGCTGCGCGATCTGGTGGGCGAGACGCTCATCATCTACCCCCGTGCGCCGCGCCCGAGCTATGCCGACCAGGTGCTCGCGCTGTTCCATGACCGTGCCCTGGAGCCGGCCAAGATCTACGAGGCACGGGAATTGCAAATCGCCCTCGGGCTGGTTGCCGCGGGCGAAGGTGTATCGGTGGTGCCGCGCAGCGTGGCCGGTCTGCAGCGCGAAGATGTCAGTTATATGGAACTGGACGACCCGCAACTGGTCTCGCCCATTATCTTCAGCACGCGCCTGCTGGATGAGTCGGAAGACATCCAGGCCATGCTGAACCTGACCTACCGGCTGTACGAAGAGCAGAAGATTCCGCACTACCGGCCGACGTAAGCCTTGCAATACGGGCGCGCAAAGTTACACACGCGCAGGCACGTCGGTGGACTGGACACGACGGCCGCATGGGCTAGATTGAAGTGAAGCGCCCGTCTGCCTGCGATTGGAGCGTAGCGAGTGAAAAGAATACGCCGCCCCGTCAAATTGTTGGCCCTGATTGCCGCGCCACTCCTGCTGCTTGCGGTGGCTGCCTGGCTTGTCTCCAGCGAGCTGAAGACCTCCGCGTGGCAGGCAAGCTACCTCGCCCGTCTCGGCAAGTCGCAAACCTTTCCCGTCAAGCCAGGGCCCAACGCCTCCGCGCGCTACCCGAACTCCGGCCCGTACGACGAGCGCCTCGGTTATCACCAGCTCTCTACGTTTCTGGATCGCCTGCACGCGCGCGGCTACATCGTCGCCCAGCAGGCCGTGCCGTCAAACGACATGCTCTCGCTCATGGAGCGCGGCCTGAACGCCCCCTACCGCGAGAAGGATCAGGCCGGCCTGGAACTGCTCGATGACGACGGCCGCCCGATCTACCGCGTACGCCACCCCGAGCGTATCTACGACCGCTTTGACGCCGTTCCGCCGCTGCTGGTCAACTCGCTGCTCGGGATCGAGAACCGCACCCTGCTGCAAACCGAATATCCCAAGCGCAACCCCGCCGTTGAATGGACCCGTCTGGTGCGCGCCGTGTGGGACCGCGCCCTGCGCCTGGCCGATTCGGAGCATGAATCCCCCGGTGGCAGCACGCTCGCCACGCAAATCGAAAAATACCGCCACTCACCCGAAGGCCGCACCGATTCCCCAAGCGAGAAGCTGCGGCAGATGGCTTCCGCCTCCGTACGCGCCTATCTGAACGGCGAAGACACCACCGCCACGCGCCACCAACTCGCCGTCACCTACCTGAACACCGTGCCGCTGGGCGCGCGCGCCGGCTTTGGCGAAATCCAGGGCATTGGCGATGCGCTGTGGGTCTGGTACGGACGCGACTTTGCGGAGGTCAACAAGCTGCTGGCGCCAGACTCCACCGCACCGTTGGCCGCCCGTGCGCTGGCGTACAAAGAGGCGTTGAGCCTGCTGGTATCGCAGCGGCGGCCGTCGTACTACCAGGAGAATCTCGACGATCTCGAATCGCTGACCAACGCCTACCTGCGCATCCTGGCCACGGCAGGCGTTATTCCGGCGGATTTGCGCGACTCGGCACTCGCGCAATCGCTCAAGCAGCAGGCCCAGCGCGTGCACCCACCCGCCACCCCCATCGAGCGCAAAGGCACCAACGCCGTGCGCGTCAACCTGGCTGGCATGCTGGGCGTGCCGCGCATGTATGCACTCGACCGGCTGGACCTGACCGCCAGCAGCACGCTCGACGCGCCGCTGCAGCACGAGATCGCCACCGAGCTGCGCAAGCTGCAAGACCCGGCACGCGCCAAGGCCGCTGGCCTCATTGGCGACAAGATGCTCGAACACGGCGACCCGCGCGGCGTCACCTACAGCTTTACGCTTTACGAACGCGCGCCCGGCGGCAACCGCGTCCTGGTGCAGGCCGACACCTTCGACCAGCCGTTCGACATCAACGAAGGCGTAAAGCTGGACCTGGGCTCCACCGCCAAGCTGCGTACGCTGGTGACGTATCTGGAAATCGTGGCCGAGCTGCACAAGCGCTATGTCGACCAGCCGCCTGCCACGCTGCGCAAACTCAACATCTCCCCGCAGAACCCGATCGAGCGCTGGGCCGTCGACTACCTCGCACACGCGCAGGACCGCTCGCTGAACGCCATGCTGGAAGCCTCGATGGAGCGCAAGTACTCCGGCAACGCCGGTGAATGGTTTACCACCGGCGGCGGCATGCAGAGCTTCGAGAACTTCGAAAAATGGGAAGGCACCCAATTCTTCACGGTGCGCGAGGGGCTCAAGCACTCCGTCAACCTCGTCTTCGTGCGGATCATGCGTGACATCTCGCGCTACTTTCAGCACCAGTTGCCCAGCGCCGGCGCAGAAGCACTGGAGGACACGGATTCCCCCCAACGGCAGATCTACCTGCAACGCTTTGCCGACCGCGAAGGCAAGCTCTTCATGGGGCGCTTCTATAAGAAATACCGCGGCAAGACGGCCGAGGAACAGGAAGACACGCTCGTGCAGAGCACGCATGCGACCCCCGTGCGGCTGGCCACGATCTTCCGCAGCATCAACCCGCAAGCCGGGCCGGACAAAATGGCGGCCTTCATCCGCGCGTATCTGCCAGGCGCCAAGCTGGATGAGGCGACAGTCACCAAGCTCTATAACAACTATGCGATCCAGCGCTTCGACCTGGCCGACCGCGGCTACATCGCACGGCTGCATCCGCTGGAGCTGTGGCTGGTGGCCTACCTGCGTGAGCATCCGCAGGCAACCTTGGCGCAGGTCAACCAGGACAGCGCAGCCGAGCGGCAGGCCGTCTACAAATGGCTGCTGCAATCCCACCGCAAGGGCGCGCAGGACAAACGCATCAAGCAGCTGCTGGAGATCGAAGCGTTTCAGTCCATCCACGCAATGTGGAAGCGGCTTGGGTATCCGTTTGAATCGCTGGTGCCTTCGTACGGCACAGCCATCGGCGCCTCGGCAGATCGCCCCGCCGCGTTGGCGGAGCTGATGGGCATCATCGAGAACGACGGCGTACGCCTCCCCACCGTGCGCATCGACCGCCTGCACTTTGCCGCCAACACCCCCTATGAAGTGCTGCTATGCCGAGACCCAAGCGCCGGTGAACGCGTGCTGCCACCGGAGATCCCGCGCATCGTCAAAGCCGCGCTAGCCGGCGTGGTGCAAGGGGGCACCGCCAAGCGCATCGACGGCACCTTTGTCGATACAGACGGCAAACCCATCACCGTGGGCGGCAAAACCGGCACCGGCGACAACCGCTTCAAGACCTTCAGCCGCGGCGGCGGGCTGATTTCCGAGCGCGTAGTCAGCCGCTCAGGCGCCTTCGTCTTCTATCTTGGGGATCGCTACTTCGGCACCGTCGTGGCCTACGTGGCCGGCGCAGATGCCGCCAAGTACAAGTTCACCAGCGCACTAACGGTGCAAGTGCTCAAGGTGCTAGCCCCCACCCTGATGGGCTACCTGGATCTGGCCGACGCAGCCCCCGCGTTCAACTGCAAGGTGCCGCAAGCCACCGCACAAGAGCAAAAACTGGATTGATCCCCAGCCAGCCAAGCACACCCAGCGTCAGCACATGCCCCCAGACGGTGTGGCCGTACCCTGCCCTAGATGGCGCCTTGAATTTCTGTAAGCGGGCGGAAAAAAGGCGGGGAACTGTCTGAGCGAAGCGAGTTTTCCCCGCCTCCGCCCGGTTACATAAATTCAAGGGGAAGTCGCCATCTCGGGCGCGCCTCTCTTTGCTTACTTTCTCTGGCAAGACAGAGAAAGTGAGTCAGCCCCGGCAGGGGATGAAACAAGGGATGCACCAGCAACGCAAACTCAGCGCAAATGCCGCTGCAACCAAATCGCCCCAGCACATATCAACGCAACCACCGCCCCCCAAGCAAACAAATCCCCCACAGCCAACAGAGTCGCCTGCCGATCAATCTCAGCAGAAATCCGCACCAACTCAACCCCCTGCAACGGATGCGGCCACTGCCAGGCCGGCGTGAGCGCACTCACATGCCCCACCAGATCCGTCCGATGCTGCGCCTGCCCCCGTTGCAGCAGCAGCGTGGCGCCCATCGTGCCGAAGGCCTGCGCCCAGGCCCGCATAATCCCCTTGAACTGATAGGCGTGGCCGAAGTCCTTGGCCGGCAGATCCACATACGTCAGCCCCGCCACCTGGATCACCACAAACATCCCCACCATGCCTTCGATCATGAAGGCCGGCGCCACTGCCGCCACGCCCGCACCGGGCATCGCCACGCGCGACATCCACAGCAGCGCCGTCGCCATCAGCATAAAGCCGATGGAGATCAGCACACGCTTGGGCGGCAGCACATTCGTCAGCTGAAAGTTCAAGATGCCCAGCACCACCGTCACCAGCCCGCCCAGGCTGATCAGCTGCGCGGTGGTTTCATAGCGGAAGCCCAGACCGTTCTGCAGCAGGCTCGACGAGAGAAAACTCCACCCGCTGGCAAACACGTAGTAGATGGCGTAGAAGACCATTCCCATCATGAAGCGGCGCTGCAGCGTGGCACGCAGGTCCACCCACGGCAGCGGGTGGCCCGTCTGGCGGATACCGATCCAGAGGATGAGCGCCACCACGGCGATGATCGGCACCACCTGCGCGGGCGAGCCATCCGGGTGCACGAAGCGCGCCTGCTGAAACCCGTGCAGCGCAATCAGCGCAGCCAGCCCGAAGGCGATAGCGGACGGCCAGTCGAGCGAAGCGAAGTCACCCTTGCGCTCCTGCATTTTCGGGTGCGGATAGAACGCCGCCACCAGAACGCACACCACCACGGCCACCAGCAACTGCGCGATGAAGGTGGAGCGCCAGCCAAACTGCTCGTTCAGCGCGGCCGACAGGATCGGCGACACGCAACTCAGCCCGAAGATGCCGTAGATCATCCCCTTCATCATCGTGCGGCGTTCATGCGCGGGGCTGTGCTGCACAAAGATGCGCGAGGTGGAGAGCATTGGCCCGCCGCCAAACCCCTGCACGGCCCGGCCGACGATCAGCATCGTGCCGCCCTCGGCTGCCGCACACATCAGCGTGCCGGCGATGAACACCCCCAGCGACAACAGCGTGTGCTTGCGGTACGTCATGTGATCGGCCAGCCGGCCCATCACCAGAATCGCCAGGCTGGCCGCCGCCGCATAGGCCGTCACAGCCCACAGGTAGACATCCTGCGAGGCCAGCACACCGCCTTCGATATGCGGCCCCGCGATCGAAAACATCAGGTTGGACATGTAGTCCACGCCCGTCGCCAAGCCGATCACCATGCCCACCATGCGCAACTCCATCCGGCTGCCAACCGTAGATTCGGCCGGCTGGCCAGCCGGCTGACGGAGGGGCGCTGGATTAGGGGAAACCATGTGGTCTGTGCTTGGCGTGTTCATGCTGGGATGGTAATTTGCCTGAAAACCGGCGGAAACCGCCATCCCACAAATTCATTGTTCAACTATGCGAACGACGGACTGGAACGACTGGGACACGTTTTGCACCGTGGCCACCCTTGGCAGCTTCACGCGTGCAGCTGACCGGCTGGGGCTGCCCAAGTCATCGGTCAGCACAGCCGTGTCACGACTGGAAGGCAAACTGGGCGCGCGCCTGTTCGAGCGGAGTACGCGCCGCCTGCGCCTGACCGACGCCGGCGAGGCCCTGCTGCGCGACGCCGGCCCATTGTTCCAGCGGCTGCGCGAAGTGTCGGAAGACGCGGCCGCGACGTTCCAGTCGCCCGCAGGCACCCTGCGCGTTGCCATGCCCTATGAATTTGCCGCCCGGCAATTTGCTGAGGTCGTGCTGGAAGTCATGCGCGAACACACCGGCCTGCGCATCGAGGTGGATGTGGCCCCGCGCCAGATCGACCCGCTTGCCCAGGGCTACGACATCATGCTGACCGTGCCGCGCGGGCCGCTGCCCGATTCCGGCCTGGTCGCCCAGCGCGTGTTCGACCTGCGGCGCGCGGTGGTGGTCGCCCCGCAACTGCTGGAACGCCTGGGGCCGCTTACCCACCCCGATCAACTGGCCGACTGGCCGTGCCTGGGCGTTTCGAACGAATCCGAATGGCAGTTCCGCACGCCCGGCGGCGAGACCATGAACCTGCCGCTGGACTTCCGCATGCGCACCTCCAATAGCGAACTGCGCATGCAGGCTGCCATTGCCGGCCTGGGTGTTGCGCGCATCACGTCGGTGTTCGCCACCGATCTGATCACCTCGGGTGCGCTGCAAGAGGTGTTGACTGATTACCAATCCCCGCCGATGCGCGTGTATGCCATCTTCCCGGGCCGTCGCCTGATGCCGGCCAAGGTGAAGGTGTTCATGGACGCCCTGCACCGCCGCATCGAGCGCTCCCGCCAGCACACCGACGTCCGGCCCACCTTCGTGGATGACACCACCCCGCCGTGGCCGCCGGAATCCCTGCTCTGATCCCATCCCAAGACGCTTTCTTCTAGTGGTAGATACGACAATGCGCCCATTTGCCCGCTCCCCCATCCGCGTCCTGACGCTGCTCCTGACCGTCGGCACGCTGTGCACGACGGCCTGCTCCCGTGCTGAAGACATCGGCAGCGTCAGCACCAATTTCCGCATCACCGGCTCGGACAAGATCGTCATCGAGGCCTTTGACGATCCGCTCGTGCAAGGCGTCACCTGCTACGTATCGCGCGCCCGCACGGGCGGCATCAAGGGCACGCTGGGTGTGGCCGAAGACGTGAGCGAGGCCGCCGTGGCCTGCCGCCAGGTCGGCGACATCACCTTCGTGAAGCCGCTGCCGCAGCAGGACGACATGTTCACGCAGCGCCTGTCGCTCATCTTCAAGACGCTGCACGTGGTGCGCACGGTCGACCGCAAGCGCAACGTGCTGGTCTACCTGACCTATTCGGACAAGGTCATTTCCGGCAGCCCCAAGAACAGCGTGACGGCGGTGCCGATCCCGGCCAGCCAGCCGATTCCGGTCAAGTAAGCGGCTTCATGCGGCGCGCGCACTACATTGGTGCGCCGCAGCGTCAACGTGGTAGCCAAACAACGCCCGCTGGTGCATACGTAGGCTTACGTATGGTGCATTGCAATATTTGGTCTATCATTCGGGTATTCCCTAACCGGGAAATCCCTAAGAGGCCAATCATGCAAAACACGAACGACCTGAAGCTGACCGACCAACTCGAACGCGAACTCATCGAGCGCGAAATGTCGGAAGGTATCTACTACTATCGCCGCCCGTCGGGCCATGCGTTCTCCTTCGCCCAGTTCTTCTCGGCAATCGCGAACCTGTTCAGCACGCAACGCACCGCCAAGGCCTGATCTGTCGTCATCAGCCGCCGTTATTGTCGATGGGCGTGTGCCCGAGCTAGCTGTAGCGTAGTAGCCGCAATATCAGCAGTACCGTGCGCCGGCCGCGTGTTTTTACACTCGCCGCCACACCCGCCAGGTCATGACCGCCTGGTGCCAATCGAGGGCCGGATTCCGGCCCTTTGTCATTTCTGCGGCAGCTGCTTTGCGCAACGCGCTGCGTGCCGCGGCATCCTCCTTTCACCTCTGCTGCCCCCCAACCGCGCTGCGGTTGTCTTCTCATTTGCCTGTGCTTTACTGAGTAGAGCCGCGACCACCGATATCGAGACCACGCACGCATTTCCGCTGCAAGGAAGGCACTCAGCGTGGCACCGGCGCCCATCCCCCAAGGAGACTTCCATGACGATCAGCCTCAAGCTGTCGGTCAACGGTGCGCCTGTCACCGTCAGTGTCGAACCCCATACCCTGTTGGTCCAATTGTTGCGCGAGCACCTGCGCCTGACCGGTACGCACGTTGGCTGCGATACCGCGCAGTGCGGCGCCTGCACAGTGCATATGAACGGGCGCGCGGTGAAGTCATGCAACATCCTGGCCGTCCAGGCTGACGGTGCCGAGGTGACGACCATCGAAGGGCTGTCAAAAGATGGTGCGCTGCACCCAATGCAGGAAGCCTTTCGCGAGTGCCACGGTCTGCAATGCGGCTTCTGCACCCCCGGCATGGTGATGGCGGCCACGGCGCTGGTTGCGCAACACCCGCATCCGGATGAACACATGGTGCGCGAGCAGCTTGACGGCAACCTGTGCCGTTGCACCGGGTATCACAACATCGTGCGCGCCGTGATGAAGGGTGCCGAAGCCATGGCCGAGGATGGTGACGCATCCTCCCTGCAAAGTCTGGCCGCCGCGCGCGCCCACGCTGCCTGATCAGGTGGCCAACAAGGCGAGGACACCACCATGAACGCTCCCGCAGAACCCAACAATCACCTGATCGGCGCGGCCGTCAAACGCAAGGAAGACTTCCGCTTCCTGACCGGCGCCGGGCAGTACACCGACGACGTCGTCCAGGCCCACCAGTCCTATGCGGTGTTCCTGCGCTCGCCCTATGCGCATGCCCGTATCAAGCACATCAACGCCGATGCGGCGCGCAACCATCCGGGCGTGCTGGCCGTACTCACAGGCGACGACCTGGCCGCCGACAAGGTCAACGGCCTGCCGTGCGGCTGGCTGATCCACAGCATTGACGGCACCCCGATGAAGGAGCCCCCCCACCCCGTGATCGCACAGGGCAAGGTGCGCCATGTGGGTGACCAGGTGGCGCTGGTGGTAGCCGATTCGGTGAAGATCGCCAAAGATGCCGTCGAGATGATCGACGTGGAATACGAAGAGTTGCCCGCCGTGGTGGACACCGCCACCGCACCAACGGCCGGCTCCGCCGTGCACGACGACGTGCCGGACAACACCTGCTACACCTGGGGCCACGGCGATAAGGCCGCCACCGACGCCGCCTTCGCCAAGGCCGCGCATGTGACGCAGTTGGATATCGTCAACAACCGGCTGATTCCGAACGCGATTGAGCCGCGCGCCGTCAACGCCAGTTACTCGCGCCAGGACGACAGCTACACGCTCTACGTTGCCAACCAGAACCCGCACGTAGAACGCCTGCTGATGTCGGCCTTCGTGCTGGGCCTGACCGAAGCCAAGGTGCGCGTGATTGCGCCGGATGTGGGCGGCGGGTTCGGCTCGAAGATCTTCCTGTACCCGGAAGACGTCGCGCTCACGTGGGCATCGAAAAAGGTCGGCCGGCCGATCAAGTGGACGGCGGAGCGGTCCGAATCCTTCCTGACCGACGCGCATGGCCGCGACCATGTCACGCATGCCGAACTGGCGCTCGACGCGCAGGGCAACTTCCTCGCCATGCGCGTGCACACCACGGCCAACATGGGCGCGTACCTGTCGACGTTTGCCAGCAGCGTGCCGACCATCCTGTACGCGACATTGCTGGCAGGCCAGTACAAGACGCCGGCCATCTACGCCGAGGTGAAAGCGGTGTTCACGAACACTGCGCCAGTGGATGCGTATCGCGGCGCCGGGCGGCCCGAGGCAACGTACGTGGTTGAGCGCCTCGTCGAAACCGCCGCACGCGAGTTGCAGATCGACCCCGCCGAACTGCGCCGCCGCAACTTCATCCGCTCGTTCCCTTACGCCACACCCGTTGGCCTGACGTACGACACGGGCGACTACGAACCCCTCTTGCAACGCGCCATCGAACTGGCCGACGTGAAGGGCTTCCCCGCCCGCCGAGACGCCTCGCGCGCCAAGGGCCGGCTGCGCGGCATGGGCTACTCCTGCTATATCGAAGCGTGCGGGCTTGCGCCGTCCAATATCGCAGGGGCGCTGGGGGCACGGGCTGGCTTGTTTGAAGCCGGTGAAATCCGCGTACACCCAACGGGCTCCGTCACCGTCTTCACCGGATCACACAGCCACGGCCAGGGGCACGAGACCACCTTTGCGCAAGTGGTGGCCGATCGCTTGGGCGTGCCCATCGAGAACATCGAGATCGTGCACGGTGATACCGGCCGCATCCCGTTTGGCATGGGCACGTATGGCTCGCGCTCGATTGCCGTGGGCGGCTCAGCCATCATGAAGGCGCTCGACAAGATCGAGGCCAAGGCCAAGAAGATCGCCGCGCATCTGCTGGAAGCCTCGGCGGAGGACATTGAGTTCAAGGACGGCGTCTTCCGCGTGGCCGGCACGGATCGCACCAAGACCTTCGGCGAAGTCGCGCTCACGGCCTACGTGCCGCACAACTATCCGCTCGACAAGCTCGAACCCGGCCTCGACGAAAACGCCTTCTACGACCCGACCAACTTCACCTACCCGGCCGGCGCGTACATCTGCGAGGTGGAAGTCGACCCCGACACCGGCGAGGTGCATATCGACCGTTTCGTCGCGGTGGACGACTTCGGCAACATCATCAACCCGATGATCGTCGAGGGGCAGGTGCATGGGGGGCTTGGCCAGGGCATTGGCCAGGCGCTGCTGGAGCGCTGCGTGTACGACGAAACCGGCCAGTTGCTGACGGGCTCCTACATGGACTACGCCATGGCGCGCGCCAACGATCTGCCGAGCTTTACGGTGGAGACTGCCAAGGGCACGCCATGCACGCACAACCCGCTGGGCGTGAAGGGTTGCGGCGAGGCTGGCGCCATCGGCTCACCGCCCGCGCTCATCAACGCCATCGTGGATGCGCTCGCCCCGCTGGGCGTGAAGGACATCCAGATGCCCGCCACGCCGCACCGTGTCTGGCAAACCATTCAAGCGGCCAAGGCCTAGGTAGAGGAGCCCACCATGTACGACTTCGAATACCAGAAAGCCACCGACGCCCAGACCGCTGTCACCGCACTGAATACGCACGCAGACGCCAAGTACCTCGGCGGCGGCCAGAGCCTGCTGGCGGCGATGAAGCTGCGGCTCGCACAGCCCTCCACGCTGGTGGATGTCACGCGCATTCCCGGCATGTCGGGCATCCGCTCGCAGCCGGGCGTGATCACCGTGGGCGCGGCCACACGCCATGCCGACGTGGCCGAGAGTGACGAGATCCTTCGCATGCTGCCCGCGCTAGCGGAACTGGCCGGTGGCATCGGCGACAGGCAGGTGCGCGCCATGGGCACGTTGGGCGGGTCGCTCGCCAATAACGACCCGGCTGCGTGCTATCCGGCCGCTGTGCTGGGGCTGAATGCCACCGTCGTCACCGAGCGGCGCAACATTGCGGCGGATGATTTCTTCCTCGGCATGTACGAGACGGCGCTGGCGGCAGACGAACTCATCACCGAGGTGCAGTTTCCCGTGCCGGACCAGGCCGCGTACGTGAAATTCCGCAACCCCGCGTCGCGCTTTGCGCTGGTGGGCGTGTTTGTCAGCCGCAAGGGCAACAACGTGCGCGTAGCGGTCACGGGTGCGGCACCGTGCGTGTTCCGCTGTGCGCCGTTGGAACAGGCGCTGGCGGCCAGCTTCACGTCGGAGGCGGCGCGCAAGGTGGTGGTGTCGGCCGATGATCTGGTGGGCGACCTGCATGCCTCGCCGGAGTATCGGGCGCACCTGATTCCAGTGCTGACAGCCCGCGCGGTTGAACAGGCGTTGGCGCACCATCACTAAGCGCATTTCTAAGCGCATTTGCTAGGAAACTGCATGCCGGTCGACTCCATCGACGACTGCATCGCGCAACTGCAAGGCCAGGGCTACTTTGCCAGCCGTGAGCTGGCTACGGCCCTGTTCCTTGCGCTGCGCATGCAGCGGCCGCTGTTTCTGGAAGGCGAACCCGGCGTCGGCAAGACCGAACTGGCGAAGGCGGCGGCCGGGCTGCTCGGCACGTCGCTGCTGCGGCTGCAATGCTACGAAGGGCTCGACACCGCCAGCGCCCTCTACGAGTGGGATTACCCGCGGCAGATCATGGCGTTGCGCCTGGCCGAAGCGGCGGGTGAAAAACCGCGTGCCGACACGCTTTACCGTGATGAATTCCTCCTCAAGCGCCCTTTGCTGCAGGCGCTGCTGCCTGACCCCGCCCACCCGGACACGCCACGCGTCCTCCTGATCGACGAGATCGACCGTGCCGATGAACCGTTCGAGGCGTTCCTGCTGGAGCTGCTGTCGGATTTTCAGGTGTCGATTCCGGAATTTGGCACCGTGCGTGCGCAGGTGATTCCACTGGTCATCATGACCTCCAACCGCACGCGCGAGGTGCACGACGCGCTCAAGCGGCGCTGCCTGTATCAATGGATCGGTTACCCCGACAAGGCGCGTGAGCTGCAGATCGTGGAGCAGCGCGCGCCTGAAACCGCCGCCCATCTGCAGCAACGTGCGGTGGATTTCGTGCACCGCCTGCGTGGCATCGACCTGTTCAAAGCCCCCGGCATTGCCGAGGCGATCGACTGGTGCCGCGCGCTGGCCGCACTCAACGTGATGGAGCTGGACCCGCAATCCGTGCAGGACACGCTGGGCGTGCTGCTCAAGTACCAGGACGACCTGGCCCGCGTGGACGCGCCCACCATTGAGCAACTGCTGGCGGCACCCGCGTTGCCGGAGTAGTAATGGACACGTTGACTACGCCGTTACCGACGCAGTTGCCCATCCTCGCCCGCAACGTGACGCACTTCGTGCGCCTGTTGCGCAACGCCGGCATGCCGCTAGCGCCCTCACGCGCCGTGGATGCCATTGAAGCCATGGGCCATCTCGACATTGGCCGCCGAGACGACGTCAAAGCCGGGCTGGCCGCCCTGCTGGTCTCGCACCCAGACGAACGCACGCTGTTCGATGCCGCATTCAACGTCTTCTGGCGCGACCCAGATTGGGAGGGCAAGCTGCGCACCCTGCTGCTGCCCAAGGTGCGGGGCGGCATTCCCCCCGCGCGCAGCAACCGCCTGGCCGATGCGCTGCGCGCGCAGCCATCGACCAACCTGCCGCCCGGCCCAACGCCTGACGGTGAGCGGCACGACATCGTTGCGCCAATGGCGTTTTCCGCAAACGAAGCGCTGCGCACACGTGATTTCGACACGCTCAACGCTGCGGAGTGGCGCACGCTGCAGCACATGATCCGGCGCAGGCGCGTGCACTTGGCGCAGGAGCGCACGCGTCGGCTGAAAGCAGCCTCACGCGGACGCCATCCGGACCTGCGCGCCACCGCTCGTCAGGCCGTGCGTGCCGGCGGCGACTGGACCGGCTGGAAGTACCGCCAGCCGGTCGACCGCACACCCCCGCTCGTGCTGCTGCTCGATATCTCTGGATCCATGAGCCGCTATTCGCGCGCGGTGCTGTATTACTGCCACGCGCTGCTGCAATCGCGCGAGCGCATCCAGGCCTTTCTGTTCGGTACGCGGCTGACGAACGTGTCGCGGCATCTGCGCGAGCGTGATCCGGACATTGCCGTGCAAGCCATCGCGCAGCTCGTGCCGGACTGGTCCGGCGGCACGCGCATCGGCGCAGCAATGGCCGAGTTCAACCGCCACTGGGCGCGCCGCACACTGTCTGGTCGTGCCACCGTGCTGCTCGTGACCGACGGGCTCGACCACGAACACATCGACCTGCTCGACACCGAGATGGCCCGCCTCGCGCGCTTTGCCCACCGCATCGTCTGGCTCAACCCATTACTGCGCTTTGCCGGCTTCGAGCCCCGGGCACGCGGCGTGCGGGCCATCCTGCCGCACGTCGACGCGATGGTGCCGGCACACCATTTCGACAGCCTGGCGGCGCTGGAGCAGGAATTGGCGCATGCTCGCCGCACCCCGTTTCCACGCCCCCATCACACCCGCCCGACCCCTACCCCAGCCCACCCGACCGCCCCATGGAACTAGCCCAGACCCATCTCCTGCCCGTACCCCTGCAGACCGCCTGGGATGCACTCAACGATCCGGCCGTGCTGCAGCGCTGTATCCCGGGCTGCGAGAGCATCACCGCGGCCGGCGACCATGCCTACGAGGTCGCCATGACGGCGGCCGTCGGCCCCGTCAAGGCGCGCTTCAAGGGGCGCATGGAACTCACCGATATCGCGCCGCCGCGCAGCTACACCCTGCATTTCGACGGTCAGGGCGGCGCCGCGGGTTTCGGCAAAGGCAATGCACAGGTGGAACTCTCGCCCGAGGGGCCGACAGTCACGCGGCTCTCCTACACCGCCAACGCGCAGGTGGGCGGCAAACTCGCGCAGATCGGCTCACGCTTGATCGACGGTGCTGCGCGCAAACTGGCCGACGAATTCTTCCAGCGTTTTGCGGCAGAATTCGGCCCCGCCTCCGATGGCGCGGCCGCGCTCGACAACCAGCCCGCTGAACATGCCATCCCGGATCTGGCAGCCGGCGAACTCCAGGCCCACGGGGCACCACAAGGCGCACCGAACATCGGCCCCGCCGTGCAGCCTCGCAATCCGTGGCCGTGGATCATCGTGGCCGCAGTGGCCGTGGTGGCGGCCTACCTGTTTTTGCACCACGGGGCATAATCGGGCACCTCCCCGCATTGAACACCGCGCGTAAGCGCAGGAAACGCAGGAAACGCATCATGGACAGCGTCGATCTTGAAGTCTTGAAAACCAGCGTGCGCTGGCTGGAACAGGGGCGGCGTGTGCTGCTCGTTACCGTTGTGAAGACATGGGGCTCCTCACCCCGGCCCGAAGGCGCCATGCTCGCGCTGCGCGACGATGGTGTCGTCGTCGGCTCGGTATCAGGCGGCTGCATTGAAGACGACCTGATCGATCGTGTGCGCCGCGAAGGCCTACAGCAGGTCAAGCCCGAGGCCGTCAAATACGGCATCAGTGCCGAAGAGGCCCACCGCTTTGGCCTGCCGTGCGGCGGCACGCTCCAGCTCGTGCTGGAGCCGCTGAACGCCGCCAGCGGTATCGATGCCCTGCTGCACGCCGTGGAAGCCGGTCAGCTTGTCGCCCGCACGCTCGACATGACCACGGGTGCGACGCAGTTGCAGCATGCCACCGTCACCGATGGGCTGCAATTTGACGAAGAACGCCTGGTCACCATTCACGGCCCGCGCTATCGGATGCTTGTCATCGGCGCCGGGCAGCTCTCCCGATACCTGTGCCAAATCGCCGTGGGCCTGGACTACCAGGTGACGGTGTGCGACCCGCGCGAAGAGTACAGCGAGGAATGGGACATCCCGGGCGTGGCGATGGTCCGCACCATGCCCGACGATACGGTGGTGGCCATGAAGCTGGATGAGCGCTGCGCCGTCGTTGCCCTCACGCACGACCCCAAGCTCGACGATCTGGCGCTCATGGAAGCGCTCAAGACGCCTGCCTTCTACGTGGGCGCGCTCGGCAGCCGCCGCAACAACGCCAGCCGCCGCGAGCGCTTGAAGGAGTTCGACCTGACCGAGGCGGAACTGGCACGCCTGCACGGCCCGGTAGGCATCTACATCGGCAGCCGCACGCCGCCGGAGATCGCCATCTCCATCCTGGCCGAGGTGACGGCGGCCAAGAACGGCGTTTCGCTGCCAACCATCCTGCAGGTGGAGGGAGCCAAAGCCGCGCGCGAAATTGCGGCCAATGCCACGTCCAGCTGCGCGGTGCCGCAAGCCTAAAGTCAGCCTTCTAGCGTGAAAGGTCTACAAAAGGGCGTGCCGAAAGGCGCTTGAAAGGTTACATTCTTATAAATCGCTGATTCTGCGCGGCTTCTGACCGCACCGCACAACACCTGTCATGCGGCGCGGCGAGCCTCGCACCTTGCGCGCCCTGCAGATGTGCCCTTTCGGGGCCTGCGCGCACCACCAGCGTTCCGTGTCCGCGCATGCGGCACCGATGCGGTTATTGGCAGGCGGGTTGGTCGCTCGCTTCGCACTTCAAAGATTTCGAGCTTTCTCGCATGAGTATTCTGCTGACCGGCGCGACCGGTTTTGTGGGCGGCGCTATTGCCGCAGATCTGTCTGCCAAGGATTTGCTGGCCGATACACGCTTTGCCGTGCGCGGCGACACGCCCGCAGACGGGCTCGCGCGCCTGCGTAAAAACCTGCGCCGGTTCCAGTTGCCGCAATCCGTGCTGGACAGCATCACCGAATCGCAGATCGTGCTGTTCGACCTGCGCAACGCCGGCGAGGCCAAGCTGGGCGACCCGGAAGTCATCATCAACTGCGCGGCGCTGGCAACGTTTTCAAACCATCCGTCGCTGTGGGATACCAACGTGGGCGGCGTGCTGGCGCTGGGCAAACTGGCTGCGCAGGGCTCGCGCCTCAAGCGCTTCCTGCAGATCGGCACGGCCATGTCGTGCGGCCAACTGGCCAACCACCATGTCCACGAAAGCTGGGATGTGCCGCCGATCGAGCAGCACGCCGTGCCCTACACGTATTCCAAGGGGATGGCTGAGCTGAAGCTGCGCGAAGCCGTGCCCGAGCTGCCGCTGGTGGTGGTGCGGCCGTCCATCGTGGTCGGTCACAGCACGCTGGGCTGCGAGCCCTCGGGCAGCATTTTCTGGATGCTGCGCATGGTGGCCCTGCTGGAGACCTTCAGTTGCCAGTTGTCGGACCGTGTCGACATCCTGCCGGTAGACGACTGCGCCGAGGCCATCGTCCGGCTGGCGACCAAGCCTACGCTGGCGCATGACCTGTATCACATCAGTGCCGGCGATACGAACTCCGAGCGCATCGAGACGCTGTACCCGCGCTTCAAGCGCTGCAAGACCCCGGAAGAAGACGCCCAGGCGTTGGCCGGGTACGTGTACCAGGAAAAAATCGCTGAGAAAGCATTGGCGCGTAAATTCCTGAGCATGACGGGTGACGGCAATGTGCGACTGGTCGCGCGCTGCATCCACCTGTATGCCAAGTTCGCCAGCATGAGCTACGTGTTCGACAACACGCGACTGGTGCAGGAGACCGGCTTCCAGCCGCGCTCCATGCTCGCCTACCTCGACCGCTGCCTCGAGACATCGGACGCCGTGCCGATTCCTGAGCAGATGCAGTGGGACTATAAGTAGCCGTCGGGTCTACCCGGCTCGCACGGCGTGTCATGGCGCCGTGTTATAACCATCGGCGCCTCATCTAGCACCTGAGCAAGACTCCGGGCTGCATAACAAGGAGCCGCCGATGCAGTTGCAAGCCCTCGCCAATCTCAACATCGTCACGCTGGTGGATTCGTTCATCAGCCTTACCGCTGCCTTTGCGCTCGGTTCCCTGATCGGTTTCGAACGGCAGGTCAGGCAGCGGACCGCCGGTTTGCGCACCAACGCGCTGGTGGCAGTGGCAGCGGCGGCCTTCGTCGACATGGCCGCGCAGATCGGTAGCCCATCGGACACCACCCGCGTGATCGCCTACGTGGTGTCGGGCGTCGGCTTCCTGGGGGCCGGCACCATCATGAAGGAAGGGTTGAACGTGCGTGGGCTGAACACGGCCGCCACACTGTGGGGCTCGGCTGCCGTAGGTGCGGCCGCAGGCTCGGACCTGATCGGTCAGGCGATATTGATTTCGCTGTTTGTGCTGGCCTCGAACATCCTGCTGCGGCCCGTGGTGAACCGCATCAACCGCACACCGCTGAACAACCAATCCGCTGAAGTCACGTACACCATGTGCGTGATCACGGCGCGCGAGCGCCAGAAAGAAGCCTTGGCCGACCTGGAGCGCTTGCTGGAAGAAGCCAGCTACCCCGTCAGCGACCTGTCGGTCGAGCCCTTTGGCGAAGACCATGTGGAAATCGAAGCCATGCTGATGTCCACCGCCGTCAATGCCGTCGAGCTGGACCGCATCGTCACTGTGCTGCAAGCCCAGCCGCACATCGCCCAGGCGTTCTGGAACCCGAGCACGACGGAATAACCGCAGTGCTCAAAGCTCCTGCGTGGCCGCCAGAGCGAAGATCTTCGCCCAGCGCTTCGCTTCCTGGCGACTGCGCATCGGGATCAGCCAATCCGCCTGCGCCTGGTGCTTCAAGCGCAACGCCAAAGACCATGCGCCGTCGCGCTCAACCGCATCGGCGCCGGCAATGTCGGCAAAGAGAAATCGGGCGTCCTGGTCATGCAGGCGCAATGACCCGCGCTTCTGCTCGGCGTCGACGGCAACCTGCCCCCAGCTCCCGCTCAGGGACACAACCCGCTGGCCCTTCACGTTGACGCCGTGCACCGCACGGTGGCGGCGGATCAGGCTGATGACGGCCCAGGCGATAAGCGCCGCTGCAAGCAATACCGCAGCGCCACCTGCCACAGCCCCGTAAGCCGAGGCGACTTCTGCGTACAACCGGATTGCGCCGTAGACGAGCAGGCCAATCAGCGCAAACGCGGCAATGATGAACGGCATGGTGAGATTCCTTGATCCTTGGATGAGCGTTCCGGTTATATCAACCGAAACGGCGCTCAAGGCAAGTCATTGCCACACATGCCGATCAAATCGATCGCTTGTATCAATTCCGGTATGGATCGGGTCAGGCCAGTCGGAACGCCGCAATGGCAGCGTTCAGCACCTGTGCCTGTTCTTCCAGCGACTCGGCCGCCGCGGCCGCCTGCTCCACCAGCGCGGCGTTCTGCTGCGTGGCTTCGTCCATGAGCGTGACGGCCTTGTTGACCTGTTCGATGCCCGAGCTTTGCTCATTGGAGGCCGCGGCAATCTCGCCCATGATGTCGGTCACGCGGCGGATGGAGGCGACGATATCTTCCATCGTGGTGCCGGCGCGCTCGGCCAGTGCACTGCCCGCCTCTACCTTGGACAGCGAGGCCTCGATCATCTCCTTGATTTCCTTGGCCGCTGCGGCGCTGCGCTGCGCGAGGTTGCGTACTTCGCCGGCGACCACGGCAAAACCACGACCTTGCTCACCGGCGCGGGCGGCTTCCACGGCGGCGTTCAGCGCGAGGATGTTGGTCTGGAAGGCGATGCCATCAATCACGCCGATGATCTCGGACACCGTGCGCGACGACGAGCTGATCTCGCGCATGGTCGCCACCACGTCAGTCACCACCGCGCCGCCCTGGCTGGCCACATGCGAGGCGCTGTCGGCCAGTTGGCTGGCCTGACGGGCGTTGTCGGCGTTCTGGCGCACGATGGAGGTCATCTCTTCCATGCTGGACGCGGTTTCTTCCAGCGAGCTGGCCTGCTCTTCCGTGCGTTGAGACAGGTCGGCATTGCCGGCAGCAATCTGCTTGGTGGCCGCGCCAATGGATTCGGAGCCGGTGCGCACGCGGCGCACAGTGTCGGTCAACGCCCCCTGCATGCGAGCCAGACCTTCGAGCAGGCGGCCCATCTCATCCCCACGGTCGACATGTACGGGCTGTGTCAGATCACCCGCGGCAATGCGGTCGAATTGCGCCAGTGTGGCGTTCAGCGGCCCGACAATGGCGCGCAGCAGCGACCATGCGCACACCAGCGCCACCAGCAATGCGAAGACGATGGCCGCAATCACGATCATGCGGAAACGCGCATAGGCTTCGCGCGACTCATCGTAGTTGGCCTTGGAGAAGGCGAGCTGCTTCTTGCTCAGTGCCAGGCTGGTGTCATTGGAATCGCGGAAGGCCTTGGAGACGCCCTTATCCATGATCTTGTCGGCAGTGGCCCGGTCACCGGCGCGCAGTGCCTTGATGATGTCGCGCAGCGTGCCCGATGCGGCCTCACGCTTGGTGGCGACATCCTTGGCCAGGCGTTCCTCTTCATCGTCGCGCGGCAGGGCCAGGTATTTTTTCCACGCCTCGTCCGAGCGGGCGATCAGCTCTTCGGTGCGGTCGAGCAACTGCATCGCGCCCTTGTCTTCCGGATACAGCATCGCCTTGTCGAGCGCGGTGCGGGCGCGCGTGAGGCTCAGGTCGGATTCGCCCAGGGCCAGCGCAGACGGAAACTGGTTGGTGAAGGTCTGTTCGTGTGCACGATTGGCGTCACGCAGGCCAAGCAGCCCAGCCACACCGATGAGCAGGGCCAGCAAAAACAGAATGGAAACCGTAAGCACCAGACGGGTGCGGATGGTCAATCGGGCAGACATGGGCGGGCGCGGCGAGAGTGACGTGCGCGGCTTCTCACGCAGGCGCGACGATCGCGCCGGGCGGCCGGCTACCTTGGCACTATCGGTCGCCCACGGCGGGAACTTGAGGGCGGCATGCACAATGCTTCACCTGACACCACCCCTGGCTCAAGGCGTTAGCCTGCCTTGCCCTTGCGCGCCTGCTGGTAGTCCTCCGCAAACTCGGCCCATTGTTTGAGCGACACCTTGCGCCCGTGCGTGGCCAGCTTCAGCGCCGATTTGCGCCACGCCGTGCCGGCAGCGTAGTCCTGCACCGTCTCGACCAGATCGGTCCCAAGGCGGCCACAACTGCGCAGATGGCACCAGGCGGCCACGCGAGCCATGGTCTGTAGCGCGTCGTCCAGGTTGGCAACAACGTGCTTACCGGAGCCCAACTCCACGCGGTCGGCCGTCGGCTGCAGGCTTTTGACCACGTACGACTTCGGCTTTTCACCCTTGGCCCCGTAGACGACACCACGCAGCAATGCCGGCGAAATCGCCTGCGAGATCCGCTGGATGCCGACCACACGCCCTGCCTCGCTATGCCACGGCGCCACGCTGCACGCGTCGCCCAGCACGCCGGCCCAAACGCTCGGCACGGAGAGCTTGATGTCGATCAGACGCAGGGTGTCGGGGTCGTTCTCTGGGCGGGCCAGCACCGAATAGCGCTCCAGCCCCAGGCTGCCCGTGCCGGCAATGCGACGCGCGACATCTACGGCAACGAAGCGCTGGCCGTGTCCGTTGCCCTGCTCGGCATACGCCTGGAGAATGCGGCGCGCGCGGCGAGCCTCATCCTTGCTGGCATGTAATGTGCGGCGCCCATCGATGCGCAGGTTGATCTGGTTGCCGTTGCGCTCCGTGCGCTCGGCAATGTAGGCCGCACGGTTGCGCCTGCGCAGGCCGCGCAGCAGGGTACGCACGATGCCGGTGGCGGTGGCACGCTCGACCCAGCGTGGTTTGCCGTCGACCAGCGCAGCCGCATAGGTATCGAGAAACCGCCGGCAGAGGTTGTTTGCGTCTTCGTCAGCCAGCTTCCAACTATGCGCAGCCACTTGTAGGCTGGACAGTACGCGCACGAGATCAACGGTAAACGGTGCGGTCAGTGCCTCGTCGAAATCGTTCATATCGAAGTAGACCAACCCGTTCTCGCCCTTGAAGCTGCCGAAGTTCTCCAAGTGCAGATCGCCACAGACCAGCGTGCGGGGCGGTTCGTGCATGAGCGGCGCATCGATCATCGATGCGGCGTACATGTTGTTGGTGCCGCGAAAGAATGAGAACGGATCGGCGGCGATGGCGGCCAGCTTGCGCGTGAGGCGCTCCGGGTCTCGCCCGGCGTTGTACTCAAGAATGACGCGGGTACTCTCGTGCATGGTCGCTGCCTTATCGATTGTTGGAGTGGAGTGCAATGCCCTCGAAAATCGAAGATTACGCCCTGATCGGTGATTGCGAAACCGCGGCGCTGCTGGGCACACCCGATCATGGGCGCTGGCAGATCGCACCACGATGTGGTGTTCGTCGTGTCAACCAGCGAACGCGCACCTAGAAACCAGAATCCGCCATCCCGGTAGAATGACGGCCCTGCTGATTCAACTGCCCCCCGCCATGCCCGACGACATTTCCAGTGCGCCCGAAAGCACCCTGCTCGGCCGCCCCGACAGCCCGTGCGTCGGCATCTGCTCGACCCTCTTCGATGAGGTCTGCCAGGGCTGTGGGCGCACCCAGCTGGAAGTCAGCAACTGGGTGTTCATGACCGACGAGGAGCGCAATGTGGTCTGGATGCGCATCCTGGCCGAAGGCACGGCCCAGGGCTACAACCCCGACGGCAGCCGCAAGTAAGCGCCAAAAGAAAACCCGGCCGAAGCCGGGTTTCTTGTTGACGCAGTAGACCGATCAAGCCGTCTGCGCGGGCTTGAGCTGCAGTGCCTTGTACTCCAGGAACTCCTCCAGCCCGTACTTGCCGTTCTCGCGCCCGTTACCGGACTGCTTGTAGCCACCAAACGGCGCCTGCATATTGAACGGCCCGCCGTTGATGTCGACCTGCCCGGTACGAATGCGCCGCGCCACGCGAATCGCCCGCGCCTCGTCGCCTGACCACACCCCGCCGCCCAGGCCGTAGATGCTGTCGTTGGCGATGCGGATGGCCTCATCCTCGTTGTCGTAGCAGATCACGGTGAGCACCGGGCCGAAGATCTCTTCGCGCGCCACGGTGTCGGTGGTCTTGACGTTGCCCAGCACGGTCGGCTTGACAAAGAAGCCGGTGGACAAGCCCTCCGGCGCATCAGCGCCACCGGTGATGAGTTCAGCGCCCTCTTCCAGGCCGCGGCGGATATAGCCGAGCACGCGGTCGCGCTGTACGGCGGAGATCAGCGGGCCCAGGCGCGTGGTTTCCTGCGCCGGATCGCCCGGCACGTAGGCCGCCGCGAATTGCGCGGCCAACGCCTTCACTTCCTCGTACTTGGCACGCGGCACCAGCATGCGTGTGTGCGCCGAGCAGGTCTGTCCCGAGTTCAGGAAACACGCCGACAACGTGCCCTTGACCGCCGCCGACAGGTCTGCGTCATCCAGGATCACCGAGGCGGACTTGCCGCCCAGCTCCAGCGCCACGCGCTTGACCGTTTGTGCTGCCAGCTCGGCCACACGCTTGCCCGCGCGCGTCGAACCCGTGAACGACACCATGTCGACATCCGGATGGCTCGCCAGCACCTCACCCACCACCGGGCCATAGCCGGTGACGAGGTTGAACACGCCCGGTGGCAGGCCGGCCTCTTCAATGACTTCAGCCAGCACAAACGCGTTGAGCGGCGCCACTTCCGACGGCTTGAGCACCACCGTACAGCCGGCAGCCAGTGCGGGCGCAACCTTCAGCGTGATCTGGTTGAGCGGGTAATTCCACGGCGTGATGGCGCCCACCACACCTACCGGCTCGCGCACCACCAGCGAGTTGGCGACCTGCTCTTCAAACTCGAATTTGGCCGTTAGCTTGGCAAAATTGCCCCAGTTGAACACCGGGCCACCCACCTGGATGGCGCGCGCCAGCTTGATCGGCATGCCGACTTCACCGGCAATCAGTTGCGCCAGTTCTTCACCTCGGGCCTTGAGGCCGTCGGCGATCTTCTGGATGTACTCGGCGCGTTTGGCCACGGGCGTAGCGGCCCAGCCATCAAACGCTGCGCGGGCGGCGGCTACGGCGGCTTCGGCATCGGCAGCGCTGCCTTCAGGGATCGTCCCCATCACCGCTTCGGTGGCCGAATGAATCACTTCAATGACGCCCTTGCCCTGCGGCGCCACCCACTTGCCATTGATGAAAAGCTTGTCGCGTTGCTGCATCGTTGCTTGTCTCGCTCTGGTGGATGCGCGGTTTGCGCGTTGTGCTATCCGGGTTGCGACTGAGATCGGCGCGCCCCCGGGGCGGTTATGATCGTTCTATTGTAGAGCCAGCAGAGCGCGCACTGCAGACGCGCCGGCCGAGGGAGAGAAGCATGACCGCCAGCATCTATCAGAAGACGGACAAGGGGCAGGAAGAAATCCGCACGCGCGCCTACCATCTGGATCAGAAGCATCGCGCGCTGCTGCTCATGGTCAACGGCGAGAAAACCTGTGACGAGATCCTCATCCAGCTCGCTCCATTGGGCATGAATCAGGCCGTATTCGAAGAGTTGGAGCATGCCGGGTATATCCGATCACACGGGATCGGAGCAACGCCCGCCGCAAGTGAACCCACCTCCGCGCCGGAGGCCCCTGTGCCAAGCACCACCTCCGGCGAGCGCGGCGTTGAAGGCTATCAGCACCTCTACCGCTTCTATACCGAGACCATCAGCCGTTACCTCGGGCTGCGCGGCTATCTGCTTGAAATGAAGGTGGAAAAGGCCGGCAATGTGGCCGACCTCGTCGCCCTGCGCGACACACTCAAGGCCGCACTTGCCAAGGCGCGGGGCGAGCCCGAGACCAGCAACGTGATCGCCCAGTTGGATCTGCTGATCGACGAAGCAACCAGCTAGCCTGTTCGTCGGGCAACAAAAAAGGCGGCCATCAGGCCGCCTTTGTTCAATACGTGTGCGATGCTCAGACTTCCACGCCCTGGCTCTGCAGGTATTCGTCGTAGGTGCCCGCGTAATCGCTAAGCGTGCCGTTCGGGCGCACTTCGATGATGCGCGTGGCCAGCGCACTGATCAGCTCGCGGTCATGCGACACAAAGATCAGCGTGCCCTCGAACTTGTCCAGCGCGATCTGCAGCGACTCGATCGACTCCATGTCCATGTGGTTGGTCGGCTCGTCCAGGGCCAGGACGTTGTGGCGGCCCAGCATCAGCTTGCCCCAGATCATGCGGCCCTTCTCACCACCGGAAAGCACCTTGACGCTCTTCTTGATGTCGTCGGCCGAGAACAGCAGACGGCCCATCGTGCCGCGCAGGGATTGGTCGTCATCACCGGCCTGCGTCCACTGGCTCATCCAGTCCATCAGGTCGCGGTCTTCGGGGAATTCTTCGTAGGTGTCCTGCGGCATGTAGCCGACGTTGGCGTTCTCGGCCCACTTGACGGTACCGCCATCGATCTCGATGCCGCGCTGCACGCCGGTTTTGACCGCACCGTTGAGCAGCGAGCGCAGCAGCGTGGTCTTGCCCGCGCCGTTCTCGCCGATGATGGCGATGCGCTCGCCGGCGCGCACGGCCATGGTCAGGTTGTCGAAAATCTTGCGGTCGTACGTCTTGCGAGCGTTTTCGGTTTCCACCGCCAGGTTGTGCAGCTTCTTCTCGAATTCGAAACGCACGAACGGGTTCTGGCGCGACGACGGCTTGATGTCTTCCACCTTGATCTTGTCGATCATCTTCAAACGCGACGTGGCCTGACGGGCCTTGGACTTGTTGGCCGAGAAGCGGCGCACGAAGTCCTGCAAGTCGGAGATGCGTTCCTTGGCGCGCGCATTGGCGGCCTGCAGGCGTTCACGTGCCTGCATGGAGGCTTCCATGTAGTCGTCGTAGTTGCCCGGGTAGACCTTCAGCGTGCCGTAGTCCATGTCGGCCATGTGCGTGCAGACCGAGTTCAGGAAGTGGCGATCGTGGGAGATGATGATCATGGTGGAATTGCGCTCGTTGAGCACCGATTCCAGCCAGCGGATCGTGTTGATGTCGAGGTTGTTGGTCGGTTCGTCCAGCAGCAGCACGTCCGGGTTCGAGAACAGTGCCTGTGCCAGCAGCACACGCAGCTTCCAGCCCGGGGCGACGTTGCTCATGGTGCCGTGGTGCTGGTCAGTCGGAATGCCGACACCCATCAGCAGTTCGCCCGCACGCGCTTCGGCGGTGTAGCCGTCGTATTCGGCGTACTTGGCCTCCAGGTCGGCGGCCTTCATGTAGTCGTCGTCGGTCGCTTCCGGGTTGGCGTAGATGGCGTCACGCTCCTGCGCGGCGGCCCACATTTCGGTGTGGCCCATCATCACCACATCCAGCACGCGCATGTCTTCGTAGGCGAACTGGTCCTGGCGCAGCTTACCCAGGCGCACGCCCGGTTCCAGCATCACATTGCCAGCGCTCGGCTCCAGATCGCCGCCCAGGATCTTCATGAAGGTCGACTTGCCGCAGCCGTTGGCACCGATCAGGCCGTAGCGATTGCCTTCGCCAAACTTGACCGAGATGTTCTCGAACAAGGGCTTGGGCCCGAACTGCATGGTGATATTGGCGGTGGAAAGCACGTGGAAACCTTGATTTGGAAAGCGGTGATCTGGCGCGGCAGGCACTTGGCCGTGCGCCATTTAGGAAACCTGGGATTTTACCATCCGGAGATGACCCGGACAGGCAAGCGGCCTAGCCGCGCAGCGTCGGATAGCCGCCCAAGTGCAGCGTAAAGCCCGTCGCATCGATGTCCAGCTCGGCTTGCGCGCCGATCGGCAGCGTCGCCTTGGTCGGGCAATGGCCGAACGGCAGGCCGGTCAGGACCGGAATTGGCAACCGGGCAGCCAGGTAGTCGCACATGGGGCCGAAGTCGTAGCCCGCGTCGTACGGCGTGGTGCGATAGCCTGAAAAATCGCCCAGCACCAGCGCTTGCTGACGCTCCAGCACACCGGCCTGCTGCAATTGCAGCAGCATGCGCTCGACCCGATACGGGTGCTCGTTGATGTCTTCAACGAAGAGGATGCCGCCGTCGATCCTGGGCAGATATGGCGTACCAACCAGGCTGCACAGCATGGCCAGATTGCCGCCCCACAGCGTGCCGCCCCACAGCGTGCCGGTGATGCGCCCCAGGCGAGCGGTGGCCTGTGGCACATCCACACGCAACGCGTAGTTCGGGTTGCGCAAGATGCCCCAGAAATGCTCGACCATGTAGGCATCCACCTCGGGCAGCGCGAAATCCGAGCACAGGTGCGGCCCGGCAAATGTCACACCGCCCGTCGCGGCCAGATACGCCAACGAGAACGCCGTGAAATCGCTATGGCCGACGATGATGGCATCGGTGGCCCGCGCACGCTGGTGGATCGCCGCAAAGTCGATGCGGTCCAACAACCGCGTCAACCCGTAACCGCCGCGGATGGCCATGGCGATTTCCTGACCGCTGCCGGTGCCGATCTGGTGCAGATCGGCCAGCCGCGCATCGTCGTCGCCGGCAAAGCGCTGGTGCTGGCGCGTGAGGCATTCCGTATTCACCAGCTCGCAGCCCTGCGCCCGCAGCGCCGCAGCGCCGCGTTTGGCGATCTCAGCATCGTTCGGGTAGCCAGAGGGAGCGATCAGGCGGACGGTGGTCGGCATGCGGTCAGTTCAGATCGGATCGGATTCGGTGGAGGCCAGCCGTGCAGCACGTTGGCTCGCGCGGCGCTCGGCGAAGAACGCGCGCAGCATGTCGCCGCATTCCTGCGCGAGCACGCTGCCGGTGATGGCGGTCTGATGGTTCAGGCGCGTCTCGGCAAACAGGTCGAGGATGCTGCCGGCAGCGCCCGTCTTCGGGTCCGGCGCGCCGTAGACGACGCGTGCGACACGCGCGTGCAGCATGGCGCCCGCGCACATCACGCACGGCTCCAGCGTCACGAAGACTTCGCAGTCGGGCAGGCGGTAGTTGCCGAGCTTTTCGGCGGCTTGGCGCAGGGCGCGCATCTCGGCGTGAGCTGAGGGGTCATGCGTGCCAATCGGCGCGTTGTAGCCGACGCCGACGATCTCGTTGCCGCGCACGACCACCGCGCCGACCGGTACCTCGCCCCGCCCCCATGCAAACTTGGCCTGCACCAGCGCCTGCTGCATCCAGTAACCGTCGCGCTCGTGCGCGGACATGTCGGCAGGCGGTGTGAGGACGTGGGGCGTGGTCATGCGTATCGGCTGTATCCGATCAATCTTGCTCGTGCGGGCGCGCGAGCTTCACGTCGGCCCAGCAGTTCGGGGTTTCGTACAGCACCAGCTTCGACAAACGCAGATGGTGCCCGAACGTATTGCGGAACACCGGCTCGAGAATGTCGAACGCGACCTGCGCGAGGTTCTCGACGGTGGGCACGTCGTTCAGCACGACGGTCTTGTGACCGCCTTCCATGTCGTTCAGGAATTCGACCAGCTTTGTGTCGCCCCGATAGACCAGGAACGCGTGGTCCCACAGGTCGACGAGGTGCTTGTTGGCGAGCTGCTTGACGTCGCCGAAGTCGAGGATCATGCCGTCGTCGGCGGCCTTGTCGTTGTGCAGGACTTCGCCCGTGAGCGTGAGTTCAAGCTGGTAGCGATGGCCGTGCAGGTTGCGGCACTGGCCGGCGTGGCCGGGGATGCGGTGGCCGGCATCGAATTCGAGCCGGCGCGTGATGGAAACGGTCTTGGTCATGGAGCGCAAAGGACTGGGCGGCAGCGAACGCCGCGAAACGGCTGAGACGACTGGGACAAAATGCTGCGGCCCGCCTTAGCGGATGCCCAGCATCTTATGGGTTTGCAGCGACAGGCGCCAGCGCGGCCGGCGCTGGCACAGCTCAACGGCGAGCGCCGTATTCTGCCGCGCCAGCGGGCCATCCATGGCCTGCAGGAACAAATGCTGGAAATCCAGCCGTTCATATGCGTCGAGGTCTTGCCCGTCTTGCGGGATCACGACCTTCAGCTCGTCCCCACGCGTGACAACCAGCTCCGAGCCCATCTTCGGGCTCACGCATACCCAGTCGATGCCCTCGGGCACAGCGATGGTGCCGTTGGTCTCGATGGCGATCTCGAAGCCGCGTGCGTGCAATGCGTCGATCAGCGGCTTATCGAGTTGCAGCAGCGGCTCGCCGCCGGTGCAGATGACGAGCGGCTTGCCGCCCTTGGCGTCGGCCGGCCATTCGGCGGCGACGGTATCGGCCAGGGCATCCGCGGTGGTGTATTTGCCGCCTTGCGTGCCGTCCGTGCCGACGAAGTCGGTGTCACAGAACTTGCAGACGGCGGTGGCGCGATCGGCTTCGCGCCCGCTCCAGAGGTTGCAGCCGGCAAAGCGGCAGAAGACGGCTGCGCGGCCAGTGTTGGCACCCTCGCCTTGCAGCGTGTAGAAAATTTCCTTGACGGCGTAAGTCATGTCTGAACGGTGGCATTCACAGGAGAAAGCTGCAAAAGCAACCCAATTCCCGCGCAAACCGTACCAGTACCCACTAGTGAATAACCCGGTATTGTTTCACAAATCGGGCTTCTGCGTCGTTCTAGCCGCAGAAGGACGCCAACGTCACAAAGGAAAACACGCTCTCCGGCGTCAGCCACGCCGAAAAAATCAGCGCAGCACCAGCTACCGCTAGCGCCCACGCTACACAGCGCTTGAACCGCCCGCTCATGCCGGTTGCGCGACCGGTGTGCGCGCCAGTTGGCGATCATCGATCGGCCAGTGCAGCAACGCCGCCACGATGCCCAGCACCATCGCACCAAACCAGATCGCGTCGTACGCGTGCAGGCGGTCGTACACCAAGCCACCCAGCCATACGCCCAGGAATGCACCGATCTGGTGGCCCAGGAACACGAAGCCAAACAGCGTGCCGATATAACGCACCCCGAACACCTGCGACAGCAGCCCATTCGTGAGCGGCACCGTGCCCAGCCACAGCAGCCCCATCACGATGGCAAACCCATACAGCGTGACCGGCGACAGCGGCAGCAGGATGAACAGCGCGATCGCCGCCGTGCGGATCAGGTACAGCAACGACAGCAGGTACTTGCGCCGGAACAGCCCGCCCAGCGCGCCGCAGTAATACGTGCCGACAATGTTTGCGGCCGCGATGAGCGCCAGCGCAATCATGCCGTGGCGCGCTGTCAGCCCTTTGTCGAGCAGATACGCGGGCATGTGCGCGGCAATGAACGCAAGCTGAAACCCGCACGCCAGAAAACCAAGGTTCAACAGCCAGAAACCTGGGTGCGCAAACGCTTCGCGAATGGCTGCGCCCAGGCTCTGGTGCGCTTCATGCGCCATGACGGTGGATGCCTTCTCGCGCAGCGGCGCCGCCAGCGGCAGGAACACCGCCATCACCACGGCCATGACCACCAGCGCCGTCACCCAACCGACGTTGCTCAGCAACCCCTGCGCCGCCGGCACCATCACGAACTGGCCGACGCCACCCACGGCGCCCGCCACGCCCAGCGCCCAGCTACGCCGCTCCGGCGGTGTCAGCCGGCTGATCGCGCCGTACACGACGCCGAACGAGGTGCCCGAGAGCCCGATACCGATCAGCCCACCCGCCGACAGCGTAAAACCCAGCGGCGTGCCGGCATGCGCCATCAGCACCAGCCCCAGTGTGTAAACCGCGATACCCGCGACCACGACCTTGGCCGCGCCAAAACGGTCTGCCAGCATGCCGGCGAACGGCTGCGCCGCACCCCAGATCAGATTCTGCAGCGCGATGGCCAGGCCGAAGGTTTCGCGCGTCCAGCCATGGTCCATCGTGATGGGCACCAGAAACAAGCCCTGCACGTGGCGGATGCCCAGCGCCAGGCCGATCACCGCCCCGCCCGCCAATACCGGCAGCCAGGGCGACTGCGTCAAGGATTTCGATGTCATGGGTGCGTTCTCCGTTGCGACTGACATTCCCGCGTTGCAAGCGTGCATTTGGCTGGAATGTGGTCCGATGGCTTATTAAACTTCGCCACATTGGGGTTCTCAATTGATCTTTGAGAACGCTTCACATGAGGAAAACGCATGTCGACACCATTGGTTCGATTGGCCTCGCTGGACTTGCTGCGCGGCTTTGTGGCCGTAGGCCGGCGCATGAGCATCACGCTGGCCGCCGATGACCTGTGCCTGACCCAATCGGCCGTGAGCCGCCAGGTGTCGGTGCTGGAAGAAACGCTGGGCGTAAAGCTGCTGGTGCGCGGCCACCGCTCGATCGCCTTCACACCTGAAGGTGAACGCTTGTTCCGCAGCGCCGACAGCGCTGTGCAGCAGTTGCAGGACGCCATCGGCGCCATTCGCGTGGCGGCCGAGCGCCGACCTGTGACGATCACCGCCAGCATCGGCGTGACGGGCCTGTGGTTGCTGCCGCGTCTGGCGCGCTTCCAGCAGCAGTATCCGGACATCGACGTGCGTGTGGCCACCAACAACCGCCTCGTCGATCTGAAGAACGAGGGCATCGAGCTGGCCATCCGCTACTGCCCGCCGGAGGATGCGCCGCCCGGCGCAATCCGCCTGTTCGGGGAAACCGTGGCGCCGGTTGCACATCCGTCGCTGGCGTTGTGTTCGCTCGACTCCGCCGAGGCGCTGGCCGGCCAGACCCTGCTCGACTTTGACGACCGTGACCTGCGCCGCCCCTGGCTCCAATGGACCGACTGGCTTGCCGCCGCCGGCTGGAGCCACGCCAAACCCCGCACGGTGCTGCGCTTCAACCAGCACGACCAGATCATCCACGCGGCGGTGGCGGGCCAAGGCATTGCACTGGGCCGGCAAGAGTTGATTGCCCCTCTGCTGGCCGATGGCCGGTTGGTGACCGTGCCGACGACGGCCCCTGGCGTGCACAACACGCATGCGTATTGGTTGATCCAGGCAGAGATCAACCCACGCCGCGACGTACGTGATGTGGCCAACTGGATCTGCGCTGAAGCCGCGACCCAGGCTTCGCATGCGCCCAGCGCATCCGAACTTGCATGAAACGCGTTTGAGCGCACGCCGCGCACCACGTGTAATGCCGCCAACGACACCCACGTTGGAGGCTGCATGGACACCCGCACCCGACCGCAAACGGTGGTTGGCGGCCTGAGTTACGTCAAACCCGACGGCCCTTATGCCATCAACTACATGTACCCGCCGCCCGCTGGCGAGCCCTGGCAGACCTGCGAGTACGAGCTGCGCGAGGTCAGCATCGCCGACATACGTTCAACCGCGCCGCCAGCGCTCGAACGCGAGGGCTTCATCCTTGCCGACGCTCCCACGCGCGTAACGGACTTTGGCGATGAAGACGCGATCCACGCGATCTACTACGCAGAAGCAGCCGAGCTTGCGCGCGCCGTAACGGGTGCCCGCGCTGCATACGTGTTCGACCACCTGGTCCGTCGGCGCGATCCAAGCCGCCCCACCCTCACCTTCGGGCGCGAAGGCGACGGTGCGCCCTCTGCCGTCGGCCGCATCCATAACGACTACACCGAGGCGTCTGGCCGCCTGCGCCTGGGCCGTGTGCTGACCGACCCCGTGCAGGCTGCGGCAGTCGGGCGCTATGGCATCGTCAACATCTGGCGCTCGATCCGCGGGCCGGTGCTCGATACGCCGCTGGCCCTGTGCGATGCGCGCAGCGTGAACGTCGCCGACCTCGTCGCCGCAGAGATCCGCTACCCCACGCGTACCGGCGAGCTCTACCTCGCCACCCACAACCCGCGCCACCGCTGGTGGTACGCGTCGGCCATTGATCGGCACGAGGCGCTGGTCTTCAAGCAATATGACTCACAGGCCAGCGGCGTGGCGCGGTTCACACCGCATGCCGCGTTCGTCCACCCCGAGGCGCCGGCTGGCACGCCACCGCGCGAGAGCATCGAAATCCGCTGCCTGGTGGTGTATGACTAAGCCGACCCCTTACAACGCAACGTGGGAAGCCCTCGTACCCACACCCACCGTCGAGTTCTGGTTCGACTTCGCCAGCAACTACAGCTACCTGAGCGTGATGCGTATCGAGGCGGCGGCCATACGCCTGGGCGTGCGCATCGTATGGAAGCCGTTTCTGCTCGGGCCGATCTTCCAGTCCTTCGGCTGGAGTAACTCGCCATTCATGCTGCAAAAGGCCAAGGGCGACTACATGTGGCACGACATCGCACGGGAGTGCCAGAAGATTGGTGTGCCGTGGACGCGGCCAAGCACCTTCCCACGCAATTCCGTGCTGCCGCTGCGTGTGGCGGCGCTGGGTGCCGACCAACCGTGGATCGGCGCGTTCTGCCAGCGCATCATGCTGCACAATTTCGCGCAGGATAGTGACATCCACACGCCAGAGGCCGTGTGCGAAGCACTGTCCGCACTCGGGCTTCCCGCCGAAGCGATCCTGGCCGAAGCCCTGTCCGACGCCAACAAGCAGCGCCTGCGCGAACAAACGCACGCCGCGCAGATTCGTGGCATCTTTGGTGCCCCAACGTTCTTTGTCGGTGACGCGATGTTCTGGGGCAATGACCGCCTGGATGACGCGCTCGCCTGTGCCGCAGCTTTGCAGTCCAATCCCCATCCACTCCACACCGGATAGCCCATGCCGACTCAGATCGAAAAAGCCCACGCCTTCCGCGCCCTGCACGAACGCAGCGGCACCTTTGTCATCCCCAACCCGTGGGATCCGGGCTCGGCCCGGTTGCTGGCCGCGCTGGGCTTCGAGGCGTTGACCAGCACCAGTGCCGGCTTTGCCTTCTCGCGCGGGTTGCCTGACTACGGCGTTGGGCGCGATCTCATCCTCACGCACGTGGCCGACCTGGCCGCGGCAACCGATCTGCCGATGGCCGCCGATCTGGAAAACGGCTTTGGCGATGCCCCCGAAACCGTGGCCGAGACCATCCGCCTGGCGGGTGCCACGGGCATTGTGGGCGGCTCCATTGAAGACGCCACGGGCCGCGCCGATGCGCCCATCTATCCGCTGGAAGCCTCTGTCGAGCGCGTACGCGCCGCCGTGGAAGCCGCGCGCTCACTGCCGTTTCCGTTCACGCTCACCGCGCGCGCAGAGAACCACCTGCACGGCCGCAACGATCTGGCCGACACCATCCGGCGCCTGCAGGCATTCCAAGATGCCGGCGCCGACGTGCTCTACGCCCCCGGCCTGAAAACGCGTGAAGAGATTGCCACCGTGCTGCGCGAAATCGATTGTCCGCTCAACGTGCTGATGGGGTTTGCCGACGGCAACCTGAGCGTGGCGGAACTGACCGAACTGGGCGTCAAGCGCATCAGCGTGGGCGCCGCACTGGCACGGGCTGCGCAGGGCGCATTCCTGCGCGCGGCAGAGGAGTTGCGGACCACGGGCACCTTCGCCTTTGCACGCGATGCCGCCAGCGGGGCCAAACTCAATGGCATCTTTGCGCCCTACGCTTGAGCCTTGCCTACGCGCCGGCAGTCGCGCGCAGCATGTGCTCTTCGGTGTTGGTATTGATCTGCACCCACAGCGGCAGATGGTCTGAGAGCTGATACGTCATCGCCTGCTTCGTCAAACGCGGGAACAGCGGCGTGTGATCGCCTTGATAGAAGTCGAGCACGCCGCCCGCGTTGGTAAAGCTCTCGGGGTATTCCGGCATTTGCAGGATCTGGTCGTAGCGCTTGTTCTTCTCCAGGTTGCTGCCGAACGTGCTGCGCAGCAGCTTGTCCGGCACACGCAGCCCACGTGCGGTCAGCGCCTGGAACAGCGGACTCTTCTCGCTGGGGACATTGAAGTCGCCCATGACAATCAGGTCTTTGCCGTCGGCGTCCTTCTCTTGCGCCTTGGCGTAGACCCAGTCGGCCAGCGCCTCGATTTCCGATAGGCGATCGCGCTCGCTGTTTCCCCAGCGGATGTGGGCGGAAAGGCAGACGAAGTCAAAGTTGCCGGAATGGAATGACACCATGTACGGCCGGCGCCACCACGAAATGTCTGACAAATACTCCATGCCGCGTTTCGTGCGTGGCGGTTGCGCCTGCGCTGCCAAACCGGTAAAGGCAACGGCACGGCGGTCATAGACATAGGCGATGCGCTCGCGGTTGCCACCGGCGTCGGTCAACGCATCGGAATACACGGCGCGCCAATCAGGGCCAAGAATCTCCAGCACGCGCTTGAGGTCGCCCAGGTTGTCACGCACTTCCTGCACGCCAATCAGATCGAACTGCCGCAGGATCTCCGCGATGTAGTACAGCGCGGTCTTTGTGCGCGGCTTCTTGCCGAACTCGCGGATGTTCCAAGTGGCAATGTTGAGCGTTTCGTCCAGTTTGGAAGACGGGATCTTCGCTTGGGCAATACGTTCGCGCAGCACCAGCAGGCCGCGCGCAATCTCTGGGGTGATGCCGTCGTAGTTCATGGGGCTCCCTGCCTGAAAGCCCGCCACTCTAGTGACCGCACGCAGACTGCAATATCAGACAGCGCCCTGACGTGGTTTGAACCACTCCACCAGAAAATCCAGCATCGCCCGCAGCGCCGCCGGCATCTGCCTACGTGAGCTATAGACACCATGGATGCCGAGCGCCTGCGGCACGTGCTCGGGCAGCAGGCGCACGAGCTGGCCGGCGGCGATGGGTGGCGCGGCGGCAAACGCCGGCTGCAGTGCAACGCCCGCGCCTTCCCTGGCGGCCGCCAGCAGCGCCATCGACTCATTCGCGCTCAGATTGCCGCTCACCGGCACGTCGGACGACACCCCCGTCTTCGTATCAGTGAACTTCCACAGGCTCTTGCCGAAGTACGAATACGTCAGGCAGTTGTGCACGGCCAGGTCTTCCACTCGGCGCGGCGTACCGTGCGCAGCCAGGTACGACGGCGCAGCCACCACCACGGAGTTGCACGTGCCCAGTCGCCGCGCGATCAGGTTCGGATCGAGATCATTGGTAATGCGCACCGCCAGATCGATGCGCTCTTCCACGAGGTTGATGGTGCGGTTGTCGACAACGAGGTCGACCGCCGTTTGCGGATAGCGCCGCAGAAAGGCCGTTACCGCCGCACTCAACACCTCCTGTGCGAGCGATTGTGCGCAAGCGATGCGCAACAAACCGCGTGGCGTGTCGGCCTCGGGACCATCTGCAACGGCCATCTGCGCGGCAATCTCCAGGATCTGGCGACACCGCACGAGCGTGGCTTCGCCAGCCGGGGTCAGGCCCATGCGGCGCGTGGTCCGGTGCAACAAGCGCGCACCAGACCAATCCTCCATCTGCGCCAGATAGCGCGTGACCATGGCGCGCGACATGTCGAGCCCTTCAGCGGCGGCGCTCAGGCTGCCGCGCTCGACAATCGCAACGAACACCTCAGCGGCAACGATCCGGTCCATATTTGATCGATTGAAGAAACAAATATGCGCATCTTAGGTGGTTTTTCGATCGAATCAAGCAACCTACAGTAACGACATTGCCATCACACCTCACTTGCCCAGGAGCACCCGATGACTTTGATCCGCACCCTGCTTGCCGCCGGCCTTGTCAGCGCCGGCCTCGTTGCCCATGCCGCCCCCCCGGCGCCGCTGCACCTGGAGGTGTACAACCCCGGCGACAAGGGTGTCTTCCCGGTGTCGTCGGAGATCATCACGGGTGCGCACGACGCCATCCTGATCGACGCGCAGTTCCAGCGCAGCGATGCAGAGGCCCTGGTGCAGAAGATCAAGGCCAGCGGCAAGACGCTCACCACCGTCTACATCAGCCAGAGTGATCCGGATTACTACTTCGGGCTGGACGTCATCCGCGCGGCCTTCCCAAAGGCAAAGATCGTGGCCACGCCACAAACCGTGGCGGCCATCCAGGCGTCGATGAACGGCAAGCTCGCCTATTGGGGCCCGATCCTGAAAGACAACGCACCCAAGGCGCTCGTGCTGCCCGACGTACTGCACGCCGATCACCTCACGCTGGAAGGCCGCACGATCGAGATCAAAGGCTTGAACGGCCCAGACGCCGCACGCACGTACTTGTGGATTCCGTCGCTCAAGACGGTGGCCGGCGGCGTGGTGGTCAACAATGGCGACCACGTGTGGGTGGCCGATACGCAAACGCGCGAATCGCGCCTGGGCTGGCTTCAGACGCTCGATAACATCACCGCGCTCAAGCCGACGACGGTGGTGCCTGGCCACTTCACCGGGCCGATGCCCACGGGGTTGGAAGCGGTACGCTTTACGGCGGATTACCTGAAGACCTTCGAGGTGGAGGCTGCCCGCGCCAACAACTCAGCGGAATTGATCAAGGCGATGAAAGCGGCCTACCCGTCGCTGCCCGGCGATGCCTCGCTGGAGTTGAGCGCGAAGGTCATCAAGGGCGAAATGAAGTGGCCGCAGTAACCAAGGATTGTTCATGACGACGTTGCATTACATCTTCGACCCACTGTGCGGTTGGTGCTACGGCGCCGCGCCGCTGGTGGATGCCGCCCGCGCAGTGCCGGGCCTGACCGTCGCCTTTCATGGCGGCGGCATGCTGGCCGGCGCAAACCGGCGCATGGTCACGCCGCAATGGCGTGACTATGTCATGCCCCACGACCACCGCATCGCCGAGATGTCCGGCCAGCCATTCGGCAAACCGTACTTTGACGGCCTGCTGCGTGATACCACCGCGATGATGGATTCGGAACCGCCCATCACCGCGGTGCTGGCTGCCGAAGCGCTTGGCGGGCTCGGGCTGGACATGATCCACCGCGTCCAACGCGCGCACTACGAAGAAGGCCGACGGATTGCTGATCTGCCCGTGCTGCGTGAGCTGGCTGTTGAACTGGGCCTATCGCCCGAAGCATTCGATGCGGAATATGCGCGGCAGGCCGGCGCGCTTACGCAGCAGCACATTGCGGCAAGCCGGCAGTGGCTGGATCGCGTGGGTGGTCAGGGTTTCCCGACGTTTGCACTGGAAGATGCGGAAGGCCACCTGGGCACAATCGACGTCGGCCCGTGGCTTGGTCGTCCGGAAGAATGGGCGCAGGCCCTGGCGCAGCACATCGGTGCACCGGCACCAGCAAGTGAGGCTGATGGGCCGGTCTGCGGACCGGATGGCTGCGCGTAACCGGGCAAAGAACGGCGCGAAGCTCAGCCCTTGAGCGTCCAGCGGCCAAGCTCGTCGTACCGCGTCTTGCCGAGCCAGCTATGGATGAGGACGAACTCGCGCACCGTCCAGGTGACGGGTTCGACCGGCTTGGGCGCAAAGCCACCGCGGTCGTACAACAGCGTGATGTGCGGCTTGAAATGCCCAAGCGGCACGGGCAGGCCGGCATGCTGCAAGGCCTCGCCCAGCGCCAACTGAAACGCCATCAGTTCGCTCACGCCATCACTGCCAAGCAGCACGAACGGACGATGATCGCGTCGGCCATGAAAGCTCACGACCTGATCGAGCGTGACATCGAAGGCCGGCAAGGCAAGCCGCTCAGCAGTCAGGCGCGTGCGCGCAACCAGATCCTCCGGCGGAGCTTGAACGAAATCGCCCAGGTGATACAGCGTGACATGCAGGCGCTCCGGGCGTAGCGCCTTCCCCTTGAAACCCACTACCGGGCGCAACTGCTCGACCAATCGTGCAATGCGCTCTGCGGTACCGGCATCGGGCTTAATCGCCAGAAACAGGCGGTGTGCGGGCAACTGCGGCGTGGCTTCGAATCCGGGAAGGGTGAGTTGGGTCACAGCGCGGGTGTCAGGTGTGGAGCATCAAGACCTCCATTATCGACAAGCGCATGACGTCTTGCGCATTGCTCCAAAAAACAACGCCCGGCGGGACGAACCCGTCGGGCGTTGTTTCATGTGACGCGGCGATCGATCAGATGTCGAAGAACACCGTTTCCGCACCGCCATCGGGCGTGTCCTGCAGGCGCACGTCAAAGGTGTAGACCACCTCGCCATTGCGCTCGGTACGCTGGGCAATCAGCGTCTTGCGGCGCACTTCCCACTCAATGCCATTGAGTACCGGATCGGCACCGTTGGCGGTGGCCTCGTCCGCAAAGTACACGCGCGTATGCAAGCCAAGGTTGATGCCGCGTGCAAACAGCACCATGCAGATATGCGGCGCCTGCACGGTATTGCCGCGCCCTGCCACGGCACCCGGCTTGATGGTGTCGAAGCGGTAGACGCCGGTGTCGAAATCGGCACCCGCACGGCCCCAGCCGCGGAACGCCGCATCGGCTGGCTTGTCCTGCTGGTCAGCCGGGTGTGCGTATTTGCCATCGGCATTGGCCTGCCAGATTTCGATCAGCACATCGCGTACGAGCGAGCCGGAACCATCGAACACGCGGCCTTCCAGCGCGATGCGCTCGCCGCGCGTGGCGGGCGTGGTCAGCACGTTGCCGAATTCCTTCTCGTAGATATCGAAGCCGGCCTGGCGCGGTGCGAGCCCGATATGCACGTAGGGGCCGCCCGTCTGCGAGGCCGTCTCATTGAAATGTGCGAAAGGCGGCGTTGTCGTCATGGCCGTTGCCTGCGCACGTTCGAGTGAGGCATGAAGCGTGGTCGTCGTCATCACTTGGCTCCTTGCAGGGCGTTCTCGAAATGCGTGGCGCGGCGGCCGCGCAGCGTGATGTCGAAGCGGTAGCTGCGCGCATCGAGCGGTACGTGGTTAGCCGTATCGAGCAGCGCAATCAGGCCGCGCACCTGCTCTTCGCTGGGGATGGTCTTGATGATCGGGCACTGCGCGATCATCGGATCACCCTCGAAGTACATCTGCGTGATGAGACGCTGCGCCCAGCCATCGCCCGAGAGCGAATAGTGGATGTGCGAGGGCCGCCAGTCGTTGATGCGATTGCGCCACGGATATGGCCCCGGCTTGATGGTCCGATAGGCGTAGTAGCCGTTGGCGTCCGTCAGCATGCGGCCGCAACCGCCGAAGTTCGGGTCGATCGGCGCGATGTACTGGTCTTTCTTGTGGCGATAGCGGCCACCGGCGTTGGCCTGCCACACCTCCACCAGCGCGTTCGGCACGGGGCGGCCGAATTCGTCGCGCACATAGCCGTGGACGATGATGCGCTCGCCAATTGGCAGACCCTCCTTGGCGTAGTTGAGGATGAGGTCGTTGTCGAGCGCACCGAGGTCGTCCGGATGGAACACCGGCGCGGTCGTCTCCGACAGCGTGTTGAGCGTGGAGATGAGCGCATTGCGCGGCGAGCGCAGCACGCTGGTCTTGTACACGGGGGTGAGCGCTGGCGGGTGTTGGGCGGTATCGCGCTGGGCGAACTCGCCGGTGCCGGAAAGCGGCAGGGTCATGGGGCGTCTCCGTTGGAATCTGTGGGGATGACTGTATCTCTGCCAAAAAGTGAAGTAAATTGACTTCTGATCGAAAAATCAATAACCAAAAGTTATGGATAGCACTGACCTGCCCTCGCGCATCCGCTTTCGCCATCTGAGCTGCTTTGTTGCCATTGCGCAGGAGCGCAACCTGCGGCGTGCGGCTGAGCGGCTGCACCTGAGCCAGCCGGCTGTGTCGAAAACACTGGGCGAACTGGAAGCGCTGGCCGGTATGCAACTGGTCGAGCGTGGCCGGCAAGGTGCGCGGCTCACAGCAGCCGGCGAGCAGTTCTTGCGACATGCCGTGGGGGTGACACAGGCGCTGGAATCGGCCACCGCTGCGCTGATGGGTTCGGGCGAAGCCTCCGCACCTGTCGTGCACGTCGGCGCCCTGCCGACGGTGGCGAGCGGCCTGCTTCCCCAGGCGATTGCCGCGCTGCATGCGCAACGCCCGCATGCCGGCGTACGCCTGCGCACCGGCACCAATGCCGAACTGCTGGCCGCGCTCAAGGCGGGTGAGCTCGATTTCGTGGTAGGTCGCATGGCCGAGCCGACCATGATGCAGGGTCTGTCGTTCGAGCTGCTGTATGCAGAAGCGCTTGCGCTGGTCGTGCGGCCGCAGCATCCGCTGACCCTGTCTGCAAACGGTGTGACATCCCTGCAGGCGGTGCTCGACTATCCGCTGGTGATTGCCACGCCTGGCACCGTGCCACGTCATCACACCGATGCCCTGTTCCAGACGCACGGCCTGCGGCTGCCCGCGGGCGTGACGGAAACGCTGTCCGTGTCGGTCGCGCGGCTGCTGGCCCGCCGCTCCGATGCGATATGGATCACGCCGGAGCGTGCCGCCCAGGATGACTTGTCACAAGGCTGGCTCACACGCCTCAACCTGCCAACACCCGGCACCGGAGAACCCGTTGGCCTGCTGCGCCGCAGCGCCGCCACGCCAACCGAGTTGGCGGATGCTTTCATGGAGACCCTCCGGGCGCTTGCGCATGCGGCTCCGGAAAAAACACGCTGAAACTATAACGTTAGCCGGCAGACAGGCAACGAATTTCATAATCCGAATAATTAAATAACAGCCGCGTTATCCACCAAAATTATTCAATACAAATAACCTGATTCAACGTCATTTTACGCAGCGATCAACTGCCAATTCACTTTATTGAAGGCAGATCAAAGAAAATATCACCCATCACCTGAATGGCCTATGCAACATTGGTCATCATCCCTGTCAGGCAGCCGGCACTCATCACCACATACATTGAAAAATCAAAGAGTTGCTCACGCTCGACCCCTTCCGCCTTCTTCTTATCCTGCTTACCCGCTGTTCAAATAATGCCAATTTACCTGGGATAACCGTGCCGATCTAATAATGATTAGTTCGAGATAGCGAGGCGCAGCATTTTCTAAAAAATATAATGACTCAACCAAGCGCATTGATGCCTTGGCACACAGACTCCAGGACAACCCCATTTAATGAGGCGCAACAATGACGCAACAATCTCTTGCTGAACGCGTACACGCAACGGAAAGCCAGGCAAAAGAGGCATTGGCTGTCAACGACTGGACGAAGTACGACGGAGAACGGGTCACAGGCAGCAACTCCTCGCCGGTCTACCTGGTCTTGCATGGCCAGCTGCGCTGGATCCCCAACCCGACCACGTACACCAACCTGTTCGCCTCGTGGGACGGCATCATCGTGAGCGACTACCTGGTCGACAACATCCCGCGCGGGCCGGCGCTGACCAACGGCGCCGTGCTGGCCAAGGGCAGCAGCGCAGCAACCTACCTTGTCACCAACGGACAGAAGCTGTGGATCCCCAACCCCGAGACCTTCAACAAATTTGCCTTCAACTCGAACAAGGTCGTGACGGTGCCGGATGTCGTCATCGACTTCATCCCGACCGGGCCGAACGTGGGCTGACGCATCCCAGCGGGCACGCGAAAGCGCCCCGTTGAGGGTTTCAAAAAAAAATGCCGACCACGGGGTCGGCATTTTCTTTTTTTTGGCGCAGAGATCAGCGATGCATCAGCTCGGGCTCGTCGCCGGCGTCAAACACGCTTCGATCAGTCTGCCCCAGCAACTGGCTGGTGATGGTGCCGGCGGTCATGGAGCCGTTGACGTTGAGCGCGGTGCGGCCCATGTCGATCAGCGGCTCGATGGAGATCAGCAGCGCCACCAGCGTCACCGGCAGGCCCATGGCCGGCAGTACGATCAGCGCGGCAAAGGTGGCACCACCGCCAACGCCCGCTACACCGACTGAGCTGAGTGTGACGATCGCGACCAGCGTAGCGATCCACACTGGATCAAACGGGTTGATGCCGACCGTGGGCGCCACCATCACGGCCAGCATGGCGGGATACAAGCCCGCGCAGCCGTTCTGGCCAATGGTGGTGCCGAACGACGCCGCAAAGCTGGCGATCGATTCCGGCACGCCAATGCGCCGTGTCTGCGCTTCGATGCTCAGCGGAATGGTGGCGGCGCTCGACCGGCTCGTGAACGCAAAAGACAGCGCCGGCCACACCTTGCGGAAGAAGCGGATCGGATTGATGCCGTTGACCGTCAGCAGCACAGCATGCACGCCGAACATGATCGCCAGGCCCAGGTAAGAGGCCACCACAAAGCCACCGAGCTTGATGATGTCCTGTACGTTGGACACGGCCACGACGTTGGTCATCAGCGCCAGCACGCCGTACGGGGTCAGGCGAATGACGAGTCGCACGAGCTTCATGACCCAGGCCTGCGCGGTATCGATGGCAGTCAGCACGCGCTCGCCCTTCACCGCGTCGTCCTTGAGCAGATGCAGTGCCGCCACCCCCAGGAATGCGGCAAAGATCACCACGCCGATGATCGACGTCGGCTTGGCGCCAGTCAGTTCTGCAAACGGGTTCTTCGGAAGGAAGGACTGCAGCAGTTGCGGAACCGAGAGGTCCGCCACCTTGCCGACGTAGTTGTCCTGGATCGCAGTCAGGCGGGCGGTTTCCTGCGCGCCTTGCACCAGCCCTTGCGCGGTCAGGCCAAACAGGTTGGTGACGAACACACCGACCAGCGCAGAAATCAGCGTCGTCAGCAGCAGCGTGCCAATGGTCAGCACGCTGATCTTGCCCAGCGACGCTGTGCTGTTGAGCTTGGCCACCGAATTGAGAACGGAGACCAGCACCAGCGGCATGACGATCATCTGCAGCAACTGGATGTAGCCGCCGCCAACAACGCTGAACCAGGCAATCGATTGCTTGAGCGTTGCGCTGTCGTCACCATAAATCAGGTGCAACACCAGACCGAACACGATGCCCAGCACCATGCCCAGCAGCACGCGTTTCGCCAGGCTCCAGCTCGCGTTCACGCGGCCCAGAGCGATCAGGATGGCGACGAATGTCGCGATATTCAGTATGAGCGGAATGTTCATTTTCCCTTTGTGTTGCAAGCTGTGATTGAAAGTGGTGACGTCCATGTCGCCACTTTCAATCGAGCCGGCATCTTACGACAGATGCACAAAGGGCGTCGGCGCACGGATTGAATCAAAAGTGCAGTCCGATCCACCGTAGATACCGCAGCGGCCCTAGCCCGCCAACTCGCCTCGTCCCGCCCTCCCCACTCGCAGCGACGAAAACCGCCAGTGCGTGACCGCACGCAGCAGCCACTCCACGGGGCCATAGGCAAAACGCCCCAACCACCAGCGGCTGATGACCGTTTGCACCGCAAAGATTGCAACCGCGATCAGCAGCGTGTCCAGCGGACTGACCCGGCCCATCATGCGGAACCCATACGCCAGAAAGATCACCGAACACACCAGCGACTGCATCAGGTAGTTCGACAGCGCCATCCGCCCGGCAGGCGCCAGCACGCCCAGCCACCACTGGCCCCAGCGGCTGCGGAACAGCAACTGCATCCCACCGATATACGCAGCGGTCAGCAATGGCGCCGTCAGCAAGCTCAGCGACAGCCCCAGCAGATCCCAGGGCGTGCCAGCGAGCCTTGTCGTGCCATAGGCATACGCCACCGCAGCCGGCAGGCCCACACAGGCGCCGGCAATCAGGCATTGCTTGTATAGCTTGCTGGTGCCGGCGGTTGGCGACGATGCCGAGAACAGCCCGCGCCGCCCTGCAATGCACCCCATCAGGAACATTGCCAGTGCCGTCGGCGCCTGCATCAGTGCCGTCACGACCCACACGCCCTTGAGCTCTTGCACATGCTGCGCGATGACGCCCCAGGGAGTGCTGCGGAACGCCGTCAGCGCCGAAGTGATCTGCGCCAGTGCCTTCGAATCGCGTGCTGCATCGACATCGAGTACGGAGAGAACGCCGATGATCGCCCAGACCGTGGCCGTGCCCACAATCAGGCCCACCGCCAGCTTGGCCAGCGCCTTCTCTGCCCGGCTGCGCAACGTCAACAGTACAGCGCCCATCACGGCATAGGTGGTAAGGATGTCACCGTGGAACAGCAACACGCCATGCAGCAGCCCGAGCACCCAGAGCCCGATAAGCCGTCGCAGCATGCGCGGCACAAACGCCTTGCCGTCGCGCTCGGCCGACTGCATCTGCAGCGTGAAGCTGTAGCCAAACAGGAACGAGAACAGCAGATAGAACTTCCATTCGAACAGCAAGGCAATGCCCACCATGACCGCGTGGCTGACGCGACTCTGCGCCATCGGATCGGGCACGCCCGTGCCGTAGTACGGCGTAGCAAAGGCGACGATGTTGACGACCAAGATGCCCAGCAGGGCAAAACCGCGCAGCGCGTCAAGGCTCGATTGACGTTCGATTGAAGACAGGGCCATGGCTGATTCCGACAAGGCAGCTTGAACGGAAGGCAGGATATTCCGCATGCTGGCGCGCTGCCTTGTGGCTGACTGACTGCGGGCACGACGCGCTCAGCCGGCCGCAAGGGCGCGAGCGCCATGTCACCCGAGCGTTGCCGCCTGCACGGTCAGGAACACGCCCGCCACTGTGGCAATGGCACCGATAACGCGCGACACGGCCTGACCGCCAGGCGTAAGACGCTCAACGGTGATGGCTGCCGCCACAACGGCCATCACGCGCAGGTCCATGACACCTGTAGCGAGCAGGATCGCCGTCAAGCCTGCGCAGGCGCCACTGCAATGCAGACCGAGTCGCACGCCGTGTCGCCAGGCCGCTCTAACATCGATGGGCAATGCGCAGTTGGCTCCTGCCGCCTCTCGGCAACACGCAAGCTGATGCGTTTTCCATGCAGAGAACTGGAGCACACCGGCCCCTAGGACAACGATTCCCGCCAGCGCTGGGATGGCACGCGCCAGCATCGGCCAACGCATCTCCAGCGCAAGCAGCGCCGCACCAAACGCAAAGACCACCACGCCAAACGCAGCCCACACCGCAAAGTAGCCAAGGCCTACTAGGGTGGTCAGCACGCCCAGACGCACGTCACCCGCCTCGCGCACGCTGTGCCGATACCCCCGCAGCATCGGCACCAGAGACGGCAGCATCATCGCCACCATCATCACGATCCACATACCGAGAAACGATGCGGCGGTGCCCAGCCATGTCTGCCCGCACATCGGCACCCACGCCATCGACAGCGTCCATCCGCCGGGCATCGGCATCTCGCCCATGCGCGACATCGATATGCACCACGCGACTGTCGCCGCCGTGCTGGCCACGAAAAGCAGCGCCGAGACGCCAAGGAAACCGCGCTCGGACGCTGCATGTGTGCGTGGCAGTTCAACGCTGCGCGTACTCATCATGGCGACGCCACCAGACACCGGCTTCATTGCGGCCAAGCGGTGCGCGATCCAGCCACTGGTACGCGCTCCAGAGGCCATCCAGCCCGCGCGCATAGGTGGAGTACGTGTGGTACACGATGCCATCCTCCAGCACGAACGCGCTCATGCCGGGTCGGTCGCGCACATAGGTGGGTGCATCGGTACCGCACATGGCCGCGAACTGCTGCACGGGTTCGGGCAGATCCGATGCGTCCATCACGTGGCTGCCGCGCACGTAGTTGTAGTCGGCCGTACCGGCGCGCTGCTGCGCTTCAGAAATCGAGACGTTGAAGTCGTAGTTGAAATCGCTGTCGACCGACGACGCCCACGGAAAGGTCCAGCCCATGCGCTGTTTGTAGGCCTGCAGCTTCTCCAGCGGTGCACGCGACACCGCCAGCAGCAGCACGTCGTGATTTGCCAGATGCGTCGCAAAGCCATTGAACCCATCCGCGATCATCGAGCACGACGGGCAGCCGGCCTTGTAGTCCGGGCCGAACATGAAGTGATACACGAGCAGTTGCGAACGCCCGCGAAACAAGTCCGCCAGCGACGCACTCCCCTCATCGGTTTCAAAGCGGTAGGTCTTGTCGACGCGGACCCACGGCAGCGCCTGGCGTTGGCGTGCGAGTTCGTCGCTGCGGCGGGTCAGTTCCTTCTCCGCTGCCAGCAATTCAAGACGTGCCTTTAGCCACGCTTGCCGTGTCGCGGTGGCATGTTGGGTGATGTGTGTTGTGGTCATGCTTGCCTCCATATCGGTGGACAGTTCGGATGGAAATTCGGGTGGAAACGCGTGTGCTAGATTAGGCGCCGACACCAACCGGAGGGAGTGACAAGTGTGGCGGGATTCAGATGGACTCGCTGATCACGGCAGCCGCACGCGCGCTCGCGGCGGGTGACCCGTTCGGGGCGCTGAACCGCGTCGCCTTGCGCGACGATCCGCCGGCACTGGCGCTGCGCGGCATCGCCATGGCACAGCTTGGCGATCTCACGCGCGCACGGGCCCTGCTGCGCAATGCAGCGCGCGCCTTCGGATCGAGAGAAGCCCTGGCCCGCGCGCGCTGCGTCGTTGCAGAAGCCGAAATTGCGCTCGCCTCACGCGACCTGGGCTGGCCCGAGAAGACCCTCGATGCGGCACGTATCACGCTTGAAGCGCATGGCGACCATGTCAACGCGGCACATGCGCGGTATCTCGACATCCGACGCTTTCTCCTGATCGGCCGACTGGACGATGCGGAGCGCATGTTGGCCGGGCAAGACCCCACCGCTCTGCCACCCGTGCTACGCGCAGCACACGAGTTGGTTATTGCAGGCATTGCGCTGCGCCGTCTGCAAACACAGCCCGCACGTACAGCGCTTGCGCATGCTGAGCGTGCTGCGCGCCAAGCCGGCATCCCCGCATTGACGGCAGAGGTCGAAAGCGCTGCCCTCGCACTGCATGCACCTGCCGCGCGCCTAGTTTCGCATGGCAATGCGCGCCTCCTCCGGCTCGAAGAGGTGGAAGCGCTGTTCGCATCAAAAACGCTGGTCGTGGATGCATGCCGCCTTGCCGTGCGCGAGACCGACACCGTTGTCTCGCTCGCCACACGCCCGATGCTGTTCACCCTCGCCCGCGCGCTGGCCGAAGCCTGGCCGGCAGACGTGCCAAGAGACACGCTCATCGCCCAGGCATTCCGCACCAGGCACGCCGATGAATCGCACCGCGTGCGCCTGCGTGTCGAGATCGGGCGGCTGCGCGCCGCACTCGGCGATCTGGCATCGGTGAGCGCAACCAAACACGGGTTCGCACTGCAGCCACGGCGCGCGCACGAGATCGTCGTGCTGGCGCAGCCCGTTGAGGCGCCGCATGCCGCCGTGCTCGCTTGTCTGGCAGATGGGGAGTCGTGGTCCAGCTCGGCACTGGCGCTCGCGCTGGGCAGCAGCCAACGCACCGTGCAGCGCGCGCTCGATGCCCTGGCGACGGCAGGCAAGGTGCAGTGCTTCGGGCACGGGCGTGCACGCCGCTGGATGACGCCACCCGTGCCCGGATTCGCGACCACCTTGTTACTCCCGGCGCCGCTGCCGAGTGACTAGGATGAAGACTCCGCAACCAAATCCACAGGACACGAACATGAAACGATCCGCCGCCGAAATCGTGCGCGAATATGGCCCGTTCCCGGGTGCCGACAACGTAGGCGGCGTGACGTACGACGGCCAGCACGTCTGGTTTGCAGCCGGGGGCCATGTGCAGGAAGTCGACCCTGCCAGCGGGCAAGCGCTGCGCACGATTGACGTGCCCGCCCACGCCGGCACAGCCTTCGACGGGCGGCACCTGTTCCAGATCGCGGAAGACCGTATCCACAAGATCGACCCGCAGACCGGGAAAGTGCTCGCCACCATTCCTGCGCCGGGCGCCGGTGGCGACTCCGGGCTCGCCTGGGCCGAAGGCACGCTATGGGTGGGCCACTATCGGGACAAGAAGATTCGCCAGATCGACCCCGACACCGGCGCCGTGCTGCGCACCATCGAGTCGAACCGCTTCGTGACCGGCGTCACCTGGGTTGACGGCGAACTCTGGCATGCCACCTGGGAAGGCGATGACAGCGACATCCGGCATATCGACCCACACACTGGCGAAGTGCTGGAACAGATCGACATGCCAACGGGTGTGGGCGTGTCAGGACTTGAATCGGACGGCGCCGACCAGTTCTTCTGCGGCGGCGGCACCAGCGGAAAAATTCGAGCCGTGCGCCGCCCCGGAAAAGCGGCGAAAACGCCGGCCGACAGCGCCGCCGAATAGCCAAACCGGCGCCCCAGCATCAAGCCCGCCATCGCGCGGGCATTTTCTTTGTTGCGCGCCTGCGTATTTGAAAGCCCCATAACATTCCGCCGAAGCACTCCTTGTACGATGGCCGCGCCCACACTCGTATTTCAGGAGAGACACGATGCCCTACGATGGAAACCGCGCCGCCAACTACGCCGACATCCACGTGCAGCCGAACAGCACCGGAAACTGCGCAAAGTACGTGCGCAAGGCGATTGAATGGGGTGGCGCAACGCTTGGACGAACCCACTTTGCCAAAGACTACGGCCCCGTCCTTGAAGAAGCCGGCTTTCACACCGTGCTGACCGCCCCGCGCAAGGGCGACATTGTCGTCATCCAACCGGCACCGGGTCATCCGTCCGGGCACATGGCGATCTATAACGGCACGGTATGGGTGTCCGATTTCACGCAGAACGACGGGCCGCAAGGTTTTTACCCCGGACAAGCCTATCGGACCGCGCAGCCCGCGTACAAGATCTATCGTCACGACGACTGAGGCCATCATGAAGACACGACTTTCCAGAGCACTGGCATGGCTGGTTCTCGCCGTCGGCCTGCTCGGTATGCAAGCCGTCATGGCACAGGGCAAGGCCGCCACGCCGGAAGCCAATACGAAGGCGTTCTACGCGTGGTACATCAAGCTGCAAACCAAATCGGTCTACCCGCTCACGGACAACGGCATCTACACCTACGTTGCGAAAGACACGGTAGACCGCCTGCGCGACGCCTACCGCCGCAATGAGATGCCGGGCGACGCCGACTACTTCACCAAGGTCCAGGACTACGACGAGAAGGATTGGGCGGAACACACCGTGACCCGCGCTCCGATCCTGCTGGAGGGCGTTGCCGTGGTGCCGGTCACGTTCGGCTCGAAGGACAAGGTGAGCGTACTCGTCTTCCTGCGCAAGCTGGACGATGGGTGGAAGATCACCAAGGTGGAGGACACACTGGACTTCCAGTAACACCTGCACCTGCCGCGCCCATGAAGAAGCCCGCATTGCTGCGGGCTTTTCGTTCTGTGCGCACTGCGAAACATTACAGTTTAACTGCACAGTTAAACTGTATTAATGCTATGCTTGGCGCATGGCTAAATCACCACCCCCGAACGATCCCACCCCGCCGGCCACGCTGGCGGGCGATCTGCGCATTGCTCTGGGCAAGCTGTCCAGGCGGCTGCGCGAACAAGTGCATCCGAACGACCTCACCCACGCACAAAAGTCGGTTCTCCTGCGCCTGGACCGTAACGGCCCCGCCACGGTTTCTGCACTTGCCCGTGCGGAGAGCGTGAAGCCGCAGTCCATGCGCGTCACCGTTGCAGGGCTGGAAGGGATGGGGGCGGTTGCCGGCACGCCAGACCCGACCGATGGTCGGCAGACGCTCATCGAGCTGACGCCCGGTTTCCGCAAAGTGCTCAAGGAAAGCCGCGCCGCCAAGGACGATTGGCTCTTCCGCGCACTGCAAGCCCAACTGTCTACCCAGGAACAAGCCGAGCTGGCCAGCGCCGTCAAGCTGCTGCAACGGCTTGCCGAATTCTGAACAAGGAGCGCCTGACATGGCATCACTGCACCTCGTATCGTGGTTCTTCGGCGGCGCATTTCTTGCCAACGCCGTACCGCATTTCGTGTTCGGCATCGCAGGCAGGCCGTTTCAAAGTCCGTTTGCAACGCCGCGTGGCGAAGGCCTTTCGTCCTCGACCGTGAACGTGCTCTGGAGCCTGTTCAACCTGGTGGTCGGCTACGTGCTCGTTCTCCGCGTGGGGGATTTCAACTTGCGAGACACCGCCGATGCCGCAGCACTCGGCCTGGGCATCCTGGCCCTCAGCGTGCCGTTGGCGCGGCGCTTTGGCCGCTTCAACGGCGGTAACCTGCCACAACGCCAATGAGCACCTCATCTGCGGGCGTCTTCCGTTCACTGCGCGTCTACAACTACCGCCTCTGGGCAGCGGGGTCGCTGGTCTCCAACGTGGGGACGTGGATGCAGCGCACCGCTCAGGACTGGCTGGTACTGACGCAGCTCACCCATCACAACGCTTCTGCAGTGGGCACGGTGATGGCGCTGCAGTTCGGGCCGCAGCTTCTGCTGCTGCCCTGGACGGGCGTTGCCGCCGACCGCTACAACCAGCGCAAGCTGCTGATGGCCACCCAGGCAACGTCAGGCGTGTTGGCGCTGATACTCGGGCTGCTGACCGTGACCGGTGCGGTTCAGCTATGGCATGTCTATCTGCTGGCGTTTCTGTCCGGCTGTGCGTCAGCTTTTGATGCGCCGGTGCGCCAGACATTCGTGGCGGAACTGGTGGGCGATGGCGATTTGCCCAATGCGGTGGCGCTCAACTCCACGTCATTCAACGCGGGGCGCATGGTGGGGCCGGCGGCGGCGGGTATCGCCATTGCCACCCTCGGCACAGGCTGGGCGTTCCTGGCCAACGGGCTGTCGTTCATCGCGGTGCTGACTTCGCTCTTCTTCCTGCGCAAGTCCGAGCTGCGCCCCAATGCGCGTGCACACCGCTCGCAAGGCGGCTTTGCAGAGGCCATCCGCTACGTGTGGGCTCGCCCCGACCTCAAGGCCATGCTGGTCATGCTGTTCCTGATCGGCACGTTCGGGCTGAACTTCCCGATCTTCATCTCGACGATGGCCGCGAGCGTCTTTCATTCGGATGCGCGTGGCTACGGCGTGCTGTCGTCGATGATGGCGGTGGGCACGATATCCGGTGCGTTGTTCGCCGCTGGGCGCGAGCGCCCGGAGTTCAAGTCCCTGCTGATTGGTGCGGCGATGTTCGGCCTGGGTTGCACGCTGGCGGCCATTGCACCGAGCTATTGGCTGTTTGCGGCGGCGCTGGTCATCACCGGCATTGCGGCACTCACCTTCACCAATACGAGCAACAGCCTGATGCAGCTGTCTACCGAGCCAGCCATGCGCGGCCGCGTCATGGCACTGCGCGTGGCCATCGCGCTGGGCGGCACCCCCATTGGTGCGCCGATCGTGGGTTGGGTGGCGGACCATCTCGGGCCGCGCTGGTCGCTTGGGGTGGGCGCGCTTTCAGGTTTGCTCTCGGCCGCCGTTGCCATTTACGTCATGCGGCAGCAGATTCACCTGCCTCAGCAAACGCCGTCGACGCTGGGGCAAGGCACGCCCTGAGATCACGTCTCTCGATGCACCGTGATATCGCGGTGCATCGGGCCAGCAGGCGAGTCGCCATGGCGCTGAGTGCCCTTCATGCGAGGCCCAGCCCCCCTACTCCTCCTAGTCCTTTCTTGCCGTCACCCCTCATACGAATGCGCTATGCAGAATGCGGCGAATTGTCCGCTTCTTTTGCATAGGCCATGTCAAACGCTGGCCACCCTGTCACACCCGAAGGAAATGCCATGCAGCCGGCCAACCAACCCTGTCGCCCACCGGCTCTGGAATAGTGCTGTTCATGGTCGTCATGCAAACCCTCGCTGCAACTGCCGCATATGCCCAGGGCCCTGCGCCGACCTAGTGTTCTGTTGTTGCCTACCGTGTCGGATACCTGCTCGCACCCCGACCGTTCCGAACCCTGGAGCGTTCCATGAACATCAGAACGTTTGCGAGCACCGTGATGCACTTCATGGGAGTGTCCTCGGACAACCCCGAACTGCTCAAAGCGCAGTACCGCGCGTTCTCGCGCCAGTTGCCGATGATGTATTTCATCCTCATCACCAGCACCTGGGCCGTCGCGCTGACCTTCCGCGCCGTCACCCCTGCCTGGCTGTCGATCGGCGTCCCGCTGCTGCTCAGCGCGGCCTGCGCCGTGCGCGTGCTGCACTGGTGGCGCTCCAGGCGCATCGACCCGACGCCTGAGCTTGCGCTCAGTGCCCTCAAGCGCACCAATCGGCTGGCGGGTGCCATCGCCGTATCGTTCACGACCTGGTCGCTGGCGCTGTTTCAGTATGGCGACCCCTACACACGTTCTTACCTGGCCTTCTACATGGCCATCACCGTGATCGCATGCATCTTCTGCCTGATGCATCTGCGCCCGGCCGCCGTGACGGTTACGGTGATCGTCAATGGCGCATTCATCGCGTTCTTCGCATCGACCGAGCAACCGACGTTCGTGGCCATCGCCATCAACATGGCCCTGGTGTCGTTCGGTCTGCTGGTCATCCTGATGATCAACTATCGGGACTTCACCCTCATGGTGAACGCACAGACCGAGGCCCGCCGCCGAGAGGCTGAACAGGGCCGCCTGTTGCAGATGATCGACGACATGCCGATCGCGGTCATGACGGTCAAACCGGACACGTTCACCATCAACTACGCCAACAACACTTCCAAGCGCCTGGTCGATCGGATCGCGCATCTGCTGCCGGTCAGGCCAGACGCCTTGTTTGGCACCTCGATTGACATCTTCCACGCGCACCCGGAGGTACAGCGCCGGGTGCTCGCTGACCCGGCCAACCTGCCCTACAACACGCGCGTGCAGCTTGGGCCGGAAGTCCTGGACCTTAAGATCTCAGCCGTGCATGCCAACGACGGCAGCTACATCGGCCCCATGCTCACCTGGGGGTTAGTGACCAAAGAGGTGGAAGCCGAGAACCGCATCCGCCAGCTTGCCCACTACGACATGCTCACCGGGTTGGCCAATCGCACCAACTTCCGTGAAGAGCTGGATGCCCGCCTGGCAACGCCAGGGACCCGCGCCGGGCTGCTGTATATCGACCTTGATGGCTTCAAGCTCGTCAACGACACCAAGGGCCACCGCGTGGGCGATGCGCTGCTGGAGCAGGTCGCAGCGCGGTTGTGCGCGGTCTGCAACCACGCCAGTTCGACCATCGCGCGATTGGGCGGCGATGAATTTGCCGTGCTCGTGTCGCATGACGACGCGGACCATGCCAACGCACTCGCTTGCGCCATCATTACGGTGCTCAGTGCGCCATACCCGCTCGGCACGAATCAGAGCGTGCGGATCGGGGCATCCGTGGGCATTGCGCTGGCGCCTGCCCACGGTCAGGACGCCGAGAACCTGCTCTCACGCGCCGACATGGCGCTCTATGCCGCCAAGGCGGCCGGCAAGGGCACAGCACGCCTGTTCAGCTCGACCATGGAAACCCGCATCCAGGAACGCGCTCGGCTGGAAGCCCAGTTGCGCGCCGCGCTGGAGCGCCAGGACCGGTTGTTCGTCTTCTATCAACCGATCGTCAATCTCCAGACCGGCAAAGTGACCGCGCGCGAGGCATTGGTGCGCTGGCACCATGCACAGCGCGGCTGGGTCCCGCCGGCGGAGTTCGTGCCCATTGCAGAACAAAGCGGCCTCATCGACCAGCTTGGCCGCTTCGTGCTCCACCAGGCCTGCCGCGAAGCGACGCGCTGGGAAGACGGTGCCCGCGTCGCCGTCAACATCTCGCCCATGCAGCTGGGCAAGGCAACGCTGGCGCAGACGGTGCAAGCCGCCCTGCTCGACTCGGGCCTCGCAGCGGACCGCCTGGAGATCGAGGTCACGGAAACCGCCCTGATCCAGAACGAGGCGGAGAGCTTTGAAGACCTGCGCCAGCTCTACAGCATGGGGGTACATGTCGCGCTTGATGACTTCGGCACCGGCTATTCGTCGCTGGCGCACCTGCGCGCGTTCCCATTCGACAAGATCAAGATCGACCGCTCCTTCGTCTGCGACCTGCCCGAGCGATCAGACAGCGCGGTGCTGGTCAAAGCCATTGCCGATCTGGGTCGGCAGTTGGGGGTGACCACCGTGGCCGAAGGCGTGGAGACGCAGGCGCACGTCAGAATGATCTGCCAGGCAGGCTGCACCGAGGCGCAGGGGTATTTCTACGCCCGGCCCGCGCCGTCCGATGAAGACAAGGCTACGGTGGAGGCGTGTTGTGTGGAGGTATCGGAAACCGCGGCACTTCGGGCCGAAGTTGGCTGACGCGTTTCACGCAAGGTTTCAAGCACAAGAAAAAAGCCCGCGCAATGCGGGCTTTCTTCTCAATGCCAGGGGAAGTGCAACCTCATTCCCACTCAATCGTCGCAGGCGGCTTGCCCGACACGTCATACACCACCCGGCTCAAACCACGCACTTCATTGATGACGCGGTTCGACACGCGGCCCAGCAGCGTGTAAGGCAGGTGCGCCCAGTGTGCGGTCATGAAGTCCGTCGTCTGCACCGCGCGCAGTGCCGTCACGTAGTCGTAGGTGCGGCCATCGCCCATCACACCGACGGACTTAACCGGTAGGAACACCGCAAACGCCTGGCTGGTCAGGTCGTACCAGCTCTTGCCGACATCGGCTTCCGTGCACAGGCCGGCAGCAGCATCTTGCGCCGTTGCCTTGGTGCCGCGCAGTTCTTCGATGAAGATCGCATCGGCGCGGCGCAGCAGGTCGGCGTATTCACGCTTGACCTCGCCCAGAATCCGCACGCCCAGGCCCGGGCCCGGGAAAGGATGGCGATACACCATCTCGTGCGGCAGACCGAGTGCCACGCCCAGCTCGCGCACTTCATCCTTGAACAGGTCGCGCAGCGGTTCGAGCAGCTTCAGGCCCAGCGTTTCCGGCAGGCCGCCCACGTTGTGGTGGCTCTTGATGGTCGTGGCCTTCTTGGTCTTGGTGCCGCCCGATTCCACCACGTCCGGATAGATCGTGCCCTGTGCCAGCCACTTGGCGTTGGAGAGCTTCTTGGCTTCCGCCTGGAACACCTCGACGAACTCTCGGCCGATGATCTTGCGCTTGGCTTCCGGGTCGGTCACACCGGCCAGGTGGCCGAGGAACTGCTCGGACGCATCCACGTGCACGACCTTGGCGTGCAGGCGGCCAGCGAACATGTCCATCACCATCTTGCCTTCGTCCAGGCGCAGGAGGCCGTGGTCGACAAACACGCAGGTGAGTTGGTCGCCAATCGCACGGTGGATCAGCGCTGCAGCCACTGACGAATCCACGCCGCCCGACAGACCCAGGATCACCTCTTCATCGCCCACCTGTTCGCGGATACGCTGAACGGCTTCTTCGATGTGGTCGCGCATGACCCAGTCCGGCTTGGCACCTGCAATTTCCAGCACGAAGCGCTCCAGCATCGCGCGGCCCTGCACGGTGTGCGTGACTTCCGGGTGGAACTGCACGGCGTAGTAGCCGCGCGCCTCGTCGGCCATGCCGGCGATCGGGCAGCTCGGCGTGGAGGCCAGCAGCTTGAAGCCCGGCGGCAGCTCGGCAACCTTGTCGCCGTGGCTCATCCACACCTTGAGCATGCCGTGGCCTTCCGGCGTGGCGAAGTCCTGAATACCGTTGAGCAGACGGGTATGGCCGTGGGCGCGCACCTCGGCGTAACCGAATTCGCGGTGGTCGCTCCACTCGACCTTGCCGCCCAGTTGCACGGCCATGGTCTGCATGCCGTAGCAGATGCCGAGCACCGGCACGCCCAGGTCCCACACAGCTTGCGGCGCACGCAGCTGGTGGTCTTCGTAGGTGCTGGCGTGGCTGCCGGACAGGATGATGGCCTTGGGCGCGAATTCGCGCACGAAGGCATCAGACACATCGTTCGGGTGGATTTCGCAGTAGACGTGCGCCTCGCGCACGCGACGCGCGATCAGTTGCGTGACCTGCGAGCCGAAATCAAGGATGAGGACTTTGTCGTGCATGTTGTGGAGGAATGGAATCGGCAATCGTGTCGACTTCAGTGCCGGGGCCGTACCCAGGCGGCGGCATGTAGGCGGGTTCTTGGCGCGCGGTGGTTTCCGTGCGTTGACGCTCGCGCTCGGCAGCGGCGTCTTCTCGGGCCTTCTGCGCGCGCTCGCGCTCATTGGTGCGCACGCGGCGCGATGCGGGAATCTGCACGGCAGAGAACGCCGCCAGCACTGCAGCAAACGTCGGCAGCCAGATGCGGCCTGCGCCTTCCACCGGCAGATGGAAGAACAGCAGCCAGGCAATCACCAGCACGGCAACAGCCAGGTTCACATGGCCGACCACCTGCGCCACGGCGGTGGTCAGTTGCCCGTTGATGGTGGCTTGCCAAAGCAGCCATGCCAGCCCGATCAGCGTGACGCCGAGCAGTTGGCCGTACATCGCCGGTTCCGGCTGCGGCAGTTGCAGTGCGCCGAAGACGGACGTCATCGGCGAGACCAGGAGGACGAGACCGACGCACAGTGCGACAGCCGCATCCAGAAACAGAACGAGTCGCAAAAGCGCTTTCATCTTCGTCTCCAGTTGCGGGTGGCCGCCCGTGCTCCGGCCACCGGTTGAATCAGCCGGAGCGCCCGCGCGCCCCGGCGGCAGTACTGCGTGCCTTCTATCTTGTGTGCGGTGATCGCGTTGCCGATCAGTCGCGGTGATAGTTCGGCGCTTCCTTCGTGATCTGCACGTCGTGCACGTGCGATTCGTTCATGCCAGCGGCGGTGATCTCGACGAACTGGCTCTTCTCATGCCATTCGGCAATCGATGCGCAACCGCAATAACCCATCGACGAGCGAACACCGCCCGTGAGCTGATGCACGATCGGCAACGCAGAGCCCTTGTAAGGCACGCGACCCTCGATGCCTTCCGGCACGAGCTTGTCGACGTTGGCGGTGTTGTCTTCCTGGAAGTAACGGTCGGCAGCGCCATCCTTCATCGCGCCCACCGAGCCCATGCCGCGGTAGCTCTTGTATGAGCGCCCCTGGAACAGGAACACCTCACCCGGAGATTCATCCGTGCCGGCAAACATGCCACCCATCATCACGGTGTGTGCACCGGCAGCCAGTGCCTTGGCAACGTCGCCCGAGTAACGGATACCACCGTCGGCGATGAGCGGCACGCCCGTACCCTTGAGGGCTTCGGCAACGTTCGACACGGCAAAGATTTGCGGCACGCCCACGCCAGCGACGATCCGCGTCGTGCAGATCGAGCCCGGGCCGATACCGACCTTGACGCCATCCGCGCCATGGTCAACCAGCGCCTTGGCCGCATCGCCGGTAGCGATATTGCCGCCAATCACCTGCACTTGCGGGTAGTTATCTTTGATCCAACGCACGCGGCTGAGCACGCCCTGGCTGTGGCCGTGCGCGGTATCGACCACGATCACGTCCACGCCGGCCTTGACCAGCAGGTCGATGCGCAGGTCGTTGTCCGGGCCAACGCCCACCGCCGCACCCACGCGCAGCGAGCCGCGCTCATCCTTCGAGGCCAGCGGGTATTCCGTTGCCTTCTGGATGTCCTTGACGGTAATCAGGCCACGCAGCTCAAAATCGTCGCCCACCACCAGCACGCGCTCCAGGCGGTGCTTGTTCATCAGGCGCTTGGCCTCTTCCAGCGAGGCGCCTTCCTTGACGGTGACGAGCTTCTCGCCCGGCGTCATCTTGGCGCGCACCGGGGCGTCCAGCTCTTCTTCAAAACGCAGGTCGCGGTTGGTGATGATGCCCACCACCTTCGTGCCTTCCAGCACCGGGAAACCCGAGATGCCGTGTTGGGCCGACAGCGCCATCACGTCGCGGACTTTCATGTCCGGGCCGATGGTGATCGGATCGCGCAGCACGCCCGATTCGAAGCGCTTGACCTTGGCGACTTCGCGCGCCTGTTCTTCCGGCTTCAGGTTCTTGTGGACGATACCGATGCCACCCTGCTGCGCCATGGCGATGGCGAGCCGCGCTTCCGTAACCGTATCCATGGCAGCGGAGACGAGCGGAATGGCGAGTTCAATCGAACGGGTGAGCTTGGTGCGAAGGGACGTATCGCGGGGCAGGACGGCCGAGTAAGCCGGGACAAGCAGCACATCATCGAACGTGAGTGCTTTCTGGACAAGACGCATAGCAATTTCCTCTAGGCGCAAAATCGGATTATACGGGAATTCGCCCCACGGTTGTAGACAGCCATGCTATGCTCGATAAATTTTTCTTCGCGCACGCATCTAAAGCGCGCTGCGCCGCCAGCGGCCGCCGCTGGTGGTCATACCGTGCCAGCCTCGCGAGTGTTCGAATGGGAATTGGCGTATTGTGCGCCCTGCTGGCTGGGGCGATGTGGGGCATGGTCTTCATTGCGCCCCGCGCGCTGCCCGCGTTCTCCCCCTGGGAACTGGCCCTCGGCCGCTACCTTGCCTACGGCGCCATCGCGGCCATTGCCGCCGCCCCGATCCTTCCCCGCATTGCCCGCAAGATCACCCGCACCGATTACCTGGAGCTCATCAAGCAATCCTGCAGCGGCAACCTTGTCTATTACGTTCTGGTGGCATTTGGCGTGCAACTGGCCGGGGTTGCCCCCACTTCACTCATCATCGGCATCCTGCCCATCACCGTGACAGTGCTGGGGCGGCGCGACCACGGTGCCGTGCCGCTTTCCCGGTTGATCTGGCCGTTGCTGGTGGTGGCTATCGGCATCGTGTGCATCAACATCGACCTGTTCGGCCATGAGAGTGCTGCGGCTGCAGCCAACGCTCGCCCCATCTGGCAACGCATTGCCGGCATCGCCTGCGCAGCCGGCGCGCTGTGCAGTTGGACGTGGTATGCCGTGAACAACGCGCGCTACCTGCAGCGCAATCCGCATTTCTCAAGCAACGAGTGGTCAGCGCTATATGGCATCTCGAGCGGCGTTCTGTCGACCGCACTGACCGTAGCCGCCCTGCTCGTTGCCGGCACAAGCTGGGCCAGCGGCGGCGGACGCGCCTGGGGTACCTTCTGGGCAGTGAATGCTGCCGTGGCACTCGGCGCGTCGCTGATCGGCAACAACCTGTGGAACATGGCTTCCCGCCGCCTACCGCTCACGCTATCCGGCCAGTTGATCGTGTTCGAGACGCTGTTCGCGCTGGCATATGGCTTTGTGTACGACGGGCGTTGGCCGCGTCCGCTTGAAATCGCCGCAATCGCCTTGCTGATCGCGGGTGTCGGCTGGTCCGTACGCTTGCACGCGGAAGACAAGTCTGCATAAACTGGGCGCCTTGCCGGGGGGGCGAGTCGATAGGCGGGTCAAGCCATCGTTCTCGATTTGCGAGTGGCGATCACGCCACCGGGCTCCCGTGCGCGTCGTGGGGCCGTCGTCGGGTCGGCCAGCGCGCCTCGGCAGGCCATCGAACGAGAACTCCATGAAACGACTGCACGTCCTGCTGCCGGCCACCGCCACCCTGATCGCCCTCGCCTGTCCGGCAGCCCTTGCACAATGGGCTTGGCAATGGCGCGATGAGAAAGGCCTGATGGTCTACAGCGACGCGGCACCGCCGCCGTCGGTACCGCCCAGCCGCATCATCCGCAACCCGAACAGCCGCACTGCCACCGCGTACGAAGCAGTGCCGGCACCGGCTTCCGCTGTTCAGGCCGCCTCGGCAACCAAAGCCGCCCAACCCGCCTCCAGCGTGGCTGTCGATCCGGACGAAGCCCTGCGCAAGCGCATGGCCGATCGCGCGAAGAAAGAACAGGACGAAGCCAAACAGGCAGAAGCCGCCCAGCGCAAGCAGGCGGAATGCGCACGCCTGCGCAACGAAACCACGTATATGCAGGAAGGCCGTCGCATTGGTACCGCGCAACCCGACGGCTCGATTGCCTTTATGGATGACAATCAGCGCGCCGCCGCCGTTGCGCGCAATCAGGCAGCCCTGAGCGCCAACTGCAGCTGAGCGAGCGTTATTCGAGGACGTCGTCTTTGGGCGGCGCCTCGGGTGGTGCCCCCTCGGGTGGCGCCCCATTACGCAGCCACTTCAGGCCTTCGCGCGTACCGGTTGCCCGTACCTTCTGCACCCGGCGCCGGCGCGCCGTCTTTGGATCGGCGATCAGCGGACCCAAGATTTCCACGCGGTCACGCGCATGCAGCGGTGCATCCGGCGTCTTGCGCTTGCCATAGATGCCCAGGCGGCATGTATCGATCGTCAGATCCGATCCATCCAGAACCCCTGACATCCGTACCGCATCACCCACTGTCGACTGCGCCGGCACCTGTACATTGACCAGCCGCGGCGGCGTAACCGTCGCCAGGCAAACCATCACCTCAAGCTGCTCAGGATTCGCCATAGACAGTCTCAGCGCGCTTGACGAAGGAATCGACGAAGGTATTGGCGATCATGCTGAACACCGGGCCGATGATCTTTTCCAGCAGGTGACTGGAAAACTCGTAGTGCAGGTGGAAATTGATCTTGCAGGCGTCGGCCCGCAACGGCGTGAACACCCAAAAACCGGTGAAAGCCTTGAAAGGACCGTCGGCAAACTGCATATCGATCCGGGTCGGTCGTGTTTGCGTGTTGCGTGTCCGGAAATGCTGACGGATACCCTTGAAGGCAATATCGACGCGCGCATCGAGTGACGTTTCCGTCTGCTCGAAGATTTCTACGCCGCCGCACCACGGCAGGAAGTTCGGATAGTCCTTGACGTCGGTGACCAGGTCGAACATCTGTTCGGCCGAGTAGCCAATCAACACGGTTTTTTCAACGTCTGCCATGCGCCATCCGAGAGCTTTGCGCGCCGCACCTCCGGGCGTAAGCCTCGGGCTGCAGCGGATTTGTTAAACTCGCCATTTTATCGCAGCGCATGCCGGGATCGTCACCCCGATGCGCTCACCGCACATTCCAACGTATGACCATCGCCGACAACAAGAAAGCCTTTTTCGATTACTTCATCGAAGAGCGCTACGAGGCAGGCATGGCACTCGAGGGCTGGGAGGTGAAGGCCATCCGCGCCAACCGTGCGCAGATCAAAGAAGGCTACGTCGTGATCCGTAACGCCGAGCTGTTCCTGATCGGGGCGCACATCAGCCCACTGCAATCGGCCTCCACCCACGTCAACCCCGACCCCGTGCGCACCCGCAAGCTGCTGCTGCACGCTGAAGAGATCAAGAAGCTCATCGGCAAGGTCGAGCAGCGCGGCTACACGCTCGTGCCGCTCAACCTGCACTACACGCGCGGCCGTGTGAAATGCGAAATCGGCCTCGCCAAGGGCAAGAAACAGTTCGATAAGCGCGAAACCGAAAAGGACCGCGACTGGCAGCGCGAGAAAGCGCGCCTCATGCGCGAGAAGGCCTGACCGGGGCCTTCCCGCTCCTGCGCTCTTAAGCGTTCGGCCGTTGTTGCCTCACAATCGTCAACGCTGACGCAATCATCGTGCTCAGGTCACCCATGTTGCCTGGCACGATCAGCGTGTTGCCCTGCTTGGCCAGGTTACCGAACGCGCTTACATATTCCTCCGCCACCTTCAGGTTGACCGCATCGATTCCGCCATCGGTGCGGATCGCCAGACCGATCTTCTGGATCGCCTGCGCATTGGCTTCGGCCACTGCCAGAATCGCCGCAGCCTCGCCCTGGGCCTTGTTGATGGCGGCTTGCCTTTCACCTTCAGACTTTTGGATTGCCGCCTCGCGCGCGCCCGACGCCAGATTGATCTGCTCCTGACGCTTACCCTCTGATGCAGCGATCAGCGCACGCTTTTCGCGTTCGGCCGTGATCTGCGCCTGCATGGCGTGCAGGATCTCCTTGGGCGGCGTCAGATCCTTGATCTCGTAGCGCAGCACCTTCACGCCCCAGTTCGATGCCGCCTCATCCAGCGCGTTGACCACGCTGTGGTTGATGAAGTCGCGCTCTTCAAACGTCTTGTCCAGCTCCAGCTTGCCCACCACTGAACGCAGCGTCGTCTGCGCGAGTTGCGTGATCGCTACCACAAAGTTGCTTGAACCATACGACGCCCTCATCGGGTCGGTCACCTGGAAGTACAGGATGCCGTCCACCTGCAGCTGCGTGTTGTCCTTGGTGATACAGATCTGGCTCGGCACGTCGAGCGGGATTTCCTTGAGCACGTGCTTGTAGGCCACGCGGTCGACAAACGGCAGCACGATGTTGAGCCCTGGCGACAGCGTTGCGTGGTACTTGCCCAGCCGCTCCAGAATCCAGGCGTGCTGTTGCGGCACGATCTTGACGCCCTGCGCGATCAGCACAATAGCGGCAAACAGAACGATAAGCGCGAGAGTCCCCAGCTCGAACATAGAACCTCCAGTTATTGGTATTGGGTGCTAAGGCTTAATGCTTGGGCGCGACAACCAGCACGTTGCCGCGTACCTCGACGATGCGGAATTCGCCGCCCGAAGCCGTGGCGTGCGGTGCCAGCTCGACGTCCCATGCGGCGCCGCGATATTGCACGCGCGCGCGGCGCTCGGGCGACCATGCGTCTACGCGCAGCACCTCGCCGATATCCAGATTCACGTTGCGATTGCGGGCGGCATCTTCGCGTGTCACGCGTCCGTAGCGCGAGCGCCGTAGTCCAGCGATGCCGAACACCGCGATGATGGCGGCCACAATGGCCTGCGCAGGAAACGCCAACCCTGTCAGCGCCGCCAGGCCACCGGCCAGCAGACCGATCGCCACCATCAGCAGGTAGAACGTGCCCGTCATCAGTTCACCGATGACGAGCAGCACAGCCAGCGAAAACCAAATGGTCTGAGCCGACATGCTCCCTCTCCCAGAAAAAAACCCCCGCGACGCTGCACGTCTGCGGGGGCATGTCGCTCGGCCCCCGCCAGCGTTAGACGCTGCCGGGCACTTCGCGTTCTTATTAGCGCGTACCCATCAGGATACGCGCCTTGTCTTACAACACGCTAGATCGAGCCCGATTTAGGCCGAACCCAGCTTCTGCCACGTATCGACCACCGAATCCGGGTTCAGCGAGATCGACGAGATGCCTTCCTTGGCCAGCCACTCGGCAAAATCCGGGTGGTCGGACGGGCCTTGACCACAGATACCGACGTACTTGTTCATCGACAGCGCCGTGGAGATGGCACGCTGCAGCATGAACTTGACTGCCGGGTCGCGCTCGTCAAAGTCGCGGGCCAGCAGCTCCATGCCGGAGTCGCGGTCCAGACCCAGCGTGAGCTGCGTCAGATCGTTCGAGCCAATCGAGAAGCCGTCGAAATGCTGCAGGAACTGCTCGGCCAGAATCGCGTTGGACGGCACTTCGCACATCATGATCAGGCGCAGACCGTTTTCGCCGCGCTTCAAGCCGTACTTGGCCAGCAGCTCGACCACCTTCTCGGCCTGGCCGAGCGTACGCACGAACGGCACCATGACCTCAACGTTGGTCAGGCCCATCTCGTCACGCACGCGCTTCATGGCGCGGCACTCCATCTCGAAGGCTTCAGCAAAGTCTTCGGCGATATAGCGCGAGGCACCACGGAAGCCCAGCATCGGGTTTTCTTCGTCCGGCTCGTAGCGCGAACCACCAATCAGCTTCTTGTACTCGTTGGACTTGAAGTCCGACAGACGCACGATCACGGGCTTCGGGTAGAACGCCGCCGCGATGGTGGCGATGCCCTCGGCCAGCTTGTCGACGTAGAACGCGCGCGGGCTGGCATGGCCACGGGCCACGCTTTCCACGGCTTTCTTCAGGTCGCTGTCGACTTGCGGGTAGTCGAGGATCGCCTTCGGGTGCACGCCGATGTTGTTGTTGATGATGAATTCCAGACGCGCCAAGCCAACACCGCCGTTGGGGATCTGGCAGAAATCGAATGCCAGTTGCGGGTTGCCGACGTTCATCATGATCTTCGTGCTGATCACCGGCATTTCGCCGCGCTGGACTTCCGTGATTTCGGTTTCCAGCAGACCATCGTAGATCTTGCCTTCGTCGCCTTCGGCGCACGAGACCGTCACCAGGGTGCCGTCCTTCAGCAGGTCGGTGGCGTCGCCGCAGCCGACCACGGCCGGCACGCCCAGCTCACGCGCGATGATGGCCGCGTGACAGGTACGGCCGCCACGGTTGGTGACGATGGCCGAAGCGCGCTTCATCACCGGTTCCCAGTTCGGGTCGGTCATGTCGGCAACCAGCACGTCGCCGGGTTGCACGCGTTCCATTTCGGCCGGATCGTTGATCACGCGCACCGGGCCCGTGCCGATCTTCTGGCCGATGGCGCGGCCGGTGGTCAGCACCGGCGCCGAGCCCTTCAGGCGGAAGCGCTGCTCAGCCTTACCCTGCGACTGGCTCTTCACCGTCTCGGGGCGAGCCTGCAGGATGTAGATCTTGCCGTCCTTGCCATCGCGGCCCCACTCGATGTCCATCGGGCGGCCGTAGTGCTTCTCGATGATGACAGCGTACCTGGCCAGTTCTGACACATCTTCGTCGCTGATGGAGTAGCGGTTGCGCAGTTCGCCCGGCACGTCCACAGTCTTCACGCGGCCTTCTTCACCCGGCGCGGTGAATTCCATCTTGATCAGCTTGGAGCCGATCGAGCGGCGGATGATCGGGTACTTGCCGGAGGCCAGCGTCGGTTTGAAGACGTAGAACTCGTCCGGGTTCACGGCGCCCTGCACCACCGTTTCGCCCAAGCCGTAGCTGGAGGTGATGAAGACGACTTCCTGGAAGCCCGATTCGGTGTCGATCGTGAACATCACGCCCGAAGCGCCGCAGTCCGAGCGCACCATGCGCTGGATACCGGCCGACAGGGCCACCACGTCGTGGGCAAAGCCCTTGTGCACGCGGTACGAAATGGCGCGATCGTTGTACAGCGAGGCGAACACGTGCTTGATCTTATCGAGCACGTCGTCGATGCCGAGAACGTTGAGGTAGCTCTCTTGCTGGCCGGCGAACGAAGCATCCGGCAGATCTTCGGCCGTGGCGGACGAGCGCACGGCGAACGATGCCTCGGCGCCTTCGCGGGCAGCCACGCGAGCGTACGACTCGCGAATTTCCTGTTCCAGACGCGGCTGGAACGGCGCGGTGGCAACCCACTCACGGATCTCTTTGCCGGCGGCGGCCAGCGCCTTGACGTCGTCAACGTCCAGCGCGGCCAGGCGCTGCGAGATACGCTCGGTCAGGTTGTTGTGGGCAAGGAAGTCACGGAATGCCAGTGCCGTGGTGGCAAAACCGCCCGGAACGCGCACGCCGGCGCCATCCAGCTGGGAGATCATCTCGCCCAGCGAAGCGTTCTTACCGCCAACGACCTCAACATCGGTCATCCGCAGTTGCTCGAACGGCAGCACATAGGCGCCGTCTTGCGACAGGTTAGTCATACAAAAGTCCCTAAACTAAGTAAAAAACCGGTCGGATGCGCATGGGGCATGTTCTTGTCGTCTGGCCATGCGAATCGCTTGGCTAAATCATCCGGGGCAGCCGCTGTGACATTGTCTGGCGAGCGGCGAGCCCGAATTGCTTAGCGAAACGATCGCCGCTATTCTACCGTGCCGCAGCACGATTTCTTGCCTGCGTGCTGGAAAAACCCCTTGTTTTCGATGACCGATCTTGCCGCCGCACCTGCCAACCGCGCGGCCGTCCGCACCGTATTTATCGTGTCGGATGGCACCGGGATCACTGCAGAAACCTTCGCCCACTCCATCCTGGCCCAGTTCGAGATGAAATTCCGCCAGGTGCGGATTCCGTTTGTCGACACGGTCGAAAAAGCGCATGTGGCGGTGGGCAAGATCAACGAGGCGTTCAACGCTGAGGGCGTTCGCCCGATCGTCTTCACCACGCTGGTGGATGCCGACGCCAACCAGATCGTCCATCGTGCCAAGGCCACCATCCTGGACATGTTCCAGACCTTCATCGAGCCGCTCGAGAAGGAGCTGAACCTCAAATCCACCCACGCCATCGGCCGCTTCCACCAGAACGCCGACACCGAGGCATACAAAAACCGCATCGAAGCGATCAACTTTTCACTTGCGCACGATGACGGCCAGTCACATAAGAATCTGGCCGAGGCGGATGTGATCCTTGTGGGGGTATCCCGCAGCGGCAAGACGCCGACCAGCCTCTACCTGGCGATGCAGTACGGGGTGAAATCGGCCAACTATCCGCTCATTCCTGATGATTTCGAGCGCGGCAAGCTGCCCACGGTGCTGTACGACTACAAGAGCAAGATCTTCGGCCTGTCGATCGACCCACAGCGCCTGTCGGAGATCCGCAACGAACGTCGCCCAGGCAGCAAATACGCCGCGATCGAGAATTGCCGCTACGAGGTCAACGAGGCCGAATCGATGATGCGGCGCGAGGGTATCAAGTGGCTGTCGTCCACGCACAAGTCGATCGAAGAGATCGCGACGACGGTCCTGCAGGACATCAAGATGGAGCGTGACAACTACTGAGCGTCGTGCTCACGCAATAAAAAACGGCCGGGTTCACACCGGCCGTTTTGCTTTTCCGCCGACGCTGGGCTCAAGCGCGATCACGCACCCAGTTGCCGCCGTGCGCAGCCGCCTGGGCGGCAGGGGATGTCGCCAGATAGGCCAGGGCCTGCTCGGTCGAACCCTCATGGTGCGGCGTGTAGCTGGGTCGGAAATAGCGCAGCGCAGCGCCCAGCATCTTCCAGAACGACGGCAGGCAACCGCGGCGCGACCCGTGCCACCAGCCGCGGATGAACCCCGGAAAGCGCCCCGTCCCGGGATCGCGCTTGTACATGAAGCGAAAGCCCGTCACCAGGAAATACAGCAGCAGCAGGATCGTGCTCAGCATATGGAAGCAACGCTCAAAGTAGTTGCCGCCCATGTGCCGGAAGATGTCGAAGGCCACCGTGCGGTGTTCGACCTCCTCTGCGCCGTGCCAGCGCAGCAAATCAAGCATGACCGGATCGGCGTTGGCGGCATCCAGCCCTTTTGCGTTGAGCACCCAGTTGCCGAGATAGCCGAAGAAGTGTTCCAGCGCGGCGATGATGCCGAGTTGCTGCCGCAGCCAAAAGCGCGTGTGGCCAATCTTCAGGCCGAGCGGCTGCTCGCCGAGCACCTTGGAAAACAACCAATCCAGCCGCTTGGTGAAGGGCTGCGTGTCGATGCCGTGGTCCTTGTAGTAATGCGTGAGCACGCCGCCATGCGAGCGCGAGTGGATCGCCTCCTGGCGCAGGAAGCCCTCCGCATCGGCGCGCAGTTTCGCATCGGTGATCTGCGGCATGGCCTTGTTGTAGACGCGGCAGAACCACAGTTCGCCGGCCGGAAACAGCAGGTTGAGGATGTTGATGATGTGCGTGCTGGACGGATCACCGGGGATCCATTGGATGGGCGTGTCCTTCCAGTCGAAGCGCACGTGCCGGGGCTTGATGGTGTAGTCGAGCGCAGTCATGGTTTGTCTCCTGTCGTTCTTGTTCAGGACCACGCTCAATGCCCGGCCATGCTCACGCGGGCAATCAGCCGGCTGAGCCACTGCGCGTAGCGTGAAATGAAGCGCGACGAGTGCGCCTCGATGCCGATCGTGACGACCGGCTTGTTGCGCAGCACCGCACGGAGCATGGCTTTGGCAACGGTTTCGGGCTTGAGGCCGCGCAACTGGTAGAGCTTGGTTGCACGAGCGCGCAGTTGGGCCTGCTGCACCTCCGTCGTACCGGCGTAGACGGTGGAGGCCATGATTCCCGTCTCGGCAAAGCCCGGGCAGATGGCCGATACGCCGATGCCCTGCCCGGCCAACTCACCGCGCATGCATTCGGACAGCATCAGCACGGCGGCCTTGGTGGTCGCATACGCGGCAAGATCGCGCGAGGGTGCAAAGGCCGCCGCCGACGCAGTGTTCAGGATGTGCCCACCCTGCCCCCGCGCCACCATCTGCTTGGCGAACAACCGCGCGCCGTGGATCACGCCCCACACGTTCACGTGCAGGATGCGTTGCCAATCGCGCTCGGAGGTGTCGACAATGCCGCCAGCCATGCCAATGCCCGCGTTGTTGACGACAATGTCAGCGCCACCCAGCGCCTTGCCGACCCAATCGACCAGGGCTTCCATCTGCTCGGCGTTGCCCACATCAACGGTGCGCGCCCACGCTTTACCGCCGGAGAGCCGGATCAGTGTGGCGGTGCGTTCTGCGTCCTCCGCACGGATGTCGACCGCGACGATGGCCGCACCTTGCCCCGCAAACTCCAGCGCCACACAGCGCCCGATGCCGCTGCCAGCGCCAGTGATGACGGCCAGCTTGCCGGTGAACGGTTTGCGTTCGCCGTGCTGGCGAGCGCGCTGCAACGCCTCGGATTCCGGCTTGCCCTCGGCGTGCTCGATCAGCTCGCGCGCCATCTCAGCCATGCGGCCGGCATGTGTCACGGGCAGCCAGTGCCGCGCCACCACTTCGCGCCGCCAATAGTTCGGCACCCAACGCGATAGGTCTTCGGACAACGCGGGGCTTACGTACTTGTCCAGCGTCGGCACGATCACCTGCACGGGCGCATGCGCGTAGCGTTTACGCGGCGTGAACAGGCTGCGGATGAAGTTGGCGCGATACAGCGAGACGCCACGTACCCCATCGGCCGTCTGCGTGGCGCGCGGCACGATGGTGGTCTTCTCCACGCGGCGTAGCACGCGCGGCCAGGCCCGCCCCAGCCATAGGCGCCAGCTCAACTCCGGCACGATCGGCAAATGGAACAGCAGCACGTACCACGAGCGCACAAGCTGCCCCAGCATCTTGCCCAGCGACGATGGTGTCGGCCGCAGCAGACGCTGGCGCATCCAATGCCCAACGTGATCCAGACACGGCCCCGAGCACGACGTGTAAGACGCGATGCGCCCGCGCAGGCGCTCTTCCGTCACGAACTCCCACGACTGGATCGAACCCCAGTCGTGTGCAATCAGGTGGACAGGCTTGCTCGGGCTCAGCGCATCAATCACCGCGATGAAGTCGTCGGTCAGGCGCGCGAAGGTGTAATTGCGCATCCCCTTGGGCGCGCTTGATTGCCCTGCGCCGCGAACGTCGTAGGCGATGACGTAGTAGTCGCGCGCGAGTATCGGCGCCATCTCGTGCCAGACCTCGCTGTTGTCCGGGTAACCGTGGACGAGCACGACGGTGGGGCGGGCCGGGTCGCCCCAGGTCTTGACGGCGAGCGCGACGTCACCGGATTGCACGGTGCGCTCCGAATGTTCCTTGGGTGGAAAGGCGGCGGCCGGCTCGAACAACGCCAGCGGGGCCTCTTCAAGAAGCGTTTTCATCTGAGCCTCCGCAAGCATCAGGCCGCACGCTGCTGTGCGAGCAGACGTTGCTGCTGCCGTTGTTGCCACCTGCGCACGTGCGGCAGGTCGTCGTCGAGCCAGTAGGCATCGTCTTCGGTGATGACGAGCAGCTCTTCGAACTTGGCACCCACGCCATGGAAACCCAGGTGCGGCTCGACGGCCCACAGGCCCGGCACCGGTGCGTGCTCGGAGCGGCGATCAATCGACCACAGCGGCGACCAGCCTTCCTGCTTACCGCTGCGCACCTGGTCGAGGATCAGGTTGCGGGTGGCGTTCAACCCGAAGCGCGCCACGAAGTGCGGCTTCGACGTTTTCTCCAGCTTGGCCACGCGATGCGCCAACACCTTGAACGGATAGGCCTTGTGACGCGGTTCCACGCCCTGCTTCATGCAGAGTTGATCCACCGCGCGCGCGACATCCGCCATCGGACGGCGCTCGCGAATCAGGCGCACGATCAGCTCGCGGTGCGCCATCAAATCGTCCAGCAGTTGTTCAAGGATGGCGTTCTCACCAACACACGTGGCGTAGCCCACGTCGGCAATCACCCCGTTGCGCACCGGCGCCACGTCCAGGATGACCGGCATGTTCTCCTCCAGCCGCCGCGACGACGGAAAGAACGCCATGTTGAAACCTGCCATGTGCGTCAGACCCGAGAACCCCCGAAACGCCGTGCGATCACCAAACCAGGCGAACGGTTTGTGCAGCCAGTCATGCACACCGCGGTCGCCCAGCCACTCGGTGAGCAGCCTGGCCGCATCCTTCTCCGTCATGCCGGGGCGCAGCATGCCGCCGACCGCTTCGACGCATTGGTAGGCCAACTGCTGGATTTCACGAAACTGCGCGAGTTCGTCGACATTGACGCGCGCCAGGGCGGGGTTCGGCATGGCCGGTCTCCTTGAGTCTGGTTATCGAGGGGCGCTCAATGGCACCACGATCAATGTTCCATTACTCAATGGCAAAGTCAATGCGGGACTTTTCTGGCGTTTGAAAACGCCGTGTGACCGGTAATCAACAGGAAAACGCGTCGGCTAAGCGCGGCGCTGGCGCACCGCTTCGAACAGGCAGACGGCTGCTGCGGCAGCTACGTTGAGGGATTCCATGCCGCCTGGCTGGGGGATCGTCACAGGCGTGGTTACCGCCGACAGCCATGCGTCGGACACGCCAGCACCCTCGTTACCGAAGACCCAACCGACAGGTGCGTTCAGCGGCACATCGAAGACAGCCTGCTTGGCGTGCGACGACGTTGCCAGCAATGGCACCCGAATGCGCGGATGCACGCTCTCGAACGTGCAGTGCTCGACGATGTTCAGGTGGAAATGCGCGCCCATTGCAGCGCGCAACGTCTTGGCCGACCACGCGAAGGCACAACCCGCCGTCATGAACACATCGCGCACCCCCGCCGCCGCCGCGCAGCGCAGGATCGAGCCGACATTGCCGGCATCCTGAATGCCATCCAGGATCACGCAATCGGCATCAATGACTTGCGGCAGATGGCCTTCAGGCGTTTCGATCAAGGCGATCAGATCCACGCCATTGACGACCGTGGTGAGCTGCGAAAACAGGTTGTCGGCCAGCAGGATGACAGTCTGCGGATCCATGCGATCCAGCAGCACCGTGACTTCCGGGTGAGCGACATGACGCTCGGAAACCAGGATCTGGTCCGGCGTCTGGCCTGCATCCAGATAGGCCGCAACCAGATGCACGCCGTCGAGCACGGATTGCCCCGCGCGCCGGCGTTGCTGTGTCGAGCCCGACAGCGCTTTCAGGTGCTTGAGTACGGCGTTGTCGCGGGAAGTGATGTGCTTCATGAAAATCAGTCGTCCCAGGCGGGGCTACCGCCCGCAGTCGTTGCAGCCTGTGCTTCCAGCGCACGGCGCACCGGTGCAAACGAGCGGCGATGATGCGGTGTCACGCCATGCGCTTCGATGGCAGCCAAATGCTGAGGCGTGCCATAGCCGGCGTGTACGTCAAAGCCGTACGCCGGAAACGCTGCGTGCAAAGCGACCAACTGCCGATCACGCGTGACCTTGGCAAGAATCGACGCCGCCGAGATCTCCTGCACCAGTGCATCGCCCTTGACGATGGCCTCCACCGCAAACGGCACCTGCGGGCAGCGATTGCCGTCCACCTGCACGAGGTCAGGCAGCGTGCCTTTCGCAGCCACGCCCTGCACGGCGCGCTGCATGGCCAGCATGGTCGCATGCAGGATGTTGATCCGGTCGATCTCCTCGACAGTCGCCTCAGCCACGTGCCAGGCGAGCGCTTTTTCGATGATCTCGTCGTACAGCGCCTCACGCTTTTTGGCGGTGAGGATCTTGGAATCGGCCAGCCCAGCAATCGGCTTGCGTGGGTCGAGGATGACGGCAGCAGCTGTTACCGGCCCCGCCAGCGGCCCACGGCCAGCTTCATCCACGCCACACAGAATGCGGTGCACACGCTTGCCGGCATCGTCCACCGGCTCTTGCGACAGCAGCAGGCCCAGTTGATCCGGATTGGGTTTGCGGGAAGCCATGGCGTTAAAGCTGACCGCGGCTGCGCAGCAGATCGGCCACGACCTTCGCGCCAATCTCCGCCATGTTCTGCTTGAGCGTCAGATGCATCTGCGTGAAATGCTCGCGCAGGAAGGTGGCGTTACCGTGATCGCTCAACTGCAGCAGCGTCTCACGCGCAAGCGCCTCGGGTGTCGCGTCGTCCTGCAGCAGTTCGGGCACGACAAAGCGGCCGGACAGGATGTTCGGCAGCCCCACGTAGGGCAGATAGCCCTTGCGCTTCATGATCTGCGCCGTCAACCAGGGCACCTTGTAGGTGATGACCATGGGCTTCTTGTACAGCGCGGCTTCCAGCGTGGCGGTGCCACTGGCAAGCAGAATCACGTCAGCGGCTTCCATGGCCGCGTGCGACTGACCGTCGACCACCCACAGATGCAGGCCCGGGTGCTCCGCACGCAGGGCATCAACGCGCTCGCGCAGTGTCGCGCTGGCGGCCGGCAATACGAAGGCGATGTCCGGCTCGACGGCTTGCATGCGCGCCATGGCGGCGAACAGCGTCGGGCCGAGGTTCTTGACCTCTGAGTTACGGCTCCCCGGTAGCACCGCCACGATCTTGCGGCCCAGAGGAAGACCCAGGCGCGTGCGCGCACCTTCCACGTCCGGCACCAGCGGAATCACGTCCGCCAGCGGATGACCGACGTACGTGGCAGGAATGCCCGCCTTGGCGTAGATTTCGGGCTCGAACGGGAACAGGCAGAGGATGTGGTCAACAGCCTTGGCGATCGTTTTGATGCGCCCAGCACGCCACGCCCAGATCGATGGGCTGACGAAGTGCACCACCGGTACACCCGCCTGCCGCATGGCGATCTCGACGTTGAAATTGAAGTCCGGCGCATCAACGCCGATGAAGGCCAGCGGCGGATTGGACAGCAGATCCTGCTTGAGCTCCTTGCGAATGGCGAGGATCTCGCGCAGTTGGCCGAGCACTTCCACGTAGCCGTTGACCGACAGCTTGTGCATCGGCCAATTGGACTGAAAACCTTGCTCGGCCATGCGCGCACCGCCGATGCCGTTGTAGGCGATGTCAGCGGGTAGCTGCGCATGCAGCCCCTTGAGCAGCAGCGAGGCCAGCAGATCGCCGGACGCCTCGCCTGCCACCATGCCGATGCGGCGCGCCGGCGCAGCTCCCTGGGCCTGATCGGTCAACGCACAATGCCGCGCTTGGTGGCGGCGATGAAATCTGCGAACGCGGTCAGCACTTCACGCGTCGGTGCATCGTCAGCCTGGGCAACCTGCGCGGCAATCTCGGCCTTGGCCTGATCGAAGCTCAGGTCGCTCTTGTAGAGTAACTTGTACGCTTGGCGTAGGCCGGTGATCTGCTCGGCCGTGAAACCGCGTCGGCGCAGACCTTCGACGTTGATACCGTGCGGTGCGGCCTTGTTGCCACCCTTGTCGCTTGCGGCAATCACGAACGGCGGCACGTCCTGCACCAGCGCCGAGGCACCGCCCAGCATCGCATGCGCACCGATGCGCACGAACTGGTGCACGCCCGACATACCGCCCAGGATGGCCCAGTCGCCCACTTCCACGTGGCCTGCAATCTGCGCGTTGCTCGAAAACACGGTGTGGTTGCCCACGCGGCAGTCGTGCGCGATGTGCACGTAGGCCATGATCCAGTTGTCGTCGCCAATGGACGTGATACCGGCATCCTGCGAAGTGCCGGTGTGGATCGTGGTGAACTCGCGGATGGTGTTGCGATCGCCAACGATGAGCTGCGTCGGCTCATCACGGTACTTCATGTCCTGCGGGCGGCCGCCCACCGACGCGAAGTGGCCGATGCTGTTATCGCGACCGAGCGTCGTGTAGCCCTCGACCACCGTGTGATGACCGACGCGTGTGCCCGCGCCCATGCGCACATTCGGGCCAACAACGGTAAAGGCACCGATCTCGACGCTCGAGTCCAGCTCGGCTTTCGGATCAATCAGCGCGGTCGGATGGATCTTGCTCGTGCTCATGCGGCTCCCTTCGGTTCATCCTTGATGATCGCGCACATGATTTCTGCTTCGGCGGCAATCTCGTTATCCACCATGCCGAACACCTTGAACTTCCAGAAGCCGCGCTTGCCACGCAGCAGTTCTGCGTGCAGGCAGAGTTGATCGCCAGGCACGACCTGCCGCTTGAAACGGGCGCCATCAATGGCCGTGAACAGATAGAGATCGTTCTCGTTGCGTTGGTGACCAGGCTCACCGAAGGTCAACAGCGCGGCAGTCTGCGCCAGCGCTTCGAGAATCAGCACACCCGGCATGACCGGGTGCCCCGGGAAGTGGCCGTTGAAGAACGGCTCGTTAAACGTGACGTTCTTGATGGCCTTAATGCGCTTGCCCGATTCGAACTCGACCACGCGATCGACCAACAGCATCGGGTAGCGATGCGGCAGCAGGTCGAGGATCTTCTTGATGTTGAAATCGCTGACGAGGCTGGTCGTCGCGTTGGTCGTATTCGATGCTTCGGTCATGATTCTTTGCGCAGGTCTTTGACCCGCTGTTCCAGTTGTTGCAACCGTTCGCGCATGCGCGTCAGGCCTCGAACGATGGCCGCGTTACGCTCCCAATCGCCATGCGGCATGAACGGGAAGACGCTGGTGAAATGGCCACCAGGTTTGGTGATGGATTTGGTGATGGACGTACCGCCCGAGACGGTCACGCGGTCCGCAATCGTCAGGTGGCCAGCAAAGTTCGCCGCGCCACCGATGATGCAGTAGCGTCCGATCTTCGTGCTGCCCGAGATGGCCGCGCAGCCTGCAATGACGGTGTAGGCACCCACGTGCACGTTGTGTGCAATCTGCACCTGGTTGTCGATCTTGCATCCCTGCTCGACCACCGTGTCGGCCATGGCGCCGCGGTCGATGGCGGTATTCGCGCCGATCTCCACATCGTCGCCAATCACCGCGCGGCCGGTCTGCGGAATCTTCACCCACTCGCCGCCTTGCGGGCCAAAGTCCGGCGCAAAGCCGAAACCGTCTGCACCGATCACCACGCCGCTGTGCAAGATGCAACGCGCACCCACCACACAGCCGTGGTAAATCGAGACGTTTGCGTAGAGGAGCGTGTCGTCGCCGATGCGCGCGTCTGCGCCAACAAAGCCGTTACCAGCAATACGTACGCGCTCACCGAGCACAGCGCCAGCCTCGATGGTCACGTTCGGGCCGATCGAGCATGATGCTGGCACCACGGCCCCCTCGCCCACGCTCGCACTCGGATGGACACCCGGCACCACCGGTCGCGCAGTCAGCGCGACAAAGCGCTGTGCAACGCGGGCAAACGCAGCATATGGATTGGCCGCCACCAGCCAGTTTCGGCCGTCTGCATGACCTTGGGCGGCGAGCGTTTCCAGATCGCGGGGCGATACGATGATCGCTCCCGCATTGGAGTCGACAGCCTGATTGAGGTACAGCGGATTGGAAAGAAAGGCGAGCTGATCGGCGCCGGCCTGATCCAGTGGCGCGATCGACTTGACGATCAGGCCTGCGTCACCCTGGACGGTCGCGCCGAGCGACGCGGCAAGTTCACCAAGCGAAAACGACATGGGAACAACCTCATTTCGCCGATTGCGAAGCCGCGTTCAGCGCCTTGAGCACATCGTCGGTGATGTCGATGCGCGGATTCACGTACACCGCTTCCTGCACGATCAGATCGTACTTGCGCTGCTCGGCGATCGAACGGATCACGCGGTTGGCGCGCTCAAGCACCTGGGCCAGCTCTTCGTTGCGACGCTGGTTTAGGTCTTCACGGAACTCGCGTTGCTTGCGCTGGAAATCGCGGTCCAGATCGGACAGCTCGCGCTGACGACGCGTTCGGTCAGCATCGGCCAGCACGGCCGAGTCCTTGTCCAGCTTGTCGGACATGGCCTTGAGTTTGGCGGCCGTGTCCTGCAGATCGCGGTCGCGCTTGGCAAACTCAGCTTCCAGCTTGGACTGCGCTGCCTTTGCCGGCTGCGAGTCGCGCAGGATGCGCTCGGAATTGACGGCGGCGATACGTGCTTCCTGCGCAGCGGCCGGCAGTGCAAAGCTGGCGGCGGCGAGCGCAGCAAAAGCAACCGACACGCCCAAGCGGGACAATGTTACGCGTGTGGATTTCATGATGAATGCAGTCATTAGAATGCCGTCCCGATCTGGAACTGGAAGCGTTGAGTCTGGTCTTCGGCCTTCCGCTTGATCGGGAAGCCCATGCTGATCTTCAGCGGACCAATCGGCGACAGCCACGACAGGCCGAAACCGGTCGAGTAGCGCATGTCGCTAAGCTTGTACGGCTGGGCGGCTTCCGCGAACACGTTACCGTAGTCGAAGAAGGTGAACAGGCGGACGGTACGGTCCACACCCGAGCCCGGCAGCGGGAAGATGAATTCGACGTTACCGACAATCTTGCTCGCGCCACCAATGGCAATGCCGTTGGCGTCGCGCGGGCCCAGCGTGCTGGTTTCATAGCCGCGCACCGAGCCGATACCACCCGCGTAGTAGTTCTTGAAGATCGGGAAGTCCTTGCCGCCGTAGCCTCGGCCATAGCCGAACTCGTTGTTGAAGGCCAGCGTAAACGACTTCGAGACCGGATAGAACCACTGGTGCTGATAGTACGCGCGGTAGTACGTGACACCACCCGGAACACCAATTTCCAGATTGGCCTGCTGATAGCGGCCGCGGGTCGGAACCAGGGCGCTGTCACGCTGATCCTTCGACCAACCGATCGTGAACGGGAAGTTGTTGGTGATACGACCGTTCTTGGTCACCCAGTTCTGATAGGCCAGCGGCGTATTGGCCGACACGTCGATGCTGGTGCGCTCGTAGCCGATGCCGAAGAACACGGTATCGGTTTCCGAGAACGGCACACCAAACTTCATGTTGCCGCCCTCCTGCACGATCTTGTACGTCGAGTCGCCGGTGTAGTACAGCGGCTGATACGTACGGTAGTACAGCTCGGTCGAACGGCTGATGCCGTCGGTCGTGAAGTACGGATCGAACTGCGTCACTGCAATGGTGCGGTTTGCCTTGGAGGTGTTCACGTCCAGGCCCAGGCTGGTACCGGAACCAAACACGTTGTCCTGGCGGATACCGGCTGAGAGCACCACCTTGTCCGTCGACGAGAAGCCCACACCCAGGTTGATCTGGCCAGTCGGCTTTTCCGTCACGTTGACGTTGACGTCCACCTGGTCAGACGTACCCGGCACGTCTTCGGTGGTGATGTTCGCGTCGGTGAAATAGCCCGTGCGGTTGATGCGATTCTGCGAAAGCTGCAGCTTCTCACCGTCAAACCACGAGGCTTCCATCTGGCGCATTTCTCGGCGCACCACTTCATCACGCGTCTTGCTGTTGCCAAGCACGTTGACGCGGCGCACGTAAACACGGCGGCCCGGATCAACCACCAGTGTGAGCGCAACCGTGCGGTCCTTCTGGTTGATCTGCGGCTGCGGGTTGATCGTAGCGAAAGCGTAGCCGTACGTGCCGAGCAGATCGGTGATCGACTTGGTCGTGGCCGACAGCTTGGCCGAGGAGAACACATCGCCCTGCTTGAGCTTGATGAGCTTCTCCATCTCGGCTTGCTTGGAGAGCAGCTCACCGGTCAGCTTGATGTCCGACACCTTGTACTGCTCACCCTCGTGGATGTTCAGCGTCAGGTAGATGTCCTTCTTGTCCGGCGTAATGGAAACCTGGGTCGACTCGATCGCGAATTCCAGGTAACCGCGGTCCAGGTAGAACGAGCGCAGCGCTTCCAGATCGGCGGTCAGCTTTTGCTTGGAATACAGATCGTTCTTCGTGTACCACGACAACCAGTTGGGCGTGGATAACTGCATCTCGTCGCGCAAGTCGCCTTCCTTGAAGGCCTTGTTGCCGACGATATTGATCTGGCGAATCTTGGCCGTCGGACCTTCGTCCACCGTGAAGGTAATCGACACACGGTTGGCATCGACCGGCGTGACGGTGGTCGACACGTCGGCGGCGTAGTAGCCGCGCGAAACGTATTGGCGCTTGATTTCCTGCTCAGCGCGATCGATCAGCGACTTGTCGTAGTAGCGCGCTTCGGCCACGCCCACGCCACGCAGTGTGCGGCGCAGTGCGTCCTTGTCGAACTCCTTGAAGCCGATGAACTCGAGCTGCGAGATGGCCGGGCGCTCTTCCACGCGCACCACCAGCACGTTGCCTTCGGCGCGGATCTGTACGTCCTTGAAGAAGCCGGTGTTGTAGAGCGCGCGGATCGATTCGGCGCCCTTCTCGTCGGTGAAGGTCTCACCTACCTTCACGGGCAGATAGCCGAACACGGTACCCGGTTCGACGCGCTGTACCCCCTCCACGCGAATGTCCTTCACGACGAACGGCTCCACTGCATGAGCCTGACCGGCAGTCACGGTCAGAACGGAAGCCGCCAGCACGCTGAGCGGGAAGCGATGTTGTCTGATCAATCTAATCCCCTAAATTGGATCCGGTTGGAATCCACTTCCGAGTGTTTTCAAAATCTTGGGTTGCCCGCTCACGCTTGGGGCAACGATGCGGCTTACCGACAAAAAAACGCGGTTTAGCCTCGAGTCAGAAACAGCCGACTCAAATCGTTGTACAAGGCGAGCGAAGTGAGAAGCAGAATGCAGGCGACGCCGATCTTTTGGAGTACTGCTTGCCAGGATTCCGGCACGGGTCGGCCTGTCAAAAATTCCACGCAATAATACAGCAAATGCCCCCCATCCAATACCGGAACAGGCAACAAGTTCAGGACACCGAGGCTGACGCTGATCAACGCGAGAAAACCTACAAACGTCTGCCAGCCAAGGCTTGCCGCCTTACCGGCAAAGTCCGCCACCGTGATCGGGCCACTCAGGTTCTGCAGCGAAGCCTGCCCCACGATCATCTTGCCAAGCACCTGCAGCGACAGCACCGAGGTCTGCCAGACCTGGCGCAATCCGTGCACCAATGCGGCGCCCGGCGCGTCACGCATCAACGCCGTCTCCACTTTCTGGTTGAGTTGCGCGCCGAGCTTGCCGATCTTCGCCCCATTTAGGCTCTTCGGATCGATATCGGCATCGGGGCGCACCGGCAGCGTCATTGGCTCACCGTTACGCAGAATGTCGATCGAGGCGTTCTGCTCGGGCATGGCGCGAATCTGGCGGATCAGATCCATCGCTTGGTCTGCAGGCTGACCAGCGAAGCGGACGATCTGGTCGCCAGCACGCAACCCGGCACGGGCAGCAGCACTGTTCGGCAGAACACCGACGATGGTGACCGGACCGCCCTGCAGCCGCAAACCAATCTGGTCGATCACGTCGGCCTGGGGCGTACGTGCGGGGCTCGGCAAGCCCTGCAGGCGAACCGTGCGTTCCGAGCCATCGGTACCACGCACCTGCACGAGTGCGTCATGCCCGCCGATGCCGGCCGAATACAGGCGCATGCGCACATCGCTCCAGCTACGCACAGGGCTCGGGGCTTCAACGTCGGTGCCGACGGCAATCACCTGATCTTTCGCGCGCAGATCAGCCTGCGCGGCAATGCTGCCCGGCGGCGGCGCACCGAGAATGGGCAGCGGCTCGACGGCCCCAACCCACGCCAGCACTGCATACAGAGCGATCGCCAGCAGGAAGTTGGCGACGGGGCCTGCGGCCACGATGGCGAAACGCTTATAGACAGGCTGGTGGTCGAAGGTGCGCGGCAGCTCTTCGGGCAGGATAGGCGGATCTTTCTCAGGGTCTCTCGCGCCTTCGCCCAGCATCTTGACGTAACCGCCAAGCGGGATGGCGCAGAGGGTCCATTCGGTGCGGTCCGGGCCGCGGCCGACATGACGGAACAGCACCTTGCCGAAGCCGACCGAAAACCGCAGCACTTTCACGCCGCACAAGCGCGCGACGCTGTAGTGGCCCAGCTCATGAATGACGATCAGTACCGCGATCGCAAAAACAAACGCTAAAACGGTCTGCAAGAACCTTCTCCGGAAGCACTGATGGGCGCGCACGGGCGCAACCCGCGCGAGCCTACTATGTTACCCGCTCGCGCTGACGGAGCACTTGTCACGCAGCCGGCAGATGCGCGCACGCCGTCGCAATGTAGCGCTCTGCCTCGCCACGCGCGTACGCATCGGCAGCAAACACGGTGTCGAGCGAGTCCGCCGGTACGATGGAAGCACGCGCCAGCGTGTCGCCCACCACGGCAGCAATATCGGTAAAACGGATGCGGCGCTGCAAAAATGCATCGACCGCCACCTCGTTGGCCGCATTCAGCACAGCAGGTGCCGTGCCACCGGCGCGTAGCGCATCAAATGCGAGTGCGAGGCACGGGAAGCGGCGCAGGTCCGGCGCCTCGAAAGTCAGCGTACCGGTGGCGGCCAAGTCCAGCAGCGGCACACCGGCCTCAATCCGCTCCGGGTACGCGAGCCCGTATGCAATCGGCGTACGCATGTCGGGGTTACCGAGCTGCGCCAGCACCGAGCCATCGTCGTAGCCGACCATTGAATGGATCACGCTCTGCGGATGGATCAGCACCTCAAGGCGCTCGACCGGCACGCCAAACAGCCAGTACGCCTCGATCACCTCCAGCCCCTTGTTCATCATGGTGGCGGAGTCGACCGAGATCTTGCGTCCCATGACCCAGTTGGGGTGAGCGCAAGCCTGGTCGGGCGTAACGTCAGCAAGGGTGTCGACGGCGCGCGTGCGGAATGGGCCGCCCGAGGCGGTCAGGACGATACGCGACACGCCTCGGCCAAACGTGGGGGCCTGCTGCGGCAGACACTGAAAAATGGCGTTGTGCTCGCTATCGATCGGCAGCACGGTAGCGCCATGCTGGCGCACGGCGTCCATAAAGAGCGCGCCGGACATCACCAGCGCTTCTTTGTTCGCCAGCAACACGCGCTTGCCTGCACGCACGGCGGCCAACGTCGGACGCAAGCCTGCGGCACCAACAATGGCAGCCATGACAGCATCGCAATCAGGATGCGCGGCAGCCTCTTCCAATGCCTCAGTGCCAAAACGGATATCGATGCCGGCCGCATCAGCGCCAAGCTGCTCGCGTAGCGCTTGAGCCGCTGCCGCCGAGCCAAGCACAGCCATCTGCGGACGAAACTCGCGGCATAACTTGGCGAGCTTGTCGGCCTGTGCATTGGCGGTGAGTGCGAACACGCGGTACTTGTCGGGGTGACTGCGCACCACGTCGAGCGTGCTGTCACCAATGGAGCCGGTTGCGCCAAGAACGGTCAAACGCATCATGTTCGGAAGACGCCTCAGGAGATCAGCAACGCGGCCAGCGGGAACACCGGCAACAGCGCGTCGATACGGTCGAGCACGCCGCCATGGCCAGGCAGCAGCCGGCTGCTGTCCTTCATGCCGACCTGGCGCTTGAGCAGGGACTCAAACAAATCGCCGCCAATGCTTGCAGCCACCAGCACGATCGTCAGCGCCAGAGCGACGATTGCACCGTTCTGGTCGAACTGGCGCGAGAACCACGTCGGCGCAAACCAATGCGTAACGCCCGCCACTGTCGCGATGATTGCCACGAGCACGGCCCCACCAATCGCGCCTTCCCAGGACTTGCCAGGACTGATGGTCGGCGCTAGCTTGCGCCGGCCAACGGCCTTGCCAACGAAATAGGCGCCTACATCGGCCGCCCATACGAGCACCGCGACGGAGAGCAGGAAAGCAATTCCCTGTGCACGCAGTGCGATGGCTGCATGCACGAACGCCGGCAAGATCACCAAGCCCAGCAGGGTGAAGATGGCCTGGCGCGTACCACGCAGTTCACGCACGCCGCCAGCCAGCAGGCCCCAGGCGACCATCCACGCGATAACCGCGCCATGGAACAGCGGCCGCACATTGCCACGCACAGGGATGTCGTGCCAGGCGATTGTCAGCACAACCACGACCACCGCATACAGCATTGGCCCCCACCAGCCCGGCAAACGCACGAGCCGCCCCCACTCCCAGGCCGCCAACACGGCAAACACTGTCACCAGCCCGGCAAGGCCGGCTGGCGGTGCGAAGAACAGAATGGGCAGGATGACAATCAGCAGGCAGACGGCGGTAATGACGCGAGTCAGCAGCATGTGTCAGGCTCCGGCAGATAGCGCGGGGGGAACACCGGGCTCAAGCTGCGCACTGGTGCGGCCAAAGCGACGCTCGCGATTGCGATACCAGGCGAAGGCACGATCCAGTTCTGCGGCATCGAAATCGGGCCAGTAGCGATCAGTGAAATACAGCTCCGAATACGCAAGCTGCCAGAGCAGGAAGTTGCTGATGCGTTGCTCGCCGCCGGTGCGGATAAACAGGTCTGGCTCGGGCGCATAGGCCAGCGCCATGTACGGCGCCAGAACGTCTTCCGTGATGGCCTCGGGCGCGATGCCCGGCTGCGCCGCCATCAATGCCCGCATGGCCTGGAGGATGTCCCACCGGCCGCCGTAGTTGGCGAGGATGGTGACCGTCAGGCCTGGATTGGCAGCCGTCTTGGCCTCCGCCTCGCGGATCAGCAATTGAATGCGCGGGCTGAACGCCGACAGATCACCCACCACGCGCAAGCGGATGCCATTCGCATGCAGCTTGCTCACCTCGCGGCGCAGCGCTGTCATGAACAGCTTCATCAGGAAGGTGACTTCTTCAGCCGGGCGGCGCCAGTTCTCGGAACTGAAGGCGAACAGTGTCAGATAACCGACACCTCGGCGCGCCGCAGCTTCAACCGTTGCGCGCACGGCATCGAGGCCACGGCTGTGCCCCGCCACGCGCGGCAAATGGCGCTCGGTGGCCCAACGGCCGTTGCCATCCATGATAACGGCAACGTGGCGCGGGGTATCAGCGGTGTCCGGCACCGCCTGTGTGGAACTAATATGCATGAATCGGGCTTCCCGCAACCGGCACTCAACGCGCCGGCCGTGGGAGACGGCCTTACACCGTCATGATTTCCTTGTCTTTCTCGGCAACCAGCTTGTCGATCTCGGCGACGAACTTGTCGGTCAGTTTCTGCACGTCGTCGCCACCGCGACGCTCGTCGTCTTCCGAGATGGCCTTGTCCTTGACCAGCTTCTTGAGCTGTTCGTTCGCATCGCGGCGCAGGTTGCGCACGGCGACCTTGGCGTCTTCGCCTTCGCCCTTGACGACCTTGGTCAGTTCCTTGCGGCGCTCTTCGGTCAACGCGGGCGTCGGGACGCGGATGATGTCCCCCATGGTGGCGGGGTTCAGGCCCAGATCCGCCTCACGGATGGCCTTCTCGACGGCTTGCACCATCTTCTTTTCCCACGGTTGCACGCCGATCGTGCGCGCGTCCACCAGCGTCACGTTGGCGACCTGGCTGATCGGCACCATCGAGCCGTAGTAGTCGACTTGCACGTGATCGAGCAGACCGGTGTGGGCACGGCCAGTACGGATCTTGGCCAGATCCGTCCTGAGAGCCTCGATCGACTTCTGCATCTTCTGCTCGGCATTCTTCTTAACATCGGCGACGCTCATACTTCCTCCGAACGATAACGGCGGCCTGCCGGACATGCGCCCCGGAATTCGACACAGGGCACCGGCAAGACCAAAAAGACAATAGGCGATTTTACATGGAAGCCGCTCGCCAACGCCATTTACACGGGGTCAGCGAGCGGTAAAAAAGGCGCTGACAAGGCAGCTAGGCTACCTGCCTCAGACGTGCACCAGCGTGCCTTCGTCTTCACCCAGAATCACACGCTTGAGCGCGCCCGGCTTCTGGATCGAGAACACCTTGATCGGCAGCTTCTGGTCGCGGCACAGCGCAAAAGCGGTTGCATCCATCACCTGCAGGTTGCGCGAGATGGCCTCGTCGAACGTGATGGTGGTGTAGCGGGTGGCGCTCGGATCCTTCTTCGGGTCAGCGGTGTAAACGCCATCAACCTTGGTGGCCTTGAGAACGATCTCGGCACCGATTTCCGAGCCGCGCAGCGCCGCTGCAGTGTCGGTGGTGAAGAACGGGTTGCCCGTGCCGGCCGCGAAGATCACGATCTTGCCCTCTTCCAGCTGGCGAATCGCACGGGGGCGGATGTACGGCTCAACCACCTGGTCTAGGCGCAGCGCAGATTGCACGCGGCCTTCGAGGTTGGCGTGGCGCATGGCATCCTGCAGGGCCAGTGCGTTCATCATCGTGGCGAGCATGCCCATGTAATCGGCCGTGGCGCGATCCATGCCGGCCGCACCGCCCGCGACACCGCGGAAGATGTTGCCGCCGCCGATCACCACCGCCACCTGCACGCCCAGCTTCACGATTTCGGCGATGTCGTTGACCATCCCCTCGATGGTGCTGCGGTTGATGCCGAAGGCATCATCGCCCATCAGGGCTTCGCCGGAAAGTTTGAGTAGAACGCGCTTGTAGGCAGGCATGGAGATCCTCTTGACGATTCCTGGTACGGGAGACAGGAAAGGGGGAATGACAGCTGCGACAGACGAAGCGGGGCTTCGCTCATCTCGCAACCTTCTTGCGCGGAAGCCGTCTGGGCTCAGTTCAGCCAAACGATGCCCGCGCAAGCAGGCTGCACCTACAAACAGGGCACCTTGCGGTGCCCTGTTTGCTCGGCATTATACGATCGCGCCGATGGAGAAAAGTTGCCCTGCCGGCCTGCACCGGCGGGCGAATCCCCGCTCCATCGGAAGCAATCGACGCAGCATTACGCCTGTTGCTTTGCAGCAGCCACCTGGGCAGCCACTTCAGCAGCGAAGTCGTCTTGCTTCTTCTCGATGCCCTCGCCCACCACGTACAGCGTGAAAGCCTTCACGGTCGTGTTGGCAGCCTTGAGCATCTGCTCAACGGTCTGCTTGTCGTTCTTCACGAACGGCTGGTTCAGCAGCGAAACTTCCTTCAGGTACTTCTGCACGCTGCCTTCCACCATCTTGGCAACGATTTCGGCCGGCTTGCCCGATTCAGCAGCCTTCTGCTCAGCAACGCTGCGCTCCTTCGCGACCAGATCAGCCGGCACGTCATCAGCCGACAGCGACACCGGCTTCATGGCTGCAACTTGCATTGCCGCATCCTTGGCTGCCTCTTCGCTACCCTCGAACGCCACCATCACACCGATACGGGCGCCGTGCAGGTACGACGTCAGCGTGCTGCCTTCGTAGCGCTTGAAGCGGCGGATCGTCATGTTCTCGCCGATCTTGCCGATCAGGCCCACGCGCACGTCTTCAACCGTGGGGCCGAAGCCGTCTTGCGACAGCGGCAGTGCGCCGATAGCGGCGACGTCAGCCGGGTTGCTCTTGGCGATCAGTGCTGCCACCGAGTTGGCGAAGGCCAGGAACGAATCGTTCTTCGAGACGAAGTCGGTTTCGCAGTTGATCTCGACCAGCGCGCCGGTGGTGCCGTCCACGGCAGCCGCCACAACGCCTTCAGCGGTGATGCGCGAGGCAGCCTTGCCGGCCTTGTTGCCCAGCTTCACGCGCAGGATTTCTTCAGCCTTTTCCAGGTTGCCTTCGGCTTCCGTCAGGGCCTTCTTGCATTCCATCATCGGCGCGTCGGTCTTCGCGCGCAGTTCTGCCACCATGCTTGCGGTAATTGCCGCCATTTCATGCTCCTTGTTTCAGATCGTCGTCCGGTCGCGCGCTGAAACGGTCTTTGCGTTTTCGCTTCGCGCCGGCCTGTCGTCCGGTTTCCATCCGGCCGCCCCACGAGATACGACGCGCGTGGGACATCCGCATGACAAATTAAAAAAAAGGGGCGTTTGTTACGCGCCCCTGTTTGGCCTTCACCTTTGATGCAGCGCGTTTGCAGTGCATCATCGATATGGCCTGACGCGCTTCCCGCTCGGCAATGCGGCGGGCGCGCGCCTTCTTGTGATTTAGCCTTCTTGGACTTCGACGAAGTCGTCGCCACCACGAGCGGCTTCCACGACTTCCTGGACCGCGTTGGCACGGCCTTCCAGGATCGCGTCGGCCACGCCGCGCACGTACAGTGCAACAGCCTTGCTCGAGTCGTCGTTACCCGGGATGACGTAGTCGATGCCTTCCGGCGAGTGGTTCGTGTCAACCACGCCGATCACCGGAATGCCCAGCTTGGCAGCTTCGGTCACGGCAATCTTGTGGTAACCAACGTCCACCACGAAGATGGCGTCCGGAATGCCGCCCATGTCCTTGATACCGCCGATGGACTTGGTCAGCTTGTCCATTTCGCGCTCGAACATCAGCGCTTCCTTCTTGCTCATGGTGTCGGTCGCGCCAGCTTCCTTGGCGGCTTCCATGTCCTTGAGGCGCTTGATCGAGGTCTTGACCGTCTTGAAGTTGGTCAGCATACCGCCGAGCCAGCGGCTGTCGACGAACGGCATGCCTGCACGAGCGGCTTCCTCAGCCAAGATCTCGCGCGACTGACGCTTCGTGCCGACGAACATGATGGTGCCCCGGTTGGCTGCCAGTTGGCGCACGTACTTGAGTGCGTCCAGGTACATCGGCAGCGTCTTTTCCAGGTTGATGATGTGAATCTTGTTGCGATGGCCGAAAATGAAGGGGGCCATCTTCGGGTTCCAGAAGCGGGTTTGGTGGCCAAAGTGGACACCGGCTTCCAGCATTTCGCGCATGGTTACGGACATGAAATTCTCCAGTCGGGTTAGGTCTAAAGCCGCCTCAGACATCCCTCGCATGCGATACGACGGACACCCGCGGTGAAGCGGCTCGCGATTTCAAGCAACACCAGCCACATGGCCGACAATCTGCTCAGCCAGCGATTATAGCCCCAAAAACCCAAGCAACTCAAGACCTTCCGAGCATTGCCGCAGGACGGACCGAGACCAGCGCCGGATGCCCAAAAACCCCGTCCGGGCCGCTTTGGTGCGATAATTCATGCTTTAGATACAACGTGGCGCCTTGCGCGCCCACGTGCAGAAAAAGTCACAGCATGGCCGTTACCATTCACACCGCCGAAGACATTGCGCACATGCGCGTGGCCTGCCGGCTTGCGTCCGAAGTCTTGGATTACATCACCCCGTTCGTCAAACCGGGGGTGACCACGGGCAAGCTGAACGAGTTGTGCCATGCCTACATGCGTGACGTGCAAGGCACCGTGCCGGCGCCCCTCAACTATGCGCCGCCCGGCTACCCCCCCTTCCCCGCCTCGATCTGCACATCGGTCAACGACGTGATCTGCCACGGTATTCCGACCGACAAGGTGCTCAAGAACGGTGACATCGTCAACCTGGACATCACCGTCATCACCAAGGAAGGCTATTACGGCGACACCAGCCGCACCTTCATCGTCGGTGAGGGCTCGATCCTGGCCAAGCGTCTGACGCAGGTGACGTTCGAGTGCATGTGGAAGGGCATTGCCGCCGTGCGCCCGGGTGCGCGCCTGGGCGACATTGGCCACGTGATCCAGCAGCACGCCGAAGCCGCCGGCTACAGCGTGGTGCGTGAATATTGCGGCCACGGCATCGGCAAGGTGTTCCATGCGGACCCGCAGATCCTGCACTACGGCCGTCCGGGCACTGGCATGGAACTGAAGGCCGGCATGATCTTCACGATCGAACCCATGATCAACGCGGGCAAGCGCGACATCCGTACGATGCCCGACCAGTGGACCGTCAAGACGCGTGACCGCAGTCTGTCGGCCCAATGGGAGCACACCCTGCTGGTGACGGAAACCGGCTATGAAGTGCTGACCGTATCGGCACTGACGCCTCCGCCACCGGATTTCGTGCACGAAGGTACGCCGGCTACGGCCTGATTGAACCAAACGGTGCGCCCACCCACGAGCGCACCGCAGCGGCCGGCTCAGCGTCGGCCCGACTCTTGCAGCGACCGGACATTTCCTCCGGTCGTTGTTTCATTCACGCTCCATTCATGCATACCGCCGCTGCCGTCAACCCCGAGATTTCACCGCGCGACACCCTGAAGGCCGAACGTACGCACTTGTTTGCGCAGTTCGACCAGCACGCCAACGTGCACCAACTTGTGACCAAGTTGGCCCGCGCGGTGGACCACGCTTTAGTGCAGCTCTGGCAGGACGAACAGATGCCTGCCGATTGCGCGCTGATTGCGGTGGGCGGTTACGGGCGCGGCGAGCTGTTCCCGCACTCCGACGTCGACATTCTCCTGCTGCTGCCGCATGCCGCAGACCAGGCACCCGACGCGTCTCTCCAGGCACACCTGGAGGCATTTATTGGCCGCTGCTGGGACATGGGACTAGATATCGGCTCATCGGTGCGCACTGTGGACGAATGCATCCACGAAGCCACACAGGATGTGACGGTGCAAACGTCGCTGCTGGAAGCGCGCCTGCTGACGGGCGACGAGGGCCTGTACCGCACGTTCGAGACACACTACCAAGGCCACCTGGATGCCACCGACTTCTTCCAGTCCAAGCTGCTGGAAATGCGTCAGCGGCACGCCAAGTACCAGGACACCCCCTACTCGCTCGAGCCCAACTGCAAGGAAAGCCCCGGCGGCCTGCGTGATCTGCAGGTGATCCTGTGGATGACGCGGGCAGCGGGCTTCGGGTCGAGCTGGAACGAGCTGCTTGCCAACGGGCTGCTTTCGCGCCGTGAAGCGCAGGAACTGGCAAGTAACGAGCGCCTGCTCAAGACCATCCGTGCGCGCCTGCACATGCTGGCAGGACGCCGCCAGGACGTGCTCGTCTTCGATCTGCAAACACAGCTGGCCGAGGCCTTCGGCTACCGCTCGACCACCGCCAAGCGCGCCAGCGAGCAGATCATGCGCCGCTACTACTGGGCAGCCAAGGCGGTCACGCAGCTCAACACGGTGGTGCTGCAGAACATCGAGGCACGCCTGTTCCCGACCGAGCTTGGCATCACGCGCAAGATCAACGAGCGCTTTGTCGAGCGCCAGGGGATGCTGGAAATTGCCGACCCCGACCTGTATCAGCGCGAGCCGACGGCCATCCTGGAGACCTTCCTGCTGTACGAGCAGGTCCGCGGCATCAAGGGGCTGTCTGCCAATACCCTGCGCGCGCTCTACAACGCCCGCACGCTGATGGATGTGAAGTGGCGCAAGGACCCGGCCAACCGCGCACTGTTCCTGGAGATCCTGCAGCAACCGCAGGGCATTACCCACGCATTGCGCCTGATGAACCAGACGAGCGTGCTGGGGCGGTACCTGCTCAACTTCCGGCGCATCGTCGGGCAGATGCAGCATGACCTGTTCCACGTCTACACGGTGGATCAGCACATCCTGATGGTGGTGCGCAACATCCGCCGCTTCGCCATCGTCGAGCACACGCACGAGTTCCCGTTCTGCAGCCAGTTGATGGCGAACTTCGACAAGCCGTGGGTGCTGACCATCGCTGCGCTGTTTCACGACATCGCCAAGGGACGCGGCGGCGACCATTCCGTGCTCGGCATGACCGATGCGCGGCGCTTCTGCAAGGACCATGGCCTCGCCAAGGAAGATTCCGATCTGATCGTCTGGCTGGTCGAGCATCACCTAACGATGAGCCAGGTGGCACAGAAACAGGACGTGGGCGACCCCGATGTCATTCGCCGTTTTGCCGATCTGGTCGGCAATGAGCGACGTCTGACTGCGCTGTATCTGCTGACGGTGGCCGATATTCGCGGCACCAGCCCGAAGGTGTGGAATGCGTGGAAGGGCAAGCTGCTTGAAGACCTGTATCGCATGACGCTGCGTGCGCTGGGCGGTGCAACCACCGACCCGCACGCCGTACTGGAAGGCCGCAAGGAACGCGCGCGCGCCCTCCTGCGCCTGGCCACGGTGGAAGACACCGCGTACGACGCCCTGTGGAAACAGCTCGACGTGGGCGTGTTCCTGCGCCATGGCGCAAGCGACATCGCCTGGTTCACGCGGCATTTCCATCACCGGATTGACACCACCATCCCGATCGTGCGGGCCCGCATCTCACCGGTGGGCGAAGGGTTGCAGGTGGCGGTGTACTCGCCCGACCGCCCCGACCTGTTCGCACGCATCTGCGGCTACTTCGAGCGCAAGAGCCTGACGATTCTCGATGCCAAGATCCACACCACCAAGCACGGCTACGCGCTCGACACCTTCCAGGTGGCCGACACGGGCACCGGCCTGGTGGAGCCCGGCCACTACCGCGACATCATCACGCTGGTCGAACACGAGCTGGCTGAGCAGATTTCGCGCGAAACCGCCCTGCCCGAACCGCCACGCGGACGTATCTCGCGCCAGTCCCGCAGCTTCCCGATCAAGCCGCGCGTCGATCTGCGCCCGGATGAGCGTGGGCAGTACTACCTGCTGTCCATCTCGGCCACAGACCGCACCGGCCTGCTGTATGCGATTGCCCGCGTGCTCGCCCACCATCGCGTATCGGTGCACACCGCGCGCATCAACACGCTGGGCGAACGCGTGGAAGACATTTTCCTGGTCGACGGCGCACGCCTGGCCCAGGACACCAAACTGCAGCTCGCGCTGGAAAGCGAGCTGCTTGATGCGCTCGTCATCTGAGCGCCAGCCTTACCGGTCTTGATTCATGACTACCGATTCTGACGATTTCCCGGGCGACGACGACAAGCGCCGCAGCGACCCGACCCAACGCGCCACCCGCCCGGGCAAGCGCACCACGCTCGGCGTGCGCCGCGACGATGAAGGCAACGCGGTACGCGCCACCGGCAAGCCGCTGCGTGCGTCCGACCTGAACCGCGACCGCCTGCCGCTGCGCCCGTCGCAACGTCGCCCCGAGCCGGCCGAGGGTGAGCGCAAACCGCGCCCACCGCGCCGCGACGGCAACAACGACAGCGGCCAACCGCCGCGTCGCGCGCAAAGCGATCGCCCGCCGCGCCGGTTTGATGATGAGCGTCCGCCGCGCCGGTTCAGCGACGATCAACGTCCGCCGCGGCGCCCCGATGACGGGCGGCCACCGCGTCGTTTCGAAGATCGCCCACCGCGCCGGTTTGATGATGAACGCCCGCCGCGCAGGTTCAGCGACGATCAACGTCCGCCACGTCGCTCCGATGACGAGCGTCCGCCGCGTCGCTTCGAAGATCGCCCGCCGCGCAGGTTTGATGACGAACGCCCGCCGCGCAGGTTCAACGACGATCAACGTCCGCCACGTCGCTCTGACGACGAGCGTCCGCCGCGTCGTTTCGAAGATCGCCCGCCACGCCGGTTTGACGATGAACGCCCACCGCGCAGGTTCAACGACGACCAACGTCCGCCCCGTCGGTTTGATGACGAGCGCCCGCCGCGTCGTTTCGAAGATCGCCCACCGCGCCGTTTTGACGATGAACGTCCGCCCCGCCGGTTCAGCGACGATCAACGTCCGCCCCCTCGCCCTGACGACGAGCGCCCGCCGCGTCGCTTCGAAGGCCGTCCGCCACGACGCTTCGATGACGAGCGCCCGCGCCGTTATGGCGACGATCAACGCGCGCAGCGCCGTGATGGCGACCAGCGTCCTCCGCGACGCTTTGACGATGAGCGCCCGCCGCGTCGATTCGATGACGAGCAACGGCCACCGCGTCACTATGGCGACGACCGCCCCCCGCGCCGTTTCGACAACGATCGTCCGCCACGTCGCTTTGAAGATCGTCCGCAACGTGCGGAACGTGAAGAGCGCGCCCCCCGCCGCACCGAGCAAGAGGCACCGCGTCAAGCCCCGCAAGCCGACGAGAGCGGGCTGGTCCGCCTGTCCAAGCGCATGTCCGAGCTGGGGCTGTGCTCGCGCCGCGAGGCCGATGAGTGGATTCCGCGCGGCTGGGTGCTAGTGGACGGCGAGCCCGTCACCGAGTTGGGTTCGCGTGTGAAGCCGGATGCGATTATCGAAATCCATCAGTCGGCTCGCTCCGAGCAAGGCGAACGTGTGACCGTGCTGCTGCACAAGCCGGTCGGTTATGTGTCTGGCCAGGCGGAAGACGGCTATCAGCCGGCTGCCGCGCTGTTCGTGCCGGAAAACCAGTGGGAAGAAGACCCCACACGCAAGCGCTTCGCACCGTGGCAACGCAAGGCGCTGGCTCCGGCCGGCCGCCTCGATATCGACTCCACGGGCCTGCTCGTGCTGACGCAGGACGGCCGCGTGGCGCGCCACCTGATCGGCGAGGATTCAACGGTCGAGAAGGAGTACCTGGTGCGCGTGGTGTGGAATTCACCGGAAGGTCCGGTGGAGCACGACATCTCCAAGGTCTTCCCGGAAGAGTTGCTGGAAAAGCTGCGCTTTGGCCTGTGGCTCGATGACGAAGAGCTCAAGCCCGCAAAGGTGAGCTGGCAGAACGAAGAGCAGTTGCGCTTCGTGCTGCGCGAGGGCAAGAAGCGTCAGATCCGCCGCATGTGCGAACAGGTGGGCCTGGAGGTGGTTGGCCTCAAGCGCATCCGCATGGGCCGCATCGTGCTGGGCGACCTGCCGGTCGGCCAGTGGCGCTTCCTGGGGCCGTTCGAGAAGTTCTAAGGCACGCGCTGCCCCAAATAAAAAACCGGTCAACGCACAATGCGCTGACCGGTTTTTTTATGGCCGCTGCAGCTAGATCAACGCTGCGGCGCCTGACAGGCTGCACCGGTGGTGTTGGCCGATGCCGGCGTGCCGAACACGGCCTGCGCACCGCAACGCGAGCCGAACATCTTCGCCTGATCATGCCCCACGCCGATCACCTCGTGCGACTGGTGATTGATGCGCTTGCGCGGGCCGGCCAGGTGACGCTCGTAGCGCCAGTAGTTGCGGGCGCGGTCCAGTCGCGTCGGGCCTTCGGCTTCGGCACCGCAGGTCTTGTCGAGCACGCGGTGGTTCGGGTCGTTGTCGCTCGTGCCAACCAGATACGTCACGTGGCGCTGTGCATAGCGGCTGAACAACACCTTGCCACTCTTGCCGGCCGCATACGGAACCATGTCGACCATGCCGTACTTGTAGTGATCGTAGTCTGGGCAGGTGCGGGTGCTGTAGCGGGCGAAGCCCTTGCCCTGCGGCCGGTCCGGCGTGAAGTACAGATACGACGACGGATTGGCGATGACGTAGCTCAGGTCGATGCCCCGCTTGCGGATGCCCTCGTCCACGTTGTTAAGCACGGCGTAGCGCTGCACGATCTGGCCGCCGCCCGAGTGGCCAGCCACCGTCACGCGTTTGACGTTGGGGGCGCGCGCCGGGTCGGTCACGTAGCTGATCAGGTCGTCCAGCACCTTTAGCGAGCTCAGCTCGGTGTACGGCGCATTGGTCGCATTGAAACCGCCGATCCAGCCGTCCACCGACCACACCGGCATACCGTCGAAGCCCTTGCCCGCATCCGGCTCACCGGGAAAATTCGGGGCAATCAGCAGGACTTCATCGGGATTGCGGCCGCTCGCCGCGAGCAGATCAACACCAGCTTTGTAGTAGTCGTTGCCGTTGCGCTGCAGACCGTGCTGCACGAGCACGACTTCGCGGATGCCGCTCAGGTCGCCATTGAGCGGATGGTTGGCGTAGACCGGGAAGTCGTAGGCAGCGGCATCGCTGCCCAGATGCACGCGTTGCCAGACCGGGCCCTGAGGCTTCTCAGCAACCGGTGCGGCGGCCGTGTCCGTCGCCTGCGGACCGGCGCACGCCGCCAATCCAAGCAAGGCCACCGCGGCCATCCCAAGCGCCAGCCGGCGCCACCCCTTCAAACCATCACGCTTCATATCATCTCCGTCGTGGATGAAAAATGCACCCACCCGCCCCCACGGACGGGTGCGGCGCTCCCACAGTCACGATCCGCCGTCGGCTCAGTCGTCGTGATTTGCAGGCAGTTCTGGAAACAGGATTTCGGTAAAGCCGAAGCGGGTAAAGTCTTTCACGCGCATGGGGTACAGCACGCCCTGGAGGTGGTCGCATTCGTGTTGCACGACGCGCGCGTGGAAGCCCTCGGCAATGCGGTCGATGGTGTGGCCGTGCTGGTCAAAGCCGGTATAGCGCAACCGCGTGTAGCGTGGCACCACACCGCGCAGGCCTGGCACCGACAGACAGCCCTCCCAGCCTTCTTCCGTCTCGTCGGTCAGCGGCTCGATGGTCGGGTTGATGAGCACCGTCTTGGGCACCGCTGGCGCATCCGGATAGCGCTCGTTGCGATCGAATCCGAAGATGACGACCTGCAGGTCCACGCCGATCTGCGGCGCCGCCAGGCCGGCTCCCCGCGCGGCGTCCATCGTGTCGAACATGTCTTCAATCAGCGCGGTCAGCTCGGGCGTACTAAAGCGTTCGACCCGTTTTGCTACGCGCAGCAGGCGGCTGTCGCCCATTTTGAGGATGTTTCGGATCATGCCGAGTCTCCAGCCTATTTCTGGCTATTTTTGCAACAGCGCGAGCATACCCGCTTCGTCCAGAACCTTCACCCCCAGCTCTTCTGCCTTGGCGAGCTTGCTGCCAGCCTCTTCACCGGCGATGACGTAGTCGGTCTTCTTCGATACCGAGCCCGACACCTTGGCGCCGGCGGCTTCCAGCATCGCCTTGGCGTCATCGCGCGTGAGGTTGGGCAGCGTGCCGGTCAGCACGACGGTCTTGCCAGCAAGGATGCCCTCTTCCGCCGCCTCGGCCGGCATGACTGCGAGCAGTTCGTTGCGCAGTGCATCAAGCTGCACGAGTTGCGCACGATGATCATGCGCGCCCAGCCATTCGAGCAGCGATGCGGACACGTCCGCCGGTAGGCCGGCCAACTGCCCGGCTTCCACAGCCGCCAGTTGCGCAAGCGTGGGGGCCACCACCGCCAATTGCTTGGCGCGCGTAGCCGTCAACTTGGGCACACCGAGCGTGGCGTACAACTCGGCCGGCTCCAGTTTCTCGCGTAGTTTGGCGTTGGGCGCATGCTCACCCTGGGGGGTGACGCCGGCTTCGAGCAGCGCATCCAACGCCTGCTGATTCTTCGGCTCGGCAAAGAAATCGGCGATGGCCTCCGCCACCGTTGCGCCCACGTCCGGCAACGCCAACAACAACGGCGCCGGCGCACGCCGGATCATGGCCAGACTGCCCAGCCAATCGGCGAGTGTCTTGGCGGTCGATTCGCCTACGTGGCGAATACCCAGCGCAAACAGGAAGCGCGCCAACGGCGGCGTCTTGCTGGCCTGGATACCCTCAAGCAGGTTCTCCGCCCACTTGGTGGCGATCTTGCCGGCGGCAACGGTCTCGGGGGCAGTGTCGCCCCCCCGGCCGTCGCGCTCGTCGGCGCGACGCTTCATCTCGAGAAGGTCTTCGAGCTTGAGCTTGTACAGGTCGGCAATACCGTGCACGTAGTCCAGTTCGACCAGGTTGTCGATATAGCGCTCGCCCAGGCCCTCAATGTCCATCATGCGGCGGCCGGCAAAGTGACGGATCGCTTCCTTGCGCTGCGCCGAGCAGAACAGGCCGCCCGAGCAACGCGCCACCGCTTCGCCCACTTCGCGCACCACATGCGAACCGCATACCGGACAGGTCTTCGGCAACTCGAATGGCGGGTACTTGGGCTGCTGCTGTGAGTTGAACAGGTCGCTGCCCGGCACGTCATCCATTGGACGACGGTCGAGCACCACGCTCACCACCTCGGGGATCACGTCTCCCGCACGACGCACGATCACGGTGTCGCCTACACGCACGTCCTTGCGGCGGACTTCGTCTTCGTTGTGCAGCGTCGCGTTGGTGACTGTCACGCCACCAACAAACACGGGCACCAGACGCGCCACCGGCGTGATGGCGCCCGTGCGGCCAACCTGCACGTCGATCGATTCGACGGTGGTCAATGCTTCCTGCGCCGGATACTTGTGCGCCACCGCCCAGCGCGGCTCGCGCGTGCGAAAGCCCAGTTCGCGTTGCAATGCCAGGTCATTGACCTTGTAGACCACGCCATCGATATCGAACGGCAGGCTGTCGCGCTTGGCACCAATGGCGGCGTGGAATTCGACCAGGCCTTCGCCGCCCTTCACTGCCGCACGCTCCTTGCTGACCGGGAAGCCGAACGCCTGCAGCGCATCGAGCATGCTGGAGTGCGTCTTGGGTAGGCCACTCCAGCCGACCACTTCGCCCAGGCCATAGGCGAAGAACGACAGCGGGCGCTCGGCGGCCATCTTCGGGTCAAGCTGACGCACCGCACCGGCAGCGGTGTTGCGCGGGTTGACGAAGGTTTTGTCGCCGCGCTCACGCTGACGGGCATTGAGCTTCTCGAAATCGTCGCGGCGCATATAGACCTCGCCGCGTACTTCCAACACCTCGGGCACAGACCCGTCCACAGGCGTAAGCCCCAGCGGAATCTGGCGGATCGTCCGGATGTTCTGCGTGACGTCTTCGCCCGTGGTGCCATCACCGCGTGTGGCTGCTTGCAAGAGGAAGCCGCGCTCGTAGCGCAGGCTGATCGCCAGGCCGTCGAACTTCAGCTCAGCCGCGTATTCGACAGGCGGATCGGTCTCATCGAGGCCAAGCTCACGGCGCACGCTGGCATCGAACGCACGGGCACCGTTGGCGGTGGTGTCGGTCTCCGTGCGGATCGACAGCATCGGAATGACATGCCGGACCTGCGCAAACTCCGGCAGGATCGCCCCGCCCACACGGAGCGTAGGGGAGTCGGGTGTTTTCAGTTCCGGATATTCAGCTTCCAGCGCTTCCAACTCACGGTACAACCGGTCGTATTCGGCGTCCGGCACACTGGGCTGGTCGAGCACGTAGTACTCGTGGGCATAGCGGTTGAGCGTGGCGCGCAGCCACGCTGCCCGCGTCTCGGGCCGGTCTTTCGAGGACGGTCCGGACGCGGGTTCTGCGGTCTTGCTCATGGGAAATGGGGAACGCGTCAGTGGCTGAACAAGCGCACCGCGGCGCTGGAACCGGCGGGCACGCCGCGCGATTCAAGCTTGTCGTACAGCACCCGCAGATGCTTCTGAATGGCAACGAAGGACTGCTCCGTCAACGGACGCAGGTTGTCGTCCACCACCTGCGCGCCCATACGCTGCGACAGCGTGTAAGCGTACTCGCAGACCAGCTTGAACGGCTTGGATGCCTCTTCAGCCACTGGCACGTCCAGCAGCAGCGTGATCTGGCGGCCGCCCTTGACGGTCAGGTCATCGCGCAGGAAGTTGGTGTCGCCAAACTGCAGCGTGAACAGCGCGCGCTGCACGCCGTCGGTGCCGGCGTGGTAGCGCGTAAAGCGCGTGCCATCGCGCGAGAGCACCAGGCCATCCTGCGTGGCCACGGTCTGCACGTAGGCAGCCGACCACGGTGCGCCGTCGGAGATCACGCTTACGCCAAGCTGCACGTCGCACTCGGCGGCAAACGCGTCGAGCTCGCGCGCATTGGCGATGGTCTCGTTCATGTCAGGCAACTCGGGCACGGCATCCGCCGCGTCCGACAGTGGGTCGATCGCGTTGATGAACTCCGAGAACTCCAACGCGTTGAGCGGGCCGGTGCGGTTAGCCAGTTGCACAGCCACCTGCAGATCCAGGTAGCGCTGGCCGGCGCGAATGGCTTCCCAGGCGTTTGCCGCGGGATTCAGGCCTTCCACGTGGATCTGCTTGGTCCCTGCGCGGCGGAGCTTGGACAGCGCCGGCAACAGGCGATCGCCCGACACTTCGCGCTCGGGGTGCAACGAAACGATGCAATCGATCAGCGGGTCGATCACGCCGTTGGCAGGCTCCAGCGAGCCTGGTGCAGGCTCGACCACCTCTTCCGCTTGACCCGTTTCAGCAGCTTCCCGCGCAGCCTCTTCGCTGGTGGGTGTGAGTTCAGCGCCGATCACGCCAGCTTCGGTTTCCGCGCTACCGGTGGACGGTGCATGCGGCTGTGATGTGAGGCCGGGTTCCAGTCGCGGCTCGACGCGACCAGCCTCATCTCGCTCGCCACCCAGCGCCGGTTCGTGGCGCTCGTTCCCTGTCCAGCCTTCACCGCGTGGGACCTCGTCAACAGACGGGTTGTAGGCTTCCGGACGGCGTGCCTTTCGAATCTGCCACTGGTTGTAGACCACGATCACCAGTACGAAAACAACACCAGCGCCCAGCAGCGCCATGACCAGGTTGTTGTCTTGCATTTACGCGGCCTCCGCCATGGTCAGTGCGGCATCCATATCCACCGCCACGATCCGGGACACGCCTTGTTCCTGCATGGTCACACCGATGAGCTGTTGCGCCATTTCCATCGCAATCTTGTTGTGAGAAATAAAAACGAATTGGGTCTTGTCAGACATGCGCTTGACCATGTTGGCGTAGCGCTCGGTGTTGGCGTCGTCCAGCGGCGCGTCCACCTCGTCCAGCAAGCAGAATGGGGCCGGGTTCAACTGGAACATCGCAAACACCAGTGCAATCGCCGTCAGCGCTTTCTCGCCGCCCGACAGCAGGTGAATCGTCGAGTTCTTCTTGCCCGGCGGTTGCGCCATCACCTGCACGCCGGCGTCGAGAATCTCTTCGCCGGTCATGATCAGCTTGGCCTGGCCGCCACCGAACAGCGTCGGGAACAGCTCGCCAAAGTGGTGATTGACCTGGTCGAACGTGCCTTGCAGCAGCGAGCGCGTTTCCTGGTCGATCTTGTGGATCGCGTCTTCCAGCGTGGTGATGGCGTCGTTCAAGTCGGCAGACTGCGCATCGAGGAAGCCCTTGCGTTCACGCGCAGCAGCCAGCTCATCCAGCGCAGCCATGTTGACCGGGCCCAGCGCATTGATGGCGTTGTTGATACGCGTGACTTCACCTTGCAGGTACGAGGGCTTGAGGTCGCCCGTCAGACGCTCGGCCAGCGCAGCTTCATCCACGTTGGCGGTGGCGAGCTGCTCGGAGAACTGCTCCTGGTTCAGGCGTGCGGCCTGCTCCTTCAACTGCAGTTCGGTAATGCGGTCGCGCAGCGGTTGCTGGGCGCGTTCAGCGGTCAGGCGCTGCTCATCGAAGGCACGCAACTGGGCCGTCAGTGCATCCAGTTCAATGCGCGCTGCGCCGAGCTTTTCTTCCTTCTCGGCACGGCGCTCCAGCGCTTCCTGCAGGCCCGTGTGCGCGGTCTGCTCGTTGATGGTTTCGAGTTCGGCGCGGGCGTTTTCCAGCGTCAGCACGATCTGCTGTGCTTGATCGCTCGCCACCTGGATGTTGCGCTTCAGTTCTGCAATGCGGTTCTGCAGATTGCGCTCAGCAAAGTGCGCCTCCTGTGCGCCGCGCTCCTGATCGCGCAAGGCATTCCGCGCATCGCTCAGGCGAACCTCGAGCGCCTCGAACGCCTGCTGGTTGTCTTCAAAGCGCGCCTGCAGATCGGCGAGTGCCGCGTCGTGCTGCTCGAAGGTCGCTTCGGATTCGGCACGGATGGCGCGCTGCTCTTCGATCTGTGCGCGGATCTCTTCCAGCTCGCTGTCGATCTGGCCGCTGCGGGCGTTGTAGCGCTCCATGGCCTGCGAGAGCTTGAGCACGTCCATCTGCAGCACGTGCACACGGCGCGTGGCCTGATCGGCGCGGGCCCGCACATGCAGCAGTGCCTGGCTGGCCTGGGTGTAGGCCGCATCTGCACGCACAGCGGCGCTCTTGGCCTCATCCGACAGCAGCATCTGCGCACGCACCTGCTTCTGCAGGTTCTCGATTTCCTGCGCGCGGGCCAGCATGCCGGCCTGCTCGGAATCGGGCGCATACAACTGCACCGATGAACGGCCGATCAAGTGCCCGGCCTTGACGACGAACGTACCGCCTTCCGGCAGCGTCGGACGCTCGGTGAGCGCGGCCTGCATGTCGTCAGCGATGTAGACGTCGGCCAGCCAGTCTTGCAGCACGGCGCGGATGCCTGGCTCGGTCACCTGCAGCAGCGACATCAGCGGACGCAGCCCGGCCGGCGCCTCCACCGGACGCGCAGCTGGCGGCGGCGCATAGAACGCCAGCTTGGCGGGCGGCGCGTCAGCGGCAAACGCCTTGATCCAATCGAGGTTGGAAACCTCCAGCGCGCCGAGCTTCTCGCGTAGCACGGCTTCGAGCGCGGGCTCCCAGCCCTGCTCGATCTGTAGCTTCTTCCAGAAGCGCGGCAGTTCGCTCAGTTCATGCTTGGCCAGCCACGGCTGGACCTTGCCGTCGGTCTGCACGTTCTCCTGCAACTGCTTGAGCGCGGCAAGACGGGCTTCCAGGCTGGCGATGGCGGCGGCTTCCGCTTGCACGCGCTCCTGCGCGGCGCGGCGCGCCTCGTCGAGCTGCGGAAGCTGCGTCTCGGCGTCTTCCAGCGCGGCCTGCGCTTCGGCCAGCACCTCTTCCTGTTCGGCCAGCTCGGCGCGCAGTGTTTCGAGCTGCACGTCGTCCGGCCTGTCGAGACCGGAGGATTCCTGCGACAGACGTTCGCGGCGCTGCTGCAGTTGCAGCAAGGCCTGATCGGCGTTGCGCTGGTGCGCGGCTTCTAGCTTGAGCGCCTGCTCCGATTGCAGGATGGCGGCGCGCTGGTCGTTCAGCGCGGTCTGCGCATCGCGCCATTGGGCCTCCAGGCTAGGCAGCTCGTCGGACTTGCGAGCGACTTCCTCGGCCGCCTGCGCAGCGCGCTCCTCGGCCATGGCGAGCTCTTCTTCGGCGGCGGCCAGGTCTTCCTGCGCCTGATCGCCCTGCGTGTGCCATTGATCCTGCTGCGCGGTCAGCGTGGCGATCTGCTGCTGGATGCGGTTGCGCGACTCCACCACGTAGCGGATCTCGGCTTCCAGGCGGCTGACTTCGGCGTTGGCCTCGTACAGCGCGCCCTGTGCGGCGTGCATGGCGTCGGACGATGCGTAGTGCGCAACGCGCATCGTTTCCAGCTCAGCCTCGATGTGGCGCAACTGCGCGGTCTGCGCTTCGAGATCGATCTGCGCCTGTTCGATGGCGCGCTGATGGCGCTCCTGCTCGCCTTGCGCCTCGCGCTTGCGCAACAGCCACAGCAGATGCTGCTTTTCTTCGCCGTCGGCCTGCAGAGCCTGGAAGCGCTGCGCAACTTCAGCCTGGCCTTCAAGCTTCTCGAGGTTGGTGCCGAGTTCGCGCAGGATGTCTTCCACGCGGGTCAGGTTCTCGCGCGTGTCGGACAGGCGGTTTTCGGTTTCGCGGCGGCGTTCCTTGTACTTGGACACGCCCGCAGCTTCTTCCAGGAAAATGCGCATGTCATCGGGCTTGGCCTCGATGATGCGCGAGATCATCCCCTGCCCGATGATGGCGTAGGCGCGCGGGCCCAGACCCGTGCCGAGGAAGATGTCCTGGATGTCGCGGCGGCGCACCGCCTGGTTGTTGATGAAGTACGACGAGGTGCCATCGCGGCTCAGGACGCGCTTGACCGCCACTTCGGCGTACTGGCTCCACTGGCCAGCGGCGCGGCCTTCGGCATTGTCGAACACGAGTTCGACGCTGGCCCGGCCAGCGGGCTTGCGCTGCGTGGAGCCGTTGAAGATGACGTCCTGCATCGATTCGCCGCGCAGTTCCGCAGCGCGTGATTCGCCGAGCACCCAGCGCACGGCATCGATGATGTTGGATTTACCGCAACCGTTCGGGCCGACGATGCCGACGAGCTGGCCCGGAACATGGAAATTGGTCGGATCGACGAAAGACTTGAAGCCTGCGAGCTTGATCGAGGAGAGGCGCACGTTGAGGTCGTCTCGAAGGGATCAGTAAGAGTGATGAAGCGGGCGCCCGAGACTTGCGCTGTCGCAATCACGTCAACGCCACGGGGCGCGGGATTGCAAGGCGCGCGCCGGGGGCGCGGATGGCGTCATCATACCATCGGGCACCCGGGCTCCAGCCAATACGAATGGCACAAAAATGGACGAAATTTGCGATCCCAGAAGGCAAATTGCTGAGGATTTGTCAGCAATTTCACCTTTCGGACATGCCGACATCAATCCGGCCTGCGCGTGCGGGAAATATCCGGGCTGGCTAGCCACTCCAGCAATGCCTGGTGCAGCGCAGCAGCGTCCTGAATTTGTGGCGCATGGCCCGCATCCGGAAATTCCACCAGCGTCGCACGCGGAATGGCCTTGGCAGTCGCCCGACCCAGTTCCGGGTAGTTGCCCAGGCGGGCGCGCACTTCCGGCGGCGCAGTGTCTTTGGCGATGGCGGTGGTGTCCTTCTGGCCGATCAGCAGCAGTGTCCAAGGGCGCACTTGGCCGAATTCGTACACCACGGGCTGCGTGTAGATCATGTCGTACAGCAGCGCCGAGTTCCACGCCACCAGGTCCCGCCCCGGGCCGCGGTACATGCCGGCCAGCATCTGCACCCAGGGTTCGTAGTCCGCACGCCATTGGCCCGCGTAGTACGTGGATTGCTCGTACGCGCGAATACGCTCGGCGTTGGTCTGCTTCTCGCGCGCAAACCATTGGTCGACCGTCATGGATGGCACACCCTTGGCCTTCCAGTCTTCCAGGCCGATCGGGTTGATCATCACCAGCCGCGAAACTTCGGTCGGATACATCAGCGCATAGCGCGTGGCCAGCATGCCGCCGGTCGAGTGGCCGATCACGATGGCCTGCTGAATGCCCAGCGAGGCCAGCAGCGCGTGCGTGTTACTCGCCAGTTGCTGGAACGAATACTGATACGCACGCGGCTTGCTCGATTTGCAGAAGCCAATCTGGTCCGGCGCGATCACGCGATAGCCGGCGCCCGTTAACGCCTGGATCGTGCCTTCCCAGGTGGCCGCGCAAAAATTCTTGCCGTGCAGCAGCACTGCGACCTGGCCGTTGGCCTGCTCGGGCTTGATGTCCAGATAGGCCATCTCCAGCGCGTTACCCTGGGATTCGAACTTGAACAGGTGGACGGGTGCCGGATAGTCGAAGCCCTCCAGCCGGGGGCCATATGCGGGGCCGTTCTCAGCAGCAGGTGCGGCTTGGGCGGACACACCCGACATTGCCAAGGCGGCAACCAGCGCAACGGAAATCAAACGAAGCGACATCAACCCACTCCTTGATGGATTCGTGAAACGCCTGCGCGCTACTTGCGCCGCGACAGGCCCGACAGCGCGCCCGCCAGGATGATGCAGGCACCGCCCACCATTTCCTGCATCGACAAGCGCTCAGACGTAAGCAGCGCCGACGACACGGCCGCCACCACAATCTCGAACAGCATCAGCAGCGCGGCGCGATTGGCCGGCAGCCGCTGCAAACCGCGCTGCACCATGGCATTGCCGCCCACCAGCACACATGCCATACCGAGCAGCAGCATCCATGTGTTGGGTTGCGCGATTGCGGCGGGCATCGCCTGCACACCGTCGAGCAGAACTGCCGCCGGCAAGCCCACCAGGGCAGAACCGGTAAAGACGACCACGGTACGCATTTCCGGCCGCATGGTCGGGTGACGCTGCCCCGCCAGGCGCGAGAGCACGTTGTTACACGCGAAAGCCAAGCCGGCAATCAACCCCGCCCATTCCGCCGCCGAACCCGGCCACGGCGTACCGGCCCGCCCCGACCACAACATCAGCATGGCTCCCGACAAGGCCAATGCGAGCAAAATACCGCCGCGCAGCCCCAGGCGCTCATGCAGCCAAAAGCGCGCCAGCAGCGCCGTCCACACTGGCGTGAGATAGAACAGCAGCAGCACACGCATGACCGTGCCGTGCACCGTGCCCCAGACGAAGCCTGCATTGGTGATGCCCGCTGCCAGCCCCAGCGCTGGGATCACCCAAGACCATTGGAAAGTGGGAAAGTGCCGCCGCAGCACCACGGCCGCGATCACGGCGGCCACGGCACCCGTCACCGAAGAGGCCAGCATGCTGCCCAGTCCCCAGCCAGCGAGCAGGCGGTACGGATACCAGGAAATCCCCCAGACCGAGGCACCCACGAGGATGAACAGTGCCGCCGTCCATTGCGGCTCGTGATGGGTGGCGCCGTCTGCTGAGGGCGCCGAAGAGGCAATCGTTGTCATGAATCCAATAAAAAACGGCGGAAAACCGCCGCTTCCTGCAATGTCCGAGGTGACCCATCCGGTGGCCAACACACGTTGGCCGCGCAGTTAGCCGTATAATTTCGGGCTCCGCCCGCAAGCGCCGAGCTTGCTCACCCAACCCGCCCCGCACCGTGAATCCGCGCCTGTCCGCCCTGCAGCCGTATCCGTTCGAAAAACTGAAAGCGCTCGTCAAGGACGTGACGCCCAGCGCCGCGCATACGCCGATCAGCTTCGGCATCGGCGAACCCAAGCACCCGACGCCTGCGCTCATCAAGGATGCGCTCGTCGCCGCGCTCGGCGGGCTGGCGAATTATCCCACGACGCTGGGTTCCGATGCACTGCGACAGTGCATCGCCGCATGGCTGGAGCGCCGCTACGGCCTGCCGAAGGTCGATCCGGCCACCGAGGTCATCCCCGTCAACGGTTCGCGCGAGGCGCTGTTCTCGTTCGCGCAGACCGTGATCGACGGCAGCAAGCCCGGTGCCCGCGTGCTGTGCCCGAACCCGTTCTATCAGATCTACGAAGGATCGGCCCTGCTGGCTGGCGCGACGCCGCTGTTTGCCAACAGCAACCCGGCGCGTAACTACGCGCCCGACTTCGATTCGATCACGCCCGAGGAATGGCGCAACGTGCAGCTCGTCTTCGTGTGCAGCCCGGGCAACCCGACCGGCGCCGTGCTCACGCTGGAAGACTGGAAGCAGCTCTTCGCGCTGTCGGACGAATACGGCTTCATCATCGCGTCGGACGAGTGCTACTCCGAAATCTATTTCGACGAGGCCAACCCGCCGCTGGGCGCGCTGCAGGCGGCGCACCAACTGGGCCGCGGCTTTGATCGGCTGGTGATGTTCTCCAGCCTGTCCAAACGCTCCAACGTGCCGGGCATGCGCTCGGGCTTCGTGGCGGGTGACGCCAAACTGCTCAAGGCCTACCTGCTGTATCGCACGTATCACGGCAGCGCGATGAGCCCGTCAGTGCAATCCGCTAGCATCGCCGCATGGAACGACGAGGCCCACGTGCGCGACAACCGCGCGCAGTACGTCAAGAAGTTCCAGCAAGTCACGCCGATGCTGGCCGAGGTGCTGGACGTGGCCCTGCCTGACGCGGCCTTTTACCTGTGGGCCAACGTCAAGCGCACGGGCCTGTCGGACACCGAATTCGCACGCCAGCTGCTGGCTGCCAAGAACGTCGCCGTGCTGCCGGGCAGCTACCTCGCCCGCGAGGCGCACGGCACGAACCCTGGCCAGGACTACGTGCGCATTGCCCTCGTGGCCGGCGTGGACGAATGCCTGGAAGGCGCGCGCCGCATTGTCGAGTTTTGCCAGCAACGCTGATCCCCTACCCCTTTTTCGAATCTTTCCTAGAGCCAACAAGCCATGACGCAACAACTGCAATCCCTGATCGATCAAGCGTGGGAAGACCGCGCCAACCTGTCGCCCAAGGCCGCTCCGGCCGATGTCCGCGAAGCTGTGGCCAACGTGATCGGCCAGCTCGACAAGGGCGCGCTGCGCGTGGCCGAGAAGAAGGACGGCGAGTGGATCGTCAACCAGTGGATCAAGAAGGCCGTGCTGCTGTCGTTCCGCCTGGAAGACAACGCGCCGATGGCTGCTGGCGGCTTCACGCAGTTCTACGACAAGGTGCCGAGCAAGTTCGCCAACTACACGGCCGAAGACTTTGCCGCGGGTGGCTTCCGTGTGGTGCCGCCGGCCGTGGCGCGCCGTGGTTCGTTCATCGCCAAGAACGCTGTGCTGATGCCGTCGTACGTGAACATCGGTGCCTATGTGGATGAAGGCACGATGGTCGACACGTGGGCCACCGTCGGTTCGTGCGCGCAGATCGGCAAGAACGTGCACCTGTCGGGCGGCGTGGGCATCGGCGGCGTGCTGGAGCCGCTGCAGGCCAACCCGGTCATCATTGAAGACAACTGCTTCATCGGCGCGCGTTCGGAAGTGGTGGAAGGCGTGATCGTGGAAGAGAACTCGGTGATCTCCATGGGCGTGTACCTGGGTCAGTCGACCAAGATCTACGACCGCGAAACCGGTGAAGTCAGCTACGGCCGCATCCCGGCAGGCTCGGTGGTGGTGGCGGGCAACCTGCCGAGCAAGGACGGCACGCACAGCCTGTACTGCGCCGTGATCGTCAAGAAGGTCGACGCCAAGACGCGCGCCAAGGTTGGCCTGAACGAGCTGCTCCGTGGCGACTAAGGGCGACTAAGCCGGAACGGCTGGCGTGTCGTGTAGTCTGACCGGCACGCCAACCAACCTGAACGCAGCATGTCCGGAAAATTCGACAAACTGCGCCAACGCATCATGGGTCTTGATCCGAACACCATCGGTACTGTCTTGTCGTTGCTGCCCACCATCCTGGAGCAGGCGAACAAGACCATCGACAAGTTCAAGAACCGCAAGAAGACCGGCACCGAACCTGCTCGTACGGACAGTGCCGCGTCCGACCCGAATACCCAGACTGCACGTATTGCCGAGCTGGAAGCGGCGATCCTGCAGCAGGCCGAATCCGTCAAGCTGCTCGCCGAGCAGCACGCCATCACCATCGACGCCCTGCGCAACGAAGCCGCGCGGCTCGAACGGCGCCTGAAGCGCATGACTTGGCTGGCCGCCATCGGTTTTGTGCTGGCCATCGCAGCGCTCATCGTCGCCACCCAACATTGACACCATGACGACCCTGCACGGCATTCCCAACTGCGACACCGTGAAGAAAGCCCGCACGTGGCTCGAATCGAACGGCGTTGCGTACACGTTCCACGATTTCAAGAAACAGGGCGTAAGCGCCGATATGCTGGCCGGTTGGCTCAAGCATGTGCCGCTCACGACGTTGCTCAACCGCAAGGGCACCACGTGGCGCGCGCTGTCGGATGCCGACAAGGCGCGTGCAGAGGACGAAGCCGGCGCCATCGAACTGATGCAAGCCAACCCGTCGCTGATCAAGCGGCCGGTGTTGGTGCACGGCAAGAGCGTCAACGTCGGTTTCTCGGCGGACCAGTACGCCGGCCTGTTCTAACCCAAACAACATCACCGTGACCGACATGTCGCCCACGCTTGCCCTCACTGAAGACCTGATCCGCCGCCGCTCCGTCACGCCCGAAGACAAGGGCTGCCAGGACGTGCTGATCGAACGCCTGACCGCCGCCGGCTTCACATGCGAAACCGTGGTCAGCGGCCCGGACCACTTTCGCGTGACCAACCTGTGGGCCGTCAAGCGCGGCACGGCAGGCACCGCAGGCAAGCTGCTCGTCTTCGCGGGCCACACCGATGTGGTGCCCACCGGCCCCGTCGAACAATGGCACTCCGATCCGTTCGAGCCCACGCACCGTGATGGAAAGCTCTACGCGCGCGGCGCGGCGGACATGAAGACGTCCATCGCCGGCTTCGTGGTCGCGTCGGAAGAATTTGTCGCCAAGCACCCGGACCACGCCGGCTCAATCGGTTTCCTGATCACCAGCGATGAAGAAGGCCCGGCGCACGACGGTACCGTCAAGGTGTGCGACCTGCTGCGCGCACGCGGCGAACGCCTCGACTACTGCGTGGTCGGCGAGCCGACGTCGGTGTCCACGCTCGGCGACATGGTCAAGAACGGGCGACGCGGTTCGCTGTCGGGCAAGCTCACGGTGAATGGCGTGCAGGGCCACATCGCGTATCCGCATCTGGCCAAGAACCCGATCCACCTGGCTGCGCCCGCGCTGGCGGAACTGGCCGCCGCCACCTGGGACAACGGCAACGAATACTTCCCGCCGACGACGTGGCAGATGTCGAACATTCACGGCGGCACGGGCGCGACGAACATCATCCCGGGCCACGTCACCATCGACTTCAACTTCCGCTTCTCGACGGCCAGCACGCCGGACGGCCTGAAGGCACGTGTGCACAGCATCCTCGATGCGCACGGCCTCGACTACAAACTCGACTGGACGCTGGGCGGCGAGCCCTTCCTGACCGAGCGCGGCGACCTGTCCGAAGCGCTCGCTTCCGCCATCCAGGCCGAGTGTGGCGTGACCACCGAACTGTCGACCACCGGCGGCACCTCGGACGGCCGCTTTATCGCCAAGATCTGCCCACAGGTGATCGAATTCGGCCCGCCAAACGCGAGCATCCACAAGATCGACGAGCACGTGGAGGTGGCCTTTATCGAGCCGCTGAAGAACGTGTATCGCCGCGTGTTGGAAACGTTGATCGCTTGATGGCCCGCAACGTCGAGATCAAGGCGCGAGTACGCGACGTAGTGGCGCTGCTGGAACGCGCCGCCGCCATCGCGGATTCGGGCCCCGAGCGTATCGACCAGGACGACACCTTCTTCGCCTGCGCGAATGGGCGCCTCAAGTTACGACAGTTTTCGCCTGAACGCGGTGAGCTGATCCACTACTTCCGCGCCAACAGCACCGGCCCGCGCGTGTCCAGCTACAACATCGTGCCGACCACCGCGCCCGATGCCTTGCGCGACACGCTGGCCGCTGCCATCGGCACCGCCGGCCGCGTCATCAAGGTGCGGCAGTTGTATCTCGCCGGCCAGACGCGTATTCACGTCGATGCCGTCAAAGACCTCGGCGATTTCGTCGAACTTGAAGTCGTGCTGCGCGATGACCAATCCGAGGATGACGGCGTGGCCATCGCCCATCAACTGATGCATGCCCTCGGCATTGCCGAGACCGACCTGCTCGACGTGGCCTACGTCGACCTGCTCGCTGCCAAACAACACTGAGCCAAACATGACCGCCCACACCCTCCCCGCCTCCCACCCCTTCACCACGGTGCGCGACCTGCTGCGCTACGCCGTGTCGCGCTTCACCGCTGCCGGCCTCGTCTTCGGCCACGGCAGCGAGAACGCCTACGACGAAGCCGCCTACCTGATCCTGCACACGCTACATCTGCCGATCGACACGCTGGAACCATTCATGGACGCGCGCCTGCTGCCCGAGGAAGTGGCCGCCGTGCTCAAGGTCATCGAGCGCCGCGCCGTCGACCGCGTGCCCGCCGCCTACATCACGCACGAGGCGTTCATGCACGGCATGCGCTTCTACGTGGACGAACGCGTGATCGTGCCGCGCAGCTTCATTGGTGAATTGCTGGAAGAAGGCCTGGAACCGTGGATCGACCAGGAAGACGGTCCGACTGACGTACTGGAGTTGTGCACCGGCTCCGGCTGCCTGTCGATCCTGGCGGCGCTGCAATGGCCGAATGCGACGATCGATGCGGTGGACCTATCGCCGGATGCCTTGGTGGTGGCCAACCGCAACGTCGACGAATACAAGTTGGAAGACCGCATCCGCCTGCACGAAGGTGATCTGTATGCGCCACTGGCTGCGGGCGTGCACTACGACGTGATCCTGACGAACCCGCCGTATGTGAATGAAACCTCGATGCAGGCGCTGCCGCCTGAGTACCTCGCCGAGCCACGCATGGCCCTGGCTGGTGGCAATGACGGCATGGACATCGTGCGCCGCATCCTGGCCGATGCGCCGCGCCACCTGAAGCCGCATGGCGTGCTGGTGGTGGAGATTGGCAATGAGCGCGAGAACGTCGAAGCGGCGTTCCCCGATCTTGATCTGGTCTGGCTGCCGACCAGCGCGGGCGAAGACCAAGTCTTCTTGGTCACGCGCGAGGCGCTGTAGGCGCACGGCGTTTCGGACTCGACATTTCAGGTTCGGAACGCGGCACTTGAGGTTCAGGAACACCAGACGCCGGGCTCAAAGCTCGGCGTTTTGCGTTCCAGACGCCGTGGTTGCGGCTCCGGACTCGGTGCGTGGAGTTCTGAACCTCGGGGGGCTGCGTTCGGAACCTCGCATTCCCTGTTCAAGGCCCCGTGATTGCTGTTCAGAACCTCACGTTCGGCGTTCGGAACGCGATGCGTCGAGGGCAACACGCGGAGGAAGCCGGTGCTGACTCGCGGGGCTTAGGACCGCACCTCATCGCACGCGTCTTTCACGACGCAGATGGAAAAGCGCTTATCGAAAACCTGGCCGCTCGGGCAGTGGTCGAAGACAGCTTGCGACTGGGCGTCGCAGGTGGCGTAGGCCGTGGTGCAGTTGGTGCGTACGGGCTGGTTGGGGCCGCGGTTCGTGCCGTCGTCGATCATGAAGCGGGCCGATGGTGACGGGCATTTGAATTCGGCGGCGGCCTTGGCCAGGGCGGCGGCGGCTTTTTCGGCTTTGGTGGTCTGCGGTGTGGGCGGGCTGGACGGGGATGGGTGGCGGTCGCAGGCCGTTACCGTTATTGCTAGCGCACACAGCAGCGTAGTGAGTGTGAGTGCGCGGGTCATGGGGGGCTCCTTCGGGGTTGGATATCCTGAAGTTTACGCTGGGGGGCGCGTTTTTGGTCCATCTCTGTTTCGTCCCCTGCCGGGGCCGACCTACTTTCTTTGTCTTGCCAAAGAAAGGTAGGCAAAGAAAGGACGCGCCCGACGATGGC